>NZ_RAWI01000855.1 GCF_003612125.1 Corallococcus praedator
GTACCATTCTGCACGAAGTACTTGTTTGCTACAATTGCGTATTTCTACGCTAAATGCCTGAACGCTACCAATTTAATTTTGCTTCTGGCTGCGCTTTGTTCCCTCAGATCGTTCCGGTAACGACTAAAGGTCGAGTCTGTTTACGTCGCTTTTCATTGTCTGTTTTTGAGGTTGTGTTGGTCAAGCTGCCGAGTGCATGAATCATTACTCCTTACTGGGACTGTTGCTGCTGACAGCTTGTGGCGGCAGCCGTCCGTTTTTCCGATCGACTATGGAAACCACCGAACGTATGTACGCGCAGGTCGTGCTCAAAGCGCCCACGGGCCAGTCCGTCACCAAAACCACGGCCACAGCCGACCAGATAGATAGGCTACAGCCTGACAGCACGACGGTTGCAGAGACAACGGCCGCCTTAGAGAAAGCCGGATTTCGGATTGAGCAGCCGGGCGTTACGTTGTCAATCTCCGGCCCAAAGCAACGGTTTGAATCCATTTTCCAGATTCGCCTTACTGCCTACAAACAGGGGGGACAGACATACTACCGCCC
>NZ_RAWI01000856.1 GCF_003612125.1 Corallococcus praedator
CCCAAAAACAAGACCTGTTCTTTCAGCCTGATGCTACGCCAGATGTTGTGAAAACACTGCTAACAAGATTTGTCGAAGAAGTGCCCAGTCCCGCTCATCGCATCGCTCTAGAAGCTTGCGCTCTGGTGCGACTGACGACTGAAACTTTACTGGCAAAAATGCTAGACATGCCCGATGTGCATTCGCTATTTGAATGGCTGCGAGAGCTATCGTTTATTGAGTTAGGGTCAACTGGAATTTTTCCACATGACTTGGTGCGCGAGGTTTTAATTGCAGATATTCGCTGGCGCAACCCTGACTGGTATATCGAATTGCATTCTCGCGCTCGCCGCTACTACACCGATCGACTCGGACAAACTCAAGGTCAGGAACAGCATCGCGTTTTATTCGATTACATTTTTTTGCACCGAGATAATTCTGCCGTTCGACCTCGATTTACCTGGCAAGAAACCAGCAGTTTGAAGATCGATCGAATGCAAGAGCGCGATCGATTTTATCTATTAGAAATGGTGATTAAACATGAAGGAAAAGACTCAGCAAATC
>NZ_RAWI01000857.1 GCF_003612125.1 Corallococcus praedator
AGCGCTCAGAACTCAACTGCATGGATCATCTGTGGCGCCCCCTGAAGCAACGCGTTTCCGCCAACCGTCAGTACCCCACGGTCGAGCAGCACGTCGGCGCCGCCATCCGCTGGGTGCTGGGCCTTTCTGCCCAGGACGCCCTCCGCAAGGCGGGCTGCCTCGCCGAGGGCTTCTGGCTACGCGATTTGTTAGAGAACTTCTGGCGACCTACTTAGCGCGGGCGTTGGCCCATGCTAAGGCGAAGGAGTGGGAAGAGGCGGAGACGGAGCTGAACGCTGCTGACGCCACCCTGAAGGCATTCGAGGCCCTCGAGGTCGCTAAGTCGAAGGAGTGGAACGCTCTCTCGGGCCAGGCCGCCCACGGTGAGCGTCAAGGTAGTTGTCGCGTGAAAGGGTTCAGCCGATGCGTTTCAGTTCCTGCACTTCCGGTGAGGGGTTGAGGCGCACGGGGCCCGCGGGCGTCCAGTCGCGCGTGTCGCGGCTCCATCGCTCGGGGTGACGGGCGCGGGCGCGCTGGTACACTTGGTGACGCTGGGCGAGCA
>NZ_RAWI01000858.1 GCF_003612125.1 Corallococcus praedator
CTGTAGCAGTTGGTGAAAGCGCGGATCGTAGCGTAGACGCGGCAGCACCCAAATCCGATTTAGGGTGCGATCGCCCTCCAAAGCAGCGATCACCGGATGACGACCGTAGATCAAATCTGAGCCACCCTCTGAATCATCCGAGTTGGCAGCAAGCGGATCGATCTCATCCGCTGAATCTACATTTGGCAGCGCGATCGACTTGCGAATCGGCGCGACCTCCATCTCAAACTGCTCTCGTAGCTCAGCCGAATCAGATTTGCGAGCTGTTGGCACAGGATCGCCTTTTAGAATGGGGGCAGAAACTTCGGCATTTGCTTGATCGCGCTGCCCGGATCGAGCGAGGTGACGACCTGCGACCAGAACGCGAAACGGGCGTCCTGACTGATTACTAGAGCGGTCACGAGTCGGACGATCTGACTGTGCCTCAGGGCGATCTGCGCGACGGGGACGATCGGATTTTGTCCGGTCACGATCGTCGCGTCGCGCATCGGCGGACAGAGGGCGATCGGGTCGCCCTTCACGACGGGGACGATCGATC
>NZ_RAWI01000859.1 GCF_003612125.1 Corallococcus praedator
GTCCGGATCCCGACGCGAGACACCGTCGAGATGCCCCCTCGGGTGGCCGTGCCGCCCGACGTCTCCGCCCAGATCACGGCGTAACGCTCCGTCTCGGTTGCCGTCCGGGGCACTGCGATCCGCACTGTCGCGTCGGCGGCACGTCCGTCGGGGATGGTGAGCGTTCGTGGTGTGACCGACATCCACGACGTGAGCTCGTTCTGGGCGCGACCGTCCTCGAGGACGAACCCTCCGGTCTCCTGGATCGAGGCCGCACCCGGGTACAGCGAGACGACTCGCTGTGCACCGGTGTTGTTCGACACCTGGAAGCGTCGGGTGATGGTCGTCCCGGGTGGGAGGTTGTCGACGATGTAATTCTGCGCGCGCGGGTCTTTCGCCAGTGCGAGTGGTGCCTCGAGGAGGCGGATACCGAGACCGGGTGCATCGCTGCCGGTCGGTGATGTGCTCGGGGCCGCAACGGCAGGTCCGGCGGCCGACGCGAGCACCACGAACGCCGCACACGCCGCCAACAGAAGACGGCGGGTGAGTGCGGTCG
>NZ_RAWI01000085.1 GCF_003612125.1 Corallococcus praedator
TTCCTCGCCACGATGGATGGCGTGCTGAAGCAGGCCACCAGCAACGTCGTGGATGCGGCCGGCGCGCCCATCAGCAAGGACGTCCTCGGCGACCTGCTCCGACCTCACGGCCGGCGGAGGCGTCCTCCAGCCCGCGCAGGCGCAGAAATTCCTGCGCCTGCTCATCAAGCAATCCGTCCTGCTGCAGCAGTGCACCGTCGTCCCCATGGCGGCCCCCAAGCAGCAGTTCTCCAAGCTGAAGTTCGGGAGCCGAATCTTGCGCCCGGGCCAGGAGGCCACCGCCGTCCCCGCCGCCCAGCGCGTGAAGCCCGACCTCTCCCAGGTGGAGTTGGATGCCAAGCTCTTCAAGGGCGAAGTCAGGCTCAGCGACGAAGTGCTCGAGGACTCCATCGAGCGCGGCGAGCTGCGGCAGACGCTCATGGAGATGCTCGCGGATGCCATCAGCCGCGACATGGAGGAGATCCTCGTCAACGGGGACACGGCCTCGGCGGACCCTTTCCTCGCCACGATGGATGGCGTGCTGAAGCAGGCCACCAGCAACGTCGTGGATGCGGCCGGCGCGCCCATCAGCAAGGACGTCCTCGGCGACCTGCTCAAGTCGCTGCCCTCGGAGCACCTCCGTGACAAAAGCAGTATGGGGTTCCTCTTACCAGCGTCGACGCGGACCTGGACTACCGCAGCACGCTGGCGGAGCGGGCCACTGCTGTCGGCGACAAGTTCCTCGAGGGCGACGCGCCGGTCCTCTACTCGGGCGTCCCGGTGCGCCCCATCCCCCTCTGGCCGGAGAACCTCGGTGCGACGAATGACCGCACGGCCATCCTGCTGACCAACCCCAAGAACATCCACGTCGGCATCTGGCGGCAGATTCGCATCGAGTCGGCGCGCGACATCTCCGAGGGCACGCTGAAGGTGGTGGCCACGCTGCGCTTCGACGCGAAGTTCGCCGAGGAGTCGGGCACGGCCAAGGCCATCAACGTGCAGTTGTGAGGCTCACCATGGACAACACCTATCTCGTCCGACTGAAGGCGTACGACGCGCGCCGGGGCCACGTGCTGCGGCGCTACACGTATGCCGGCATCAAGTTCCAGGAAGAGCGCGGCTGGTACCGGGTGGAGAAGCCCGTGGGGGACTACCTGCGCACCGTGCACCAGTTGCCCGGCGACACCTACTCGCCGCTCGCCTTCGACGTGTGCACGGAGGCCGAGGCGAAGTCCCTCGACGCTACCGAGGCCGACGAGGCCAAGGTGAAGCGCAACGCCAGCGACGAGCTGAAGCTGAGTGCGGCGCGGCCCGCCGGCACGCTGACGACGGAGGACCTCCCGAAGGCCAGCGAGGAGAAGGACACGCGCCGCGCAAAGCGGGAGAAGGACTGACGTGTACGCCACGGTGGCCGACATGCGCGCCGAGGGCGTCACACCGGCCATGGCGGGCGACACCCGCCTGGCCGTCCTCCTCGACGAGGCGACGCGCACCATCGACAAGGTGACGGGGTGGCACTTCGAGCCGCGCTCGGCGACGTTGCACTTCGACGGGCGCGGCACCCCGTCCCTCTGGCTGCCGGTGCCGCCCATCCGCCTCTACCGCCTGGCCCTCTACGGGGCGGACGTGTCCTTCTCCAAGGAGCGCCTGGTGGTGGTGGGCGCTCCGGTGGGCCCAGGCTTCGACGGGCCTCGCCTCACCTTCCGTCATGGCGTGTTCCCGCGTGGCGAGGGCAACGTCACGGTGGGCGCGCGCTGGGGCTACACCGAGGCGGACGGGACGCCCGAGGGGCGCACGCCGCCCGCCATCCGCCGAGCCTGCATGCTCCTCGTCCTGCGCAGCCTCTCGCCCCTGGCGGACGAAGCGTCCCTGGAGGAGCGCACGCGCTGGCGCGTGGTGGAGGAGAGGACGCGCGAGCAGAGCTACCGCCTCGACACTGTCCGCCCCGCGGTGCGGCCTCTCACCGGAGAGCCGGAGGTGGACACCCTCCTCGCCCCCTACGTGAAGCCCTCCTTGCCCGGGGCCGTCTAATGCGGGGCAAGCTCATCTTCCCCTTCCTGGCTGAGCTGCACCGCCTGGACACCGCCGCCATGGCGGCCCCTGGCCCGGGCCCCCATGCCAACGGGTACGACGCGGACTTTCGCGAGCCGGTGCTGGTGGACGCGGACGACGACGGCCTGGCCGAAGCCTTCCGTCGCGAATTTCCGCCCGTGCGTGTCCCCTGCCAGGTGGAGCCGGATGCCTTTGAGTCATTGCGCATGGCCCCTTCCGGCAACAGCCCCAGGACGAGCTTCGAGCTCGTCTTCCACTTCCGCGACTTGGAGCGCCTCGGCCTCGTCGACGCCGCTACTGGGGATGCCCTCATTCGCCCCAGCGACAGGTTGGGGGGCCTCTACGACGTCATGGGCGCACTCGTGCAGGCCGTGAGGACGCCTCCCGGGCTGTACGTCACGGAGGCGCGCCCCACGGGCTTCGGACTCCACCGCCGGAGGCCTCGCAGAAACCTCCTTCTCGTCACCTTCAACGACAGGCCCCAAGCCCGAGGACTCACGTGAAAGCACTGCTACTCGCCCCACTTCTCGCCACCGCCCTCCTCACCCGCTGCCGCGCGCCGGACGGGTGCGCGCCGGTGTCCACGCGCTGCGCCGGCAATGTCGCCGAAATCTGCAACGGCGACGGCAACTGGCAGGTGCTGGCCGACTGCGACGCCGTCAGCGAGCACAGCAACGCCGCCTTCACCTGCGCCTACGTCAACGAGGAGGGCGTCACCGGCCACACGTGCCTGCCCACCACCGTGGACGCCGGCACCGTCGACGCGGGCGTCGAGGAAGGCGGTGTCCTGTGAAGGGCTACCTCCAGGCCCTCCCCGGCGTGGGCACTCTCTTCCAGCGCGGCGAGATTCAACCCGCCGAGGTGTGGGCCTTCTACCAGCACATGCAGACGCGCCTGCGCACCAAGACGGCCAACAAGGCCGACTCCCTCGAGATGCAGCTTGCGGCCCATGCGCTGCAGCGCATGGGCATCCTCGACAGGCAGCGCTTCCTGGAGAAGTACGCCACCACCGTGGGCCGCACCGTCTACCTGCCCTTCGAGGTGGGCGTGCCGAAGGGGGGTTGGGATTTGTGGGCCCAGGTGGTGGTGTGCGTCCACGAGCACCAGCATGTCGTCCAGCACGACGAGGAGGGCCCCAGCTACGAGCTGGCCTACCTCACCAGCGCCTCCTCGCGCGCCCGCTACGAGGCCGAGGCGTACACCTGCAACCTGGAGCTGCACTACTGGCGCTACGGCACCCTGCCCGCCGTGCGCCCCATCGCCGAGGGCCTCAAGCACTACGGCTGCCGACCGGAGGACGTGGAAGTCACCGCCCACACCCTGGCCCTCACCTCGGTGTCCGTCCGCCACGGCGCCGTGGTGAGTGAGGCCACACACGTGGCCCTGGAGTGGCTCAACTCGCACGTCCCCCACCTGCGGGCCAAGCAGGGCTGAGGCGTCCATGGCCGTCTCGCGCACCGGAGACTGGGCACGGGCCCGCCAACTGCTGGCGGCGGGCTCGTCGCGCCTTGAAGGGGCGTTGCAGACGGCCCTGCGCCAGGAGGCGCACGCCCTGCGCAAGGAGGTGGTGCAGGGCCTCACCCAACAGGCGCCAGGTGGCGAGCCACTCCGCCCGCCTTCGCCCCTCACGCTCGCGGCGCGCCAGCTCGCGGGATTCAGCGGGACGAAGGCCCTCCTCGTCTCGGGCGCGCTGCGCAACTCAATCAGTGTCGTCGTGGAGGGCGACGAGGCCTTCATCGGCGTGTCGCGCACCGCGAAGAGCCCAGACGGCGAGTCCCTCGTCGACGTGGCGCAGCTCCAGGAGTACGGGGGCCCACCCGTCGTCATCCCCATGACGCCGAAGATGCGGCGCTACCTCTTCGCGCTGCTGCGCCAGGCCGGCCTGGCCGGCCAGTCGCGTAACAGCGGCAGGGGGCGTGGCGTCATTGTGACGCAGACGCCCGCGCGGCCCTTCCTGCGGCCGGCCTTCGCACGCTTTCGCCAGGGCGCCAGCCGCCGCTTCCTCGCGCGCGTCGCGAAGGAGCTGGGCCTCGGAGGGCACGGGTAATGGCCGTCCCCTCCCTCACCTCCGTGACGCCCTCCTCGGGGCCCACCAGCGGCGGCGACATTCTCCGCCTCGCCGGGACGGGCTTCGCCGCGCGGGTGGCCGTGCGTCTGGGCGGACTGCGCGCGGAGGTGATCTCCGTGCGCCAGCAGTCGGGCGCCTCGCATGTCGACGTGAGGACGCCGCCCCATGAGGCGGGCACCATCGACGTGGAGCTGCTCAACCTCTCCGCGGACGGACGCCCCATTCCAGGCGAGGCCGCCGTCCTCTCGGGGGCGTACCGCTACCTGCGCCCGCGCGTCGCGAAGGAAGCGGACCTCACCCGCCTCGTGCGCACCTTGCTGCGCGAGCTGAAGCGCCAGGTGGTGGCCAACGTCAGCGCCAGCGTCTCCGTCGACTACGACGACACGGTGGCAGACGGCCTCAACGTCATCGCCATGGCCTCGCTGCCCTCCGTGGTGCTGTCAGGCCCCACGATGCGCGAGAGTCGTCGCTACTCCACCAATGTGTTGCACGAGGACGTCGTGCAGGGCCCCTCCGGCGCGGAGCTGGTGCGCAGGCGCCCCGCGTACACGGTGGACCTGGCCTTCACCCTCACGGTGGCCTCCGAGCGCACCGCCGAACTCTTCAACCTCATGGCCGCCGTGGCCACCTTCCTCAACCGCAACCGCTGGCTCTCCATGGCCCGGGACACGGAGGACGCCTCGCGCGGCACCGTCCGCTGGGAAATGGACGCGGACGGCGAGGCGCGCACGCAGCTCGGCAGCCGCGACGACGTGCGCGCCTTCACCTGGGGATTCCTCGTGCGCGGCTTCGACGTGGACGAGGGCCTGCCCCTCGACATCGGCAAGGCCGTCGCCGGCACCCACCTCGAAGCGGACTCTCTCTCCGGAGGCACCTCTTGAGCGTCACCCTCACCAACGCCCTGGGCAGGCTCGCCACCTTCCTCCTGCCCCATGAGTCGTACTGCGTCGCGCGCGGCGAGTGTGCCTGCAGCGTGCAACCAGGCCGTGGCGGCCGGCGCCTGCCCTCCTCCCTCACCCTGGCCACGGGTGTTTCTCTAGAGGACGTGCCCGAGGCCGCGCTCTCCGTGCCCGCGGTGGCGGCTGCCATTCGCCGGGGCGAAATCGCCCTGAAGCGGCAAGCCCCCACGGCCCCGCCGTCGTCGCCCCCCTCTGCCGCGCCGGAGGTGTCGGCGCGCGTGTCCCGCAAGAAGCGAGGTGCCTCGTGAGTCGTGAACTGCTGTCGTCGAAAGTCGTCGTGGAGGAGGAGGAGCCGCGCGTCCGTGGCATCCCCTCAGCGCCCACCTCCGTCGTGGGGGCCGTGGGCCTGGCGGAGCGCGGCCCCATCGGCCAGGCCGTGCTGTGCACCTCCTTCGAGGAGTACCAGGCCACCTTCGGCGGCTTCACGCCGGACTCGGACCTGGCCCTCGCCGCCATGGGTTTCTTCGAGCAGGGCGGCAGCCACTTCTGGGCGGTGCGCACCGTCCACTACGAGGACGCGTCCAACCCCGAGTCGCACACGGCCACGCCTGCTGCGGCAGCCCTCACCACGGGCGGCGGGCCCACGCCCGCCGTCGTGCGCGGCACCTTGCGTCCCCCCTTCACCCTGGCCAACGGCCAGCGCCTGGAGGTGTCCGCCAACGGCGCCGAGGCGGTGGACGTCGTCTTCTCCGGCACCGCGGCTTCCGTCTCCGCGGGCCGCCCCGGCCCCTACACCCTCACCGCCGAGCAGTCGCTCCGGGTGCGCGTCGACGATGGCCGGGACGTCTTCATCCCCTTCAGCGAGGAGGACTTCGGCGACATCACCCAGGCCACTGCCCAGGAGGTGGCCGCCGTCCTCAACGCGGGACTCATCGGCGGACGCGCCACCGTGGAGGCCGGTGTGCTGAGAATCGCCAGCGACACCCAGGGCGCCTCCAGTCGCCTGGAGGTGGGCGACGCGGTGGCCAACACCGTCTTCGGCTTCGCGGGCGGCCCGCAGGTGGGGAGCGGCAACGTCCAG
The DNA here is from genome assembly GCF_003612125.1 of Corallococcus praedator. Classification (GTDB taxonomy): domain Bacteria; phylum Myxococcota; class Myxococcia; order Myxococcales; family Myxococcaceae; genus Corallococcus; species Corallococcus praedator. The sequence goes on from NZ_RAWI01000085.1 coordinate 6,080, forward strand.
AGCCTGCGCGCTGTCGAGTTGGCCGAGGTGCGCGCCCTCGTGGAGGCGGCGGTGGCGGGTGTCCGCGTGGCACCGTCCTCCCTGGGGGCCCTGCAGTTGCTCACCCAGTCCACGGGGGCTGGTGCCTCCTTGCGTGTGCAGGGAGACGCGGGCTTCGGCCTCGGACTCGACGCGCTCCTGCACACGGGCGACGCCTCCGGCGCCACCGACGTCCTCCACCTGGAGGCCAGGGATGCAGGCGCCTACGCCAACCGCCTCGAGGTGGAGGTGCGGCTCCCGACGAATGGCGCTCCCGACACCTTCGACGTCCTCGTCCTCGAGGACGGCGCCTACCGCGAGTCCTTCCCCAACCTCTCCTCGGCCCGGGGCGACGCACGCTACGTCGAGCGCGTCCTCAATGACGAGCGCACCGGCTCCACCTACGTCCGGGCCTTCATGGTGCAACCGGACGCGCTTCCGGACGAGCAGACGGTGGCCCTCTCGGGCGGCGCGGACGGCCTCGTCGGCCTGGACGACACGGACTTCATCGGCTCCGAGGCCGGCCGGAGCGGCCTTTTACGCGCTCGACGAAGTGCAGGACCTCTCCCTCCTCCTGGTGCCTGGGCGCGCCACGCCCGCCGTCCACAACGCTATGGTGCGCTACTGCGAGGTGGCGCGCGACGGCCTCGTCTTCGCCGTCCTCGACTCGCCCGCGGGCTACAGCGCCACGGACATCGTCTCCTACGTCTCGCAGGAGGCCGCCCTCGAAGGGCTCTCTGAGCACGCGGCCCTCTACTGGCCCCGCGTCAAGGTGCTCAATCCCGCCCGCGGCGTCTTCGGCAACCTGGAGCAGCTCGTCATCCCGCCCTCCGGCATCATCGCCGGCGTCTTCGCGCGCAACGACGGCGCGCGCCCCGGTGGTGTGTATGAAGCGCCCGCGGGCATCGAATCCGGGCGCATGTTCGGCGTCCTGGGCTTCGAGTCCAAGGAGTGCCTCGACGAGAAGAAGCGGGACATCGTCTACCCACGCCGCATCAACCCGCTCACCACGGGGCCTGGCCTGCCGCGCTTCATCGACGGCAGCCGCACGCTGAAGGCCAGCGGCAACTTCCCCTACGTCGCCGAGCGGCGCGGGGTGTCCTTCATCGAGAAGAGCCTCAAGTCGGGCCTGCAGTTCGCGAGGCACCGCAACAACACCGAGGGGCTGCGCGCTCAGGTGCGGCGCTCCATTGCCGCCTTCCTCCTCGCGCAGATGAAGAACGGGGCCTTCCGCAGCCAGGAGCCCGCCAAGGCCTTCTTCGTCGACGTCTCGGACTCGCTCAATCCGCCGTCCGTGGTCTTCGCCGGCAAACTGGTGGCGCGCATCGGGCTCGCCACCAACAAGCCGGCCGAGTTCATCGTCCTGCGCATCGCCCAGGACACCCGCGCCCTCGAAGCCGAGCTGGCTTCGGCGGGCTTGTAAGGAGCCTGGCCATGGCCATCATCGGACAGCCGCGCAGCTTCCATAAGCGCTTCAAGTTCCTCTGTGAGGCTGACGGCCTCGGGCACTCCGGTTTCCAGAAGTGCTCCGAGCTGTCCGTCGAGGTCGCCAACGTCCAATACTTCGAGGGCGGCAGCCTCATCCCCAACAAGTCCCCGGGGCGCCTCACCTTCTCCGACGTCACCCTCGAGCGCGGCGCCACGCAGGACCACGAACTCTTCGACTGGTTCCAGGACGTCGTGCACACCACCAGCGGCCTGGGCCTGCCGGACAGCCTCTACAAGCGCAACCTCGACATCGTCCAGCAAGACAGGGACGGCACCACGCTGCGTCGGTGGAGCCTCTCCCGGGCCTGGCCGGTGAAGTTCGTCGCGGGTGAGTGGGACAACGAGTCGGACGAGAACGTCATCGAGTCCGTCACCCTCACCTACGACTTCTTCGAGTTGACTTGACCAAGCGTAGGAGCCTCATGCTCGCGCATGCCCAACATGCGTACTCGTCGAGGCAAGGCTGCTGAACTGCAAGTCATCGGAATGCTCACCCAGGCCGGGTTCGACTGCTACCTGACGGTCGTTGATGATCAGGGGATCGACGCTGTGATTCGCGTCGAGCACCCCGCTGGTCCACGCTATTACGACATTCAGGTCAAGAGCAGCCTCAGCTTTAACAACATCCGTGGAGGAATCGCGGCCCTGGGCAAACGTCCCAACGCCCTCCTGATGCTCTTCAACTCCAGCACACAAGAACTCCTGTGGCTCAACGCCAAGGACATCAGCCGCCGGTTCCCCGCCCGAGGCTCAACCTGGGGTGACGTGTTCCTGAACGCGTCGCTCGTCGAAGAGCTGCGGGAAGAGGGACGCAATAGCCTCGACGCCCTTCGCGAGCTGCTCGCCAAGTAGTCGATGTCCCCGATTTGCCGTCCGATGCCTTTGTCCTTCCCGGAGGCAGGACGACATGGCGGACATCATCTCATGCCCCTCGGGGCTGACGGGCCGTATTCGGGGAATGCGAGTGCGGGAAGAGCGCGTCCTCGCGGACAGGAAGCTGGCGAAGAGCGGCGGCCAGGTGGACGAGTTGCTCTCCGCGTGCTGGGAAGAGCTGCTGGAGGCGGGCCCCTACGCCTTCGCCGATGGGAAGGTGGATTGGGGCCAGGTGCTGCAGGGAGACCGCTTCTTCGCCCTCCTTCAGGTGCGCGTCCTCACCTACGGCCCCGAGTACGTCTTCGCCGTCCCCTGTCAGGCTGCCTCCTGCCGAGCCCGCATCGACTGGGAGCTGGACTTGACGCAGCTCCCGGTGCGCGCCCTCTCGGACGCCAGCCGCGCGGCCTTCACGGCTGGCAACCGCTTCGAGACGACGCTGCCCGACGCCGGAAAGCGCGTGCGCTTCAGGCTGTTGACGGGAGAGGACGAGCGGCGGCTGCCGCAGCTCCAGCGCGCGGCGCCTGAGAAGCTGCTGTCCTCCGTCCTCGCCTACCGGGTGCTGGACGTTGACGGCGTGGATGCGCGTGACAAGCGCCGCTTCCTCGAGGACCTCACGCTGCGTGACGCCGACTACCTCGTCGACGAGTTTGACGCCGTCGACTGCGGCGTGGACACGACGCTCGAAGTCGAGTGCCCCGAGTGCTTCATGCGCCAGGAGGTGGAGCTCCCTTTCGACCGGGGCTTCTTCCTCCCGGGGACGCAGCGGACAGCGAGGCGCCGGGAGCGCTCCACCTCTTCCCCGGCGTGACGCTGGAGATGTGGCGCGAGGGCCTCTTCAACCTGTGCTGGCACCAGCACGGCGGCAGCGGCCTCGCAGCTCCCCTCGGCGACGCATTGGAGCTGCCCACCTCGGACAGGGACTGGCTCCTCGAGCGCATCGGCCAGCAACGCAGTCGCGAGGCGAGGGCCTTGGAGAAGTCCGCGAAGCGGAGGTAGCGCGTGCTCAACAACCTCGGCCTGGGCTTCGTCTTCACGGCGAGGGACTTGGCTTCCGGAGTTTTCACCCAGCTCGAGGTGAACTTCACGCGCCTGGACAAGCGAGTGGGGTTGGGCACCGCGCGCATTGAGGGCGCCTTCCAGCGGCTCGGCATCGCCATGGCCCTCTTCACCGCGGGGGCCGTCACCATCGGCGCGTCGCTGTCCCTCGCCAACGCCGCCGGTGAGTTCGAGCAGGCCGTGGCGGGCGTGGCCGCCGTCTCCGGCGCCTCGGCGGAGGAGCTGCGGCAGCTACGTGACGCCGCCCTCGAAGCAAGCCTCTCCACGCAATTCACACCCACCGAGTCCGTGCTGGGCCTGCGCGAGCTCACCCAGGCCGGCTTCACCGCCGCAGAGGCCATGAAGCTGCTGGAGCCCGTCCTGGATTTGGCCGGAGGCTCGCTGGGGGAGTTGACGCCCCAGGGTGCGGCCGGCCTCGCGTCGCAGGCGATGAAGGCCTTCGGCATCTCCACCGACAAGGCCTCCCTCTCCGTCGACCAGATGCTCCAGGCCGTCAACGTCTTCGCCCTCAGCGCCAATGAGCTGCCCCTGGCCCTGGGCACCGCTGCCCGAGGCGCGCAGGCACTCAACCAGGAACTGCCCGAGACGCTCATCGCCCTGGGCCTCGTGAAGAATGTCGTCCCTGGCGTGGAGCGTGCGTCCACCGCCGTGGCCGTCGCCATGGAGCGCATGGCGGACCCGGAGGTGCAGCAGCGGTTGCGCGGCGTCGGGGTCGCCGTCACGGACGCTGGCGGCAACTTCCTCAGCTTCCTCGGCATCCTCGACAAGCTGTCCCCAGCCCTCAGCCGCATGACGGAGGCGCAGCGCAGCGCCTTCCTGCTGAAGACATTCGGCCGCGAGGCGCTCGGCGGTGTGAACGCCATCCTCACGCAGCTCACCGACGGCGTTCGCAAGCAAACCGGCGAAGTCGTCCGAGGTGCCGCGGCGCTTGAGTACCTGCGCGATGAGTTCACGAATGCAGGCGGGACAGCCGAGAAGTTCCGCCAGCAGATGTTGGACACCTACGAGGGGCAGAAGAAGCTGCTGGCCGGACGCATGACGGCGCTGGCCATCGTCCTGGGGGGGCCGTTCGACGAGGTGTTGAAGCCCCTCGTCGCCCTCGTCGCCGACGCTGTGAATCAGGTGCTGGGTGTCTTCCAGGCCCTGCCTGGCCCGGTGAAGCGCGTCCTCGCGGCCTTCACCTTGGCGGCCGGGAGTGTCATCGCCCTCGTCGGCGCTGTCATCTCCGGCCAGGTGAGCCTGGCGCTGATGGTGGTGGGCCTCAAGGTGCTGGGCCTCACACTGGGCGGCCTCCTGGCCACGGTGCTTCCGGCCGTGGGCGCTGTCGTCCTCCTGGGCGTCGCCGTGGCCGGCCTCGCCTACGCCTTCCGTCACAACCTCGGGGGCCTGGGCGACTTCGCGCGGCGTGTGCAGGAGCAGGTGACGCTCGCCTTCCGCGGCCTCGTCCAGCTCTTCGAGGACGGCGGCTTCTCCGGCGCTGTGCGCGAGGAGCTGGGCCGCGCTGAAAACGCCGGCCTGAAGGACTTCCTCATCAACCTCTACCTGTGGGGCCATCGCATCCACAGCTTCTTCTCGGGCCTCGCCGACGGCTTCTCGGCCGGCCTGGAAGCAGCGCGGCCCACCCTCGACGCCTTCCAAGCGACGCTGCAACGGGTGGGCGAGGCCATGGGCTTCTTGTCCGAGAGGGACGACGCGGCCACCGCCGCCGCGAAGTTCGCCGCCTTCGGCGATGCGGGGGCCACGGTGGGACGCGCCCTCGCCCGCGTCTTCGACTTCGTCGTCATGGGCATGACGGCCGGTGCAGAGGTGGCGGAAGGCCTGGCGGGGCAATGGCACTACATGAAGGCCGGCGTCGACGTCCTCCTGGGCAGCCTGGCGCACCTGGGCCGCGTCCTCGGCGGGGCACTCTCGGGCCTTTTTGGCACCACCTCCGCTGTGCAGCAGGGCACCAGTGGGTGGACGCTCATGGGGGAAGCCCTCGGGTTTGCCATCGGCAACATCACCACCGTCATTGGCGTGTTGGTGTCCGCCGTCTCCCTCGTGGTGTCGGTGGTGGGGGGCATCCTCAACGCGGCCCTGGCGGCCTTCTCCGGCATCATCGACGTCTTCTGGGGCGTGGTGTTGACGCTGAGCGGAGCCCTCACCGGCAACTGGGCCGAGGCGTGGACGGGCCTGAAGCTCATCGTCTTCGGCGTCGTGGACGCCATCTCCGGCGTCCTCCTGGAGTTGGTGGGCACCATTCTGGGCGTGGTGGACGCAGTGGCGAGCCTCTTCGGTAAGGACACGGGCCTGCAGCAGTCCCTGCGGACGGCCCGCCTCAGCCTCCACCGGGACTTGTCAGTCGCCTTCGGCCTCAAGGACTCCACCGGCACCGCCGCCGGGCCCGTCACCTCGGTGGACTCCTCCTCGTCAGTGGAGTGGCCCCTGGAGTCCTCGTCCATGCCAGCAGTGGCCGCCCTCCAGGCCTCCTTGCCCCAGGCGGAGGTGCTCTCTTCGCAGCCGGACGCGCCTCCCGCCGCGCCCGTCCTCGTGAGTGTCCAGGTGGACGGAGAGGTGCTCGCCCAGGCCACGGCGCGCGCCGAGAGGGACTCCGCCTCCCGCAGCTTCTCCCCCATGGCGTCTTACTGAAAGGCAGGCCCCACGTGTCCTTCGCTGCTGGCCTCGCCCGACCTCCTCGCTGCGTGCTGGTGAATGTCCTCACCGGCGAGGCCATGGACTGCCTCTTCAACCCCACGCAGCTCACCGAGAAGCTTCAGGTGAATTGGAACCGCCTGGCCGTGCCGGGCCTCTCCCACCAGGTGCTCCAGTTTCAGGGCACCTCCAACCGGCAGCTCTCGGGCGTCGAGTTCTACCTGGACGCATTCTTCGCCGCCCAGCAGGCCGACACGTCCAGCGTCATGGCGTTCCGCGCCTTCGTCCGCGCTCTCACCGTGCCCCCGGCCGGTACCGAGGGCGTGCTGGCGACGGCACCACCGCGCGTCCTCGTCCTCTGGCCCGGCGTCCTCACCGTGGAGTGCGTCGTCGCCAGCGTGGAGTTCCAGTACCGCCAGCTCGCCGTCGACGGCCGCGTGCTCGTCTACACCGCCACCGTCACCTTCGAGGAGGTGTTGGACACCCGCGTCACCTCCGAGCAGCTCCGCCAGGAGGTGCCGTAGTGGCCCCTCACGCCGGCAGCCGCTACTCCTTCTCTCTCGGCCTCCGGGGCGAGGCTGGCCACCTCTTCCTCAGCGAGAGGGTCCCCTACGGCTTCCAGCCGCACGCGGACACGCGCGTCCACCTCGTCGCCGAGGGCGACTCCCTCTGGGGGCTGGCCGGCCGCTACTTCGCGCCCCTCCCGCGCGCCTGCGGCTTCTGGTGGGCGATTGCGGACTTCCAGCCGGAGCCCATCATCGACGCGACGCTGGAGCTGGAGGCGGGGCGGCGCGTCTACATCCCCTCGCTGCGCGTCCTCACCGACGTCATCCTCAGCGAGCAGCGGCGGAGGGCCAGCGAGTGACGCGGCCCCTCGACAGGACTGCGCCTGGCGTGCGCCTCACGCTGCTGGCACACGAGCGGGCCCGCGGCGGTGAGCCCCTCTCCCTTGAGGGCCGCGTCCTCGGCCTCACCTTCGAGGACTCCGCGACGAAGGCCGACAAGCTGTCCCTCCAGTTGGACAACTTTGACTTGTCCGTCTTCGACAGGGCGGAACTGGTGGGCGGCGCGGTGCTGGAGGTGTCCTGGGGCTACCCAGGCCTCATGGCGCCTCCGCGGCGAGTGGTGGTGAAGAAGCTGAAGGGCTTTCAGGTGCTCACCGTCGAGGGACAGGCCCTCAGCGCCCTCATGCACCGCGAAGCGAAGACGCGCACCTGGAAGGGCAAGACGCGCGCCCAGGTAGTGCGCGAGGTGGCCGCCGAGCACGGCTACGAGGAGGACTCCGCACACGTCGAGGACACCGGCGAGTCCTTCGACACCATCCACCAGGCCGGGGAGACGGACGCGAGGTTCCTCCGGCGCCTGGCCGCGCGGGAGGAGTTCCAGTTCCACGTCGACGACAGGGGCCTCACCTTCGGCCCGCGCAACCAGGCCGCCGCGCCCACCCATGTGCTGTGGTGGTACGCCGACTCAGGCCTGGGCGACATCCTCTCGGTCAACGTCGAGTCGGAGCTGGGCCGCCGAGTGGGCAAGGTGGACGTGCGTGGCCGGGACGCCATGTCCAAGAAGAACATCGAAGCCCAGGCGAGCAGTGGCACCGTGGAGCGCACCACCCTCGCGGACTTCCTCGAGGTGGTTGACAAGCGCACGGGCACCACGTCGCTGCAGCTTCGCAACAGCACCACCAGCGTCCAGCCCACTTCGGCATCGACACCTGCTCAAGCCCAGCGCGAATCCGAGGCCCGCTTCCGACGCGCAGAGGCCGGCACCGTGAAGCTGTCGCTCCAGGTAGTGGGCAACCCCAGCTTGCGCGCGAAGTCCGTCGTGGAGGTGCGCGGCATCTCCAGCTTCCTGTCCGGGAAGTACTACGTCACCGAGGCGAAGCACGTCCTCTCCTCCTCCGGCTACACCACCGACTTGAAGCTGTCGCGTGACGGCACGGGGCAGCGTCAGCAAGCCAGCGCCGAGAAGCAGGGCCAGCCCCAGGGTGGACAGCCCAACACCAGCGCACCCAAGACGACTGGGGCGCTGAAGGAAGTGGAGGCATTCGAGCGGGACACCGGCGCCCGGTACATCGAGTACCGCCGTGACGGGCAACCCATCGGTGTCGAGGACCCCGAAGCCGGAATGAGTCTCCCCAGGTAGCGAGCCCACCATGAGCACCTTCGACGACGACATCCTCGCCCACGACACACGCCTGCTCGGCATGTACGTGGGCTACGTCACCAGCCGCGACGACGGGGAGCAGCTCAGCCGCGTCCGCGTGTGCATCCCCGGTGTCCTCGAGCCCGAGTCCGCCTGGGCCTGGCCCCTGGGCACCTCCGGGGGCGGCGCCAAGGACACGGGCTTCTTCGCGGTGCCGCACGTGGGCGCCGAGGTGGCTGTCTTCTTTAACCAAGGCGACATCGACACCCCCTACTACCTCAGCGCGCACTGGGGGAAGCCGGGCGGACAGAGCGAGGTGCCCGAAGAAGCCCAGGTGTCTCCGCCCGACAACCGCGTCCTCGCCACGCCCACGTTCCGCGTCGAACTCGATGAGTCCGCGGGCCACCGCAAGCTGAAGCTCACCAACAGGAAGACGGGCGACTGCCTCACCTTCGACGCAGAGGAAAACACCGTCACCTTGGAAGCCACCACCGCCCTCACTCTGCGCGCGGTGGGCGCCATCTCCCTGGAGGCAGCCCAGGTCACCATCGCCGGCCGCGTCGTGCGCCCCATCGCCGAGCCGATTTGAGGAAGCCCATGGCGCTGCCCATCTGCATCCACATCCCCCCGCTTCCCGAGGCGCCTACCCTCACCCTGCCTGGCGGCGCCACCTTGCAGCACCACCAGCTCCTGCAGGCTGTCCAGCCGGCACTCGCGCCGCTCACGCCCCTCTTCGACATCATTGGCGCGGTGCTGGCCCTCGTCGAAGTCGTGAAGACCATCCCGGACGCGCTGGGGCCTCCGCCGGATCCGACAGCCATCGCCGCAGCCCTGCCGAATCTGGCTGAGAAGGTGTCCAAGCTGCTCCGCCTCGTCCCCCAGCTCTCAGTGCCGTACACGGTGGTGGGCGTCATCGACATCGTCCTGGGCGAGTTGGGCCATGCCCGTGGCCAGCTCCTCCACCTGCAACTGCGCTTGTCGAGCGTGGCCCGGGCCCGGCTGCGTGCCGTCCAGCTTGGGGATGCGGGACTCCTGGCGGTTGCCGGCTGCGCAGAGACCAACGTCGCGCAGGAGGCCGTCAACGTCGGCAAGGCCCTGGCCGCCCTCTCCCAGCTCATGGTTCTCCTCAACGTCTTCCTGGAGCTGGTGGGCGGCCCCCAGGTGCCGGATTTCTCCAGCCTTGAGGGCAGCGCGCTGGAAGAAGCCATTGCGCCCCTCGACGCCATCGTCCGCACGTTGCAGCAGGTGCGCGCAGCCATCCCCATTCCGTGAGGCAGGCGTCATGAGTCGGGCCCCCCAGAATCTCCTCGTCCCCTTCCGCAGAGACAGAAAGCGGGACTTCGCCGCGGGCACTGGAGCCGAGCTGCTCGCCTCGAAGGTGCGGCAGGTGCTGCTGACGGAAGGCGCCACGCCCCACTCCACCGGCGAGTTGCCCTGGCGCACCAGCTTCGGGGCCGGACTCTCGCGGCTTCGGCACCAGCACAACGACACCGTGCTGGCGGAGCTGGCGCGCGTGTACGTCCGTGACGCCCTCGTGCGCTGGCTGCATAGCATTCACCTAGTCCAGGTCGATGTCGAGCAAGAGGCGTCCAAGGTGACTCTAAGGGTCCGCATTAGCGAGCGAGACACGACCGTGACCGTAGGAATCCCCCTGGCCTGAATTCATCCCCGAGACCACCCTCGAGACAGGATGGCTTCGCTCAACAAGGGCGCATCAGCCTCAATACACAGAGCCAACCACACACGTGGACGCCTCTCATCTATACGACAAAGCGACCGCACCAAAGGCCGAATAGCCGAACCCTCTTTCACAACCTGAAAGGCCACATAACGACCTTACCCTCGACCTTCATAAAGCAACGAAGCGGGCCGTCAGCCGACGACAGGATGGCTATGCGTCCCTCTTCCTTCTCAACAAACGACGCAGCCGCACGATGACGTGATCCATGGTGCCGCCTGTAGACAGCTCCCGCTGCTCCGTACACGTCGGAGGCTTCGTAAATCAGAGGGGCGCTCTCCGACACAACCTCATATTGGGCCCCATAGACTCGGAAACAGGGGCCAATGAGAACGGCGTTATCGACAGCACTAAACCGGCCAACAACATCGACCCAGGCATCGAGCTCTTGTCGAGCAGCATCAAGTTCTACATCACCGCCCTCCCCTGAGTTGCGACCATGAGCCAAATCGTCCTCAACTGAAGAGGCAAGGCGGTGAACCTTCGATATCGCGCGGAGCAGAACCTCTTCATCATCAACGTGGAGCTTGACGCGCTCCAAGTCATCATCGGTGATTTCAGACGGAAGAAATAGAAGAAGCCCGCCGTGCTGTGTTCGATTCATAGACTCAGTCAAGGAGCGGATGATCTCAATTGGGCTTGGGCCGAACATTGAGGTTCGCCCGGAGTCAGGTCCCATTAGCTCCCGAGATGCCTCGCTGAGGGCGCCAGCTACAACAGTTGAATTGAAGATATCTGGTGGCGACGGTACAACCGCGCCTCTTTCATATCGGAACACTTCGATGCCGCCAATTTCGATGGTGACAACACCAGGCGCCTCCGCTTTGAGCACCCATGAGCGTCCTCCTCTTGAGCGTGGACGTAATCGAGCGACACCTTCGATGTAGAACTGCCCCCTCTCCTGGCCTACAACCAACATTGACTTGCCAAACTCAGTGACAGGCGATGTCTTGGCGAGATTCGCAACATCTAAAACGCGCCGTCCAAAGGGGAGTACCTCCCACGCGAGACCATTGGGGTCCTTCTTCCAGATAGACGACAGAGGCAAATCGTGCTCACGTTCGCCTTTGAGGCCGAGGGTTCCGCGAGCGTGCCAAGCGACAGCCACTTGAGTTGGTTCCTTTTCCTCGGTAGCCAAGCTTGCAAAGAAAAGAACCGCCGCGACGCGGACGATTGCGTCGGGCTCCTCAACTAGGCTCGGAAGCAAGTGAGGGCGAACTGTCGGAGGCGGCCATTTCTTCAGCCAGTCGCCGAGGGCTTCATCTATGAACTGCGTCATGGGACCTTCGCTTGCCTGTAACGGGGAGCGCACTTTGTCAGTCTGCATTCCAGCTATCCTACTAAGCAACAGGGCTGTGGTGTTGCACCGCCGGCTAGCAGGTGGCTACTCGTTTCTGTTGGAAATACCAAGCACACCTCAGCCCATTCTCATTTGACGGAGGGGCCGTTTTCCCGCAGGACGTAGGCGAAGCCTTCGAGCGCACATCGCAAGCAGCATCAGATTGCTAGACTGGGCCACGACCACGCACGGTCGACACAGGAGCATGGCGAGACTCAATGTCCCCGAGAGTAACTCGCTGAAGGCTTTTGCCTCCGACTGGAGGCCTTCGTCGACGTGTCACTTCTTCCCGGGTCCACCGACTACACCCACCGCGACTTCGACGCCCTGCGCGCGCGTCTCGTGGCGCTGGTGAAGAGCGTCTTCCCGGAGTGGACGGCCTTCGACGTCGCCAGCTTCGGCAACCTCCTCCTGGAGATGCACGCCTTCATCGGCGACGTCCTCGGCTTCTACCAGGACACCTCGCCCGCAAGGCCTGACTCTCCACTGCCACCTAGCGCCGCAACGTCATCGCCCTGGCGCGCATGCTGGGCTACCGGCTTTACGGCGCCCAGGCGGCCACGGTCGAGATGATTCTCAGTCCCCCCACAGAGAACCTTTGGAAGGAGGCTTGGTGCCGTGGCCTCCAAGGAGCCATCCCGCACCGAGCGCCACGAACGCGATCCCAGCTAGCAGAAAATTCTCTGGCCTACGCAACAACGGCAGGAATGGTCTCGGGCTGAAGAAATCTCCGGCGGACTCCGGTTGCCCTTCCGCCAGCATTCGATTGCCTCGTCCATACCTGAGAAAGCGTCTGACGAAGGCGCGCATTGAAGGCTCGAAGTCATGAGCCACACTGGCGTCAGCACACCACCTCAACGCCCCTATCTGAGACAGCCGCAGGCCCAGGTCTACGTCCTCCCCGGCAGCAAGAGGGAAACGCTCTCCAAACCCGCCTATGCGCTCCAATGTGTCCCGGTGCACGAGGCAATTCGCCGAAATGAGGTACTGAGGGCGGCCATCTTCGGTCCAAGCCATGGGACGGAGGACGCCCTGACTCTCGTAGTAACTCGACAGCCAGTCCGTTCCCATCGCACGGACGGCACCCTGGACAGCTACCTCTCCCCTCCACCCTGTCGCGAAGCTAGCTGGCCACCCGGCAGCAGGCAGACAGTCCGAGTCAAGGAAGGCCACCCACGGCCCCTTCGCTGCGCGCCACCCCACGTTGCGAGCGCATGCTGGCCCACGACCTCCCCCCTGGAGGATGCGAACCTCCTCAGCCACGAACTCAACAGGCACCCGAGAGGCGTCATCCACAACGATGAGCTCTAGCGGCCGTTGGTCTTCACCAAGTCCTCGCCACCAAGTTCCCAACCGAGCGAGTCCATGTGGGTTGTCACGAACAGGGACGACGACGGAGATGCTCTTCAATCGGGGCGCCTCCTCCAGCCCGAGCGTGGAGACAGCAACAGCGGCAACAGGAAGTCCACGAGGACGGCGACTGAAGAGGGCAAGTGTCATGTCGCCAATGAGTCTGTCCGCCCCACAGAAAACATAGAAGCGGGAGAATTGCCGAGTCCCCTCCGACTCACTGTCTTGCCGCGGCGGCGGCGGCGGCGGCGCCGCCCGCAGCCATCTGTGATGTCCCCGAAGCCTTCTCGCCCAAGGCCTTTGTCTCCCGGTGGAGGCCTTCGCCGACGTGCCACTTCTTCCCGCGTCCACCGACTACACCCACCGCGACTTCGACGCTTTGCGCGCGCGCCTCGTGGCGCTCGTGAAGAGCGTCTTCCCGGAGTGGACGGACTTCGACGTTGCCAGCTTCGGCAACGTCCTTCTGGAGATGCACGCCTTCATCGGCGACGTCCTCGGCTTCTACCAGGACAACCTCGCCCGTGAGTCACGCCTCTCCACCGCCACCCAGCGCCGCAACGTCATCGCCCTGGCGCGCATGCTGGGCTACCGGCTTCATGGTGCCCAGGCGGCCACGGCCGAGGTGGAGCTGCGCGTGGCCCAGCCTCCCGCAGCCCCTGTCACCTTCCCCGCCGGCATCGTCGTCCGCACGCAGGAGGTGACAGAGGCCGTCCGCTTCCAGCTCCTCTCGTCCGTCACCATTCCGGCCGGCGCCAACCCGCCGCGCGTCCTCGCTGTGGCTGAGCACTCGAAGACGCACACCCAGCTCTTCGATGCCCGCGGCCTCGCCGACTTCGAAGCGCACCTGGACTTCGCCCCCTACCTCGACGGCTCCGCCCGCGTGTCCACCGCCCAGGGAGCCTTCACCGAGGTGGACACCTTCCTCAACTCCCGCGCCTCCGACGCCCACTTCCTCGTCAGCGTGGACCAAGGAGACAGGGCCACCGTCCGCTTCGGCAACGGCACCAACGGCCTGCCGCCCGCTGGCACCGTGGCGGTGGTGTACAAGACGGGCGGCGGCGCGGCGGGCAACGTGGACGCAGGTCGCCTCGTCGTCGTCGAGGGCAGCTTCAGGGACGCCCACGGCCACGCGGTGCAGGTGTCCGTCCACAACCCCGCCCCCGCCTCGGGTGGCGCGGACAGGCAGACGGTGGCCTCCGCGAAGCTGCTGGCCCCCGAGAGCCTCCGGGCATTGACGCGCACCGTCTCCCGCGAGGACTTCGAAATCAACGCCCGGCGCCTGCCCGGCGTAGCGCGCGCCCTCATGCTGACGTCCAACGAGGACGCCACCATTGGGGAGAATGCCGGCATCCTCTACGTGGTGCCCCAGGGCGGCGGAGTCCCCACGCCCGCGCTCAAGGCCCAGGTGCTGCGGCAGGTGACGGAAGTCTACCCCTGCACCCTCACCTTCCAGGTGGCAGTCCAGGAGCCGGTGTACCGGCGCGTGGACGTCTCCGCGCGCCTCTTCCTGCGCCAGGGCGCTTCGGCCCAGGACGTCTCCGCGCGCGTCCGCCAGGCGCTCGCCGCCTACTTCCGCGTCAGCGAGCCGGACGGCACGCCCAACCCGCGCATCGACTTCGGCTTCAACCTCAAGGACGCCCAGGGCTTCCCCGCCGGGGAAGTGGCCTGGTCCGACGTCTTCAACGTCATCCGCGATGTGCCCGGAGTGCGGAAGCTGGGCGACGCGCGAATGGACCTGGCACTCAACGGCCTGCCCGCGGATGTGAAGCTGACGGTGCGGGAGCTGCCGGTGCTGGGCAGCGTCACGCTCCAGGACGGCGATACCGGGGGAATGCTCTGACATGGCCCTCCTCAACCCCAGCTTCGAGGACGCGGGCGCTCGGCCCGGCGAGGCTGCGCACTGGACGCTGACGGCGGTGACGCGCCTCGAAGCCCTGGCGGACTTCGGTGTGCCGGAGGAGTCCTGCGAGGACTTCGAGCGCTGGTACGTCTGGCGCGCCGTCCTCTCCGACGTCTCCGTGGCCCTCGCCTTCTTCTCCGGGCAGCGCGAGGCCTTCGAAGCCTTCTCTTGGGGCTGGGACAACGACGGCTTCCTCTTCGAGCTGCCGCCCGCACAGTTCGTCCCGCACGGCTTCGAGGGGAACGTCGTCGAGACGTGGGGCCAGGGGCCCTTCCTCACTGACTGGGTGGACGCAGCTTCCGTGGAGGGCCTCTTCAGCGAGTCGCCGCAGGAGGACTTCGAGCAGCACTGGCACACCAACGAGACCTACGCCTGGCGCTGGGAGGACGTGACGGCGCGCGTGGCCCGCTTCAACACCACGCAGCCAACCGAGGACTTCGACACCGGGTGGCCCACGGCCACCACGTAGTGAGGACACCATGGCACTCGCAGACTGGACTTACCTCAACGGCGGACTGGACATCGCCACCGTGGACAGGGGCGTGACGGCGGGCATTGCCCGTCCCCCGGGCGGCGGCACCTTCCTCTTCGCCTTCAACTCGCTCACCGCCGCCCAGGGCGCGGTCGCCCTCTTCGCCAACCTGCCGGACTTCGCCCCCATGGCCAAGGGCGGCAGCATCCGCGGCTGCCTCCAGCGCGGGTCCGGCGGCGGCCCCACCGGCTTCTCCCCCTTCCTCTTCCTCTGCGGCCAGGGCACCTCCGTCAACGACTCCGCCTACCTCCTGGGCCTTTCCGACGACGAGCCGCACCGGGTGGTGCTGCGCAAGGGCGCGGTGGCCACGGGCCTGCCCGACGCGGATGGGCCCGGTGTCCTGCTGAAGTCCTCGGCCAGCTTCACCCAGGGCAACTGGCTGCACCTGCGGCTGGACGTCGTCGTCAACGCCAACGGCGATGTCGTCCTCAAGGCCCTCCAGAACGACCTGGCCGCGCACCCGCTCGGCACGCCTCCCGACTGGCAGCCCGTGCCGGGCATGGTCGACTTCATCGACGACGCCCTCGGTATCAACTCCGGCAGCCAGCCCCTCACCTCCGGCCGCGGCGGCTTCGGCTTCGCGGTGCGGGACGTCACGCGCCGGGCCTACTTCGACTCGCTCGAGCTCTCCCGGCAGGTGTGAAGCCATGGCCCTCACCGCCTTCACCAGTCGCCTGGGCCTGGGGCAGGGCCGCATTCGGCCCCAGCGGGCAACGCCTGCCTCGGGCGAGTACCTCTTCGTGCTCGGAGACGAGGAGCCTGGGCGCCGCTTCGAGCTGGCCCCCGGGGACTTTGCCGAGGTGACGCAAGCCGTGGACGTCACTGGCGTGGACCTGGTCCGCACCGCATTGCGCCTCCGTGTGCCTCCAGGCGCCCCGGCGGGCCTGGCCTGGGAAGCGTCCCTCGTCGTGGACGGGGTGAAATACGCCCGCTGCCTCGGGCGCCCCGGCCGCGAGCGCCTCATCAGGGACATGGCCGCCAATGTCTCGAAGCTCTCCGGTGTCCACACGGTGGGCGTCCACCTGGAGCTCGTCTCCCCGTGAGGAAGCACCATGGCCACGGTTGAGCTGCCCACCCTCTACGTCGACACCGTCTCCCTCTTCGCCGAGACGCGCCGTCCCCTCCTCCTCAACCGCGCTCCGGGCCCAGGGGAGGAGGACGTCCCCGTCGATGCCACGCTGGGGCTGGAGCTGGTGGACGTCGGCACGGACGGCATTGCCCGGGCGGCCACGCGCGTCTGGGTGGATGGGGTCCTCGCCTTCGCGGGCGGGGACAGCGTCGAGGTGCAACCCGCCTTCGCGGGGCCTCTGGCGGAGGTGAGGCAGACGGCGGACACCCTGCGTGTGGTGCTCCACCCAGCGGTGCCGCTGGCCAGCCAGGCCACCGTCTCCGTGCGCGTCGTCTCCGCCACGGCCGGCGGCGAGCATCTCCTCGACGAGACGTACACCTTCACCGTGGAAGACAGGACGGCGCCCCGTCTCGTTGGCGCACAGTCCCTGGCGCCGAAGTCCGTGCGCCTCGCCTTCGACGAGGACGTTCGGGTGCCGTCCTCGGCGCGCTTCGCCTTCACGCCTCGCGGCGCGCCCGCAGTCCCAGTCGCCGCCCTTGAGGCCGCGGCGGACGGTCCTCTCGTCCACCTCGTCCTCGACACGGAAATGACGCCGGACGTGGTGTACGAAGTGCGCGTGGAGGGCGTGACGGACGCGCACGGCAACCTGGTGCTCGCCCCCTACCACCGCGCCACCTTCGCGGGCTTCCGTCCGGTCCGGCCGCCCGCCCGGAGCTTCCATCTCTGGGACATGCTGCCCCGCCACAACCGCCGCGACGACGTGACGGGCGACCTGCACCGCTTCATCTCCTGTCTCCAGGAGGTGACCGACTTGCTCCTCTCTGACTTGGACGCGTTCCCCGACGTCTTCGACCTGGAGCGCGCGCCGGAGCTCTTCCTGGGCGCCATCCTCCAGGACTTGGGAAACCCCTTCGCCTTCGAGCTGGACGTCCTCGCCCGGCGCCGGCTGGCCTCCGTCCTCGTGGACATGTACCAGCAGAAGGGCACCGCGCTGGGCCTACGCAACGCCATCCGCTTCTTCCTCGGCATCGAGGTGCGGGCCATCTCCCCTTTCGCCTCGGATACTCTCGTGCTGGGCGAGTCCGAGCTTGGGGAGGACTGGGCGCTGGGGCCCTCGGAGCGCTTCGCCCGCTACGCCTTCAACGTCGAGGTGGAACGCCTCCTCTCACCCGCGGAGCGCCAGCGCCTGCGCACCCTCGTCGAGTACCTCAAGCCCGCGCACACCCACTTCGTGGACCTGGTGGAGCCCTTGCCGCCCATTCACCCCGAGCACTGGGAGCTGGGCCTCAGCGAGTTGGGCGAGACGACGACGCTGCACTGACGTCCGCCCGGCATGTCCCCGATTTCTCGCGCCCTGCCTTTGCCCTCCACTGGAGGGTGCAGGCATGAGCAACCGGCTGGATTTCTTCTTCAGGCAGAAGGTGACGGAGGCCGAGCTGGACTTGGCCTTCGCGCAGTTGGAGCAGGCGGACAGAAACCTCGCCTCGGACTTGGGCGTCCACGGCGTCATCTCCGGGGCGGTGCCCGCGCCGCACTCCCCCGTGTCCAACCTCTCCGTCGACCTGACGGCCCCGGGCCGCGCCTACGACAACCTCGGGCAGCGCATCTTCTTCGGCACCGGGCAGACGGTGGACTGCGCGGTGGACGTCTCCGGCATCCCCACCGACGTCTCCACCTCTGGCAGCGAGCGGTGGGTGGGCATCTTCCTGCGTTTCACTCGCCTGCTGTCGGAGCCGCGCACGGACGGCAACTCCCAGCAGGTGTACTTCCGCCGCGACGAGTCCTTCGAGCTGGTGGTGCGCCAGGCGCCGGAGGGCCCCGTCGGCCTGGCGCCCAAGCCCGCCCTCCAGCCCGACGAGCTGCTGCTGTGTGACGTCCGGCGGCGCCCCGGGCAGACGCAGATTCTCGCCGCGGACTTGGACACCTCTCGCCGCCAGGCCTTCATCTTCGCGAGGGGCACCTCAGTGGCCGTGGAGAGCGGCACCTGGGACGTCCTGAGCCCCAGCGCCCAGACGGTGCAGGCGACACTGGACGAGGTGGACGGCGAGTTCGCCGGGCACTTCTCCGGCGACACCCGGAGACATGAAGCCAGCGACGTGGACTACGCGCCCCACGGCTTCATCACCTCCACCACCGTCCAGGAAGCCGTGGACGAAGTCGTCGACAAGCTCTCCTCGGCCACCACTGGCACACCGGGCGCCTCGCGCGTGGGCGCGGACGCGGTGCCCGGCACACCCAACCTCCTTCCGGCGGGCACCGTGGATGCGCAGCTCTCCTCGCTGCTGGGTTTCGTCAACGCCCACCAGGGCGCGGCTACCGGGGCCCACCACGCCAGCGCCATCGGCGCTTCGCCCCATGGCTACGTCAGCAGCACCAGCGTCCAGGCGCAGTTGCAGGAAGTCGTCACCCGCCTCGGCGAGACGACGGCCGGAAGCCCCGGCGCGTCTCGCGTCGGAGGAGACGCGCTGGCCGGGACGCCCCACTCCCTCGCCGCGGGCAATCTTCGGCAGCAGGTGACCGCGCTGCTGGGATTCCTCAACGGACACGTCACCCAGGGGGCGGGGGCCCATGCAGCCTCCGCCGTCTCCGTCGCGGACACGGGCGATCTCCTCACGGCAGGTACCGTCGAGGCGGCCCTCAACGAAGTCCTCGGGGCCTTCAGCGGTGGGCACTTCCGCGGCAACGAGGCGGCGGCGGGCCAGCACAAGGCCATCGTCCAGCCCGTCCTGGGCGCCGGTCGCGTCCTGCTCTTCGACTCCCGAGGTGCCGGCAGCTCGGCCTGCAGGCTGCGCCTCTTCGCAGACAACGCCTCCGTGTGGTTCACGCTGAATGCCAACTGGAATGGCAGTGCCTGGGCCCGGGACGACACCGCCCTCTCCGCTGGGGGTTTCCGCCTCTCGCGCAATGAGGCCGAATTCCTCCACGACAACAGCATGGCCGCCACCTTCACCGCGTGGACGCGCACCTGGAGGCTGTCCATGGGCACTGCCTCCAACAACTCCGCCTTCGAGTTGACGGGCAGCGGCCTGCGCGAGGAGGGCCGCTTCGGCCTGGAGTACTGCAACAGCGACACCGCCGCGCATGACCTGCTCGCTGGCGGCGGCTCGGTGACGTTCCGCAGTCGCTTTCCCACCGCGCCGTCCTCCATCACCTTCACCCCCTTCGCCACCAGCGGCGGCTTCGCCGGCAACCCCACCATCATGGTGCCGGACAGGGACGGCTTCGCCTTCTACAGCCACCAAACCATCCCCGCGCTTGGGGCCACGTACTGGTTCGGCGCGTACATCGCCATCGCCTGAGGACTCCATGGCCCTCCTCGAAATCGCCGAGACGCACGTCCTGCAGCGCTGCACGCGGTGCAACAGCAACAACCACTCCGCTCTCGAATCCCTGGAGGTGGGCGTCGCCCGCCGTGAGGACGTGGACGACGGCCTCGTCCAACTTCCTCCGTGCTCTTCCTGCCGCTCCTCCGAGTTCCTCATCCGCGCGGCCGAAGGCGCGCCGGAGCATCCAGCACCTGGCAGCTTCGGCCACCTGCACCGGCTCCTCGTCGGCCACCTTCACGCCGAGCTCGTCCAGCGCGGGCGCCTCCACAGGGCGCTCAAGCCGAAGGGGGGCACCGCCCCGCAGGTGGTGACGCAGCCCCTGACACAGGAGGCTCGGGAGCGCTGGTTCCCTCGGGGCCTGAGAATCGAAATGTCGACCGACGAGTAGCCCCGCGCCCTGGAGGACTCCAGTCAATAGGAATACACTGCCAGCAAAACAGAGGACACCCGGCGCCAGCCACGCCCCGGGCGACCCAAACCCCTCTCCACTCGGCTTGCTATGTCTCGCAAGCAGAGCGTGTATGTCTTCACGCGCTGCCCACTGCGCGCCAGGAGACACGCATGGTCATCGGCACCGACACCACCTACATCGGCAATGAAATCCCCGGCCTCAAAGGGAAGAAAGTCCGCATCTTCGCTGTGTTGCGCGGCGGCCTCCGCCCCGACGCCGACCCGGACGCGAACGGCTACTACGTGGACACCGACGAGAAGTTGGCACGCCTCGGGGGCGTCACCGCCGAGGACCGCATCGACGCGGCCCCCGTTCGCTGGGATGGCGGCACCAGCTTCGTGCATGTCGACCCTCGCGCTATCGACTTGGAGTGCTTCGCGCACCTGAGCAAGCCCAGCGAACAATGACTTGCCATACGCGCAAAACAGAGCGCGTATGCCTCACGCGCGCCACCCAAGGCGCACGGACGGACGAAACAATGACACCCCGCAAGTCACGCCCTGTCGGCACCGCGAAGCCCGACCCGGCCCTCGAAGAGACCCTTGAGCGCATCGCGCGCGAGACGCTGAACATCGAAACCCTGAAGACGCGCAATAGCGACAGCCTCGACTTCCACGAAGTGGCGGTGTGGCGCCTGAAGGAGGCCCTCAATGCGGCCTACCAGGCCGGCCTGAGCTCCGCCAGCAGCGCCCGCAGCAAGTAGCGCCTCCTCTCACCACCCACGCCCCGCGCAGCAGCGCACGAGGGCCGCCGGGCCGTCCTCGTGAACGGCAGACGTGTACCCACGACCCGGAAAGGAAAACACCACCATGTCCCGCACCACCGCCCCGAAGAAGAAGCTGGAGTCCATGAACCTGACGGAGCTGCGCGCCCGCTACCTCGAAGTGGTGGGCGAAGAGACGCGCAGCCCCAACAAGAAGTACCTCATTCGTCGCATTGAGGAGACCCTCGCCGCGAAGAAGCGGCGTAGCCCCACCCACCGGACGACGGCCACGCCTCCCAGCGCACCTCCGGCGCCTGCGCCACAGGCCGCCCCCACGGCGGACGTCACGCAGCATGCCCGCGGGCGCGGACGCTTCGCCGGCATGTCCGTCCAGGAGCTGCAAGCGAAGTACCTCGAGGTCGTCGGGCGGCCGACGGGCAGCAGCGACGTCGACTACCTCAAGTGGAAGATTCGGGAGGCGGAGGCTGGGCGAGTCACCGTGGGCCCACGCCCGGAGCGCGAGGCGAAGGTGCGCGAGGACGGCAAGCGCGTCATTCCCCTCTCCTTCGACGCGGAGGCCCTGAAGGCCCTCGACAAGACCTGGCGCAACGCAGGCATGCCGAGCCGGACGCACTTCTTCCGGCGCGCCATCCGCCGCTACCTTGTCGAAATGGGAGTTCCGGAGGTCGCTGCTCTCTTCGCCCCGAATCAAGACAAGTAAGGCCTGCCATCGCGACGAAGCGACAAGCTATCGAGGCCCTCGTGTCGAAGATGCTGAGCGAGGGCCTGGTGACGCGAGAGGGAGCCAGGCTGGCATGGCATACCTTTCACGGCATGCCATGCGGGCCGGGCCCATCCTCCTGTCGAAGCCTCCTGGTTTCACCTGATGTTTCACGCATGTTTGAGAGGCGCGCCCCTCCGCAGTGGCGAACACCACGCATGAGGGGCAGCTCTCTCGCGCCGGAAGCAACCCACTCCCCCAGTGCTTCCTGCCCCGGGGTGTGAGCGCACAGCGAGTCTTGGGCCTCCACGAGCTTTAACGCTTCCACAGCGCCGAGCATGTTGAGCGCCGCGGCCTCTGCTCGTCGGTACTCTTTTTTCGCCTTGGCGAGCCGCGTCCGCGATTCGGCACTCCCGTTCATCGTCGCGTACACTCGCTGCAACGCCACTTCCACTCGCCGCAGTTCTTCTGCAAGGAACGTCCTCTCGCTCATCGTCATCCGCATTCCCTACAGCACACAAAGTGCCAGCCCGCCGGGTGGCTCACGCCAGCAACCATTCCTGTGCGGTCACTTCATGTTGTCACCCAAGGCGGACCCTCCCCTCCTCCATTCACGCACTACTCGACTACGACATATGCCCAGAGGATGGTAATCATCACCCGCCGTCCCAACGCGCATTCGCCCCGAATACACAGCAATGCGATCAAAACCACACATGCCCAGAATCCCGCGCACTACTATTTCGAAGGCTCACAGAGCATCTCTGTCCACGAGGGAACCGCTGAGCCCGTCCGCTCCGAAGTCCACGGGCTCTCTTGAGTCGTCCTTCCGCGCCGCCCTTGATGAGGAGGTAGCGCGCCCAATCGCCAGCCTCGTCGCGAGACTGGCCGAGGTCGCGAAGCGCCTCGCCCCCGGGCCCCGGCAGGCAGCGTCGCGCCAGCGCCCAGGCCACGACGCGAGGCCTCCGCCCCCCGCGCAACCGCAGCGCCCGCTCCGGATCCCGCCTCCCACGCCTACGGCCAGGGCCTGCGCCGTCATCGGCTGCAAGCGTCCCCACCGCAGCCAGGGCTACTGCGCGGCGCACTACCAGAAGCGGCGCCTCATGGTGGCCACGGGCCGCCTGCACTCCGCGTGGGCGGAGGACGCCGCGCCCCACAGCATCCCCGAAGTCATTCTCC
>NZ_RAWI01000860.1 GCF_003612125.1 Corallococcus praedator
CGTCATCGTCGACTTCTGGGCGACCTGGTGCGGCCCCTGCAAGACGCTCACGCCCGCCATCGAGGCGGCGGTGCGCCGGCAGGCCGGGAAGGTGCGCCTGGTCAAGATCGACGTCGACAAGAACCCCGCCTTCGCCGCCCAGCTCCGCGTGCAGTCGATCCCGACGGTCTATGCGTTCTGGCAGGGCCAGCCCGTCGACGGCTTCCAGGGGGCGCTGCCGCCCTCCCAGGTCGACGCCTTCGTCGCCAAGGTCGCCGCGCTGGCCGGCGACGGCGGCCTCGGCGAGGCGCTGGAGGCGGCCGAGATGATGCTGGCCGAGGGGGCGGCGGTGGAGGCGGCCGAGACCTTCGCCGCCATCCTCCAGGAGGAGCCCGAGAACGCGCGGGCCTACGCCGGGCTGATCCGCGCGACCATCCTCGCGGGAGACCTCGACCAGGCCGAGGCGATCCTCAACGGCGCGCCCGCGTCCATCGCCGCGAAGCCGGAGATGGAGGCCGCGCGCGCCCAGCTCGGCCTCGCCCGCCAAGCGCTCCG
>NZ_RAWI01000861.1 GCF_003612125.1 Corallococcus praedator
CATGGACGTGCGGGACGGTGCGCGACGCTCCGGGGCCGCGTTCGCGACGGGGCGCTTCGGCTTGTCCACGTCCGTGTGCTCGTCGTCGAAGCCCTCGTCCTCGTCGGGGCCCAGGGCGAGGGGGGACGGGCCGGCGCCCTCGGTGGCGTCGTCCGCGCCCGAGCCCGGCGTCCACCCGGAAACGGCCTTCGCGGGGGCGCGGGAGGAGGGCTCGGTGTCCTCGCTCTTGCGCATGGGCCGCTCGTTCGTCGTGGAGTCCTCACTGCCGGCGCCGGGGGTCCAACCCGGACGCGAGGGCCGGTTCTGCATGGGTGAGTCCTCCGGGGCCGGGGGTGCCCCTTCTCGGTGAAAAGCTCGAGGGTGTGGACCAGAGTCTTCCGCTTCCGGGCCCGGATTCCAATCCGCTTGGAGAAGTTGCCCGGTCGCAGCCTGCCTGGACGGGGGGGCATCCCCGCTTGCCCGGGGGCCTTCGCCCGGGTCGGTGGTGTCCTCGGCGCCCGGGCCGGCGCCGTGGGCCAGGGCGCCTTCCTGGGG
>NZ_RAWI01000862.1 GCF_003612125.1 Corallococcus praedator
AGCCGCACCCCTTCGACCCGCGCGCCCGCGCCCTCCCCCTGCAGGACGACAGCCTCCACCCGCGCGGACAGCTCCACCCGGGCTCCGGCCTCGCGCGCCTGGAGCGCCACCGCGTCCACCAGGGTGCTCCACCCTCCGTCCACGTACAGCACGTTGGCGGCGATCGCGTATTGGAGCTGCGCCACCGCCGCCTGCGCGCTGAGCGCGGAATGGTCCGCGCAGTACGTGGCCACCCGAAACAGCGCCGCGACGAGGGCCCGGCTGTCCTCCCGGGCCAGGCGGGTGTCCAGCCACTCGCGCGTCGACAGGCGGCCCAGCGGCTCCGTGTCGATGCGCGCCAGCCCCGCGAGCAGCTTCGCCACCTCCAGCTTCGCGGCGAGGGACAGCACGTCCGTCGTCAGGAGCGTCACGGGCCCATGAGGCAGCGTGTGCAGCCGGCCTGAGTGCAGCGCATAGCGGCCTGTCTGCCCTGGAACGCCACCCTGGGGCTTCACCCCCAGGCGTCCCAGCACCCGGAGGCCCGCCCCTGCCC
>NZ_RAWI01000863.1 GCF_003612125.1 Corallococcus praedator
GCCCCGACAGTCCAGTTTCAGGATCTGCCGTCACTTCTCGCAAGCCCAGCGCCAAAATTTCCGGCAGCTTGTCTTGCAGCGATCCTAACTGCTGGGCGAGGTCATCAGGAATTTCAACAGTGACTTGCATAATGCGGTCTTTCCCCTACGCTGAGAACAATCTTACCTTCGTTTCTTGCAGCACACTGGCGGGCTTGCCCAGCAGCTTCAGCGCACTCAAACCACCCGATCGCACAATTTCCGGGACTTGAAATAGCCGCGCATCTTCTAGCCCGTCCGTGCCCGACAAAACAAACTGCTGAGCGATCGCCTGCACCGTCCGCGCCGTTTGCGGTGGCATTCCCTGCAACCAGTCTGCCTGCTGCCTAGCAAACTCGGCAAAGCGAATCGTGCGCGTTTGGGGCGTGAGCCTGTAGCCCAACTGCCCCAGCACATCATACAGGTCGTAATCTTGCATCTCGCGAATCAACTGAATCAGCTTGGGAGAACTGCCCGCCTGCACCAGTTGCGTCAATAATTCCCGTCGC
>NZ_RAWI01000864.1 GCF_003612125.1 Corallococcus praedator
CTCTATCCCCCCGGCGAGAAGCCGCTACCGCCTCCGCAGACCGTGCCCGTGCTGACGCCCGTGGGGCCGGCCACGCCCACCTCGGGAGCACCGCCAGCGAACCGCACCGCGCCCGGCGTCCAGGGCCAGCCTTCCGCCCCGCCCCAGGGAACGCCCGCCGCGCGCCCGCCGCCCGGCCGGGGAATCGCCACGGACGGTGTCGCGGGAGCGCCCGGTGCGCAGGGCCCGTCCGCCACCGCGCCACAGGCCCCGGGTCAGAACGCCCGACCGGGCACCTCCGCGCCGACGCCGGCCGCACAGGGCACCGCCTCTCAGGCATCGGCCACACAGGGCAACGCCACCGCGCCACAGGCCCCGGGTCAGAACACCCGGCCGGGCAGCCCCGCGTCGGCACCGGCCGCACAGGGCACCGCCACCGCGCCACAGGCCCCGGCTCAGAACGCCCGGCCGGGCACCTCCGCGCCGGCAGCCCCGGTCCCGCCGCCCGCCACGGCGTCGCAGCCTTCCGCGCCGAACGCCCGGACGGC
>NZ_RAWI01000865.1 GCF_003612125.1 Corallococcus praedator
GTATAACGGTCAGCTCTACGCGGCCTGGTCGGGGTGGGAGGGACCTACTAATGGGCGGCAGGATATTTACATTGCCAAACTCAAAAATCCGTGGACGCTCGACGGCGACCGGGTCAAGATTTCGCAACCTGATCTGCCGTGGGAACAGCACGGTGCAACGCCCGTTGAGTGGCAGAAAAATGGTGAGCCGCCCGTAATCTTAGTCAACGAGGGGCCGGAGTTCCTGCGCCACGACAACAAACTGTTCATCGTCTATTCGGCCAACGCCTGCTGGCTCGACTACTGCATGGGTCTGCTGACCTACACTGGCACCGGCGATCTGACAGACCCTAAAAGCTGGACAAAAAG
The DNA here is from genome assembly GCF_003612125.1 of Corallococcus praedator. GTDB lineage: Bacteria > Myxococcota > Myxococcia > Myxococcales > Myxococcaceae > Corallococcus > Corallococcus praedator. Next base: position 349 of record NZ_RAWI01000865.1, read on the forward strand.
CCAGCAGCCCGTCTTTACGCAGGCTCCCGAAAATGGCGTGTGGGCACCCGGCCACGGTGGGTTTTTCCGCTCGGCTAATCAGGACTGGATGATCTACCACGCTAATCCTTCGGCTACGGACGGATGCGGTAACAAACGCGCTCCACACATTCAGCCGTTTACGTGGAATGCCGATGGT
>NZ_RAWI01000866.1 GCF_003612125.1 Corallococcus praedator
CCTCCATACCTCGTCAGGGCAACCATATCACACTGACTTCATCCGATCGGGCCTGGTCGGGCCTGGTCGGGACTTTCCGCATCTTTCCTGGACGCATCCATCAGTGATCATCATTCACACAACCTGTCACTCCACATGCCCGACTTCATTCCACATCTAACCTTCAGTTCTCGGGCATAGTCGGCCGATCAGGCCGTAACTTCGCATCATAGCCAGCTTCAACCACAATACCATTCAGAGATCGGCTGGTCACCTGCCCTTGGTATGCCATGTCAACAGTCACTATTATTATTACATCCACGGGAACTCCACTTAGCAACTGTGATAACGATCTTGATCGTGATCTCCATCGTTCCATCAGTGTCTGGGACTGGGCGTAATGACAGTCCTTGGCTGATTTCTTCACATCGTGAATACCCGTTGTCCGCCACATTTTTATCGTAACTGTGATCGGCCTTTCCCACCCATCAACCATCATATGTTGATGGGTGTTCCATCGTCACCAATCAACGGCCATATGTGGTCC
>NZ_RAWI01000867.1 GCF_003612125.1 Corallococcus praedator
AACTGAAAAAGCGACTGCCCGAAGCGGTTCGACAACCATTGCCCAAAGCGACTGCTTGTAATGGTTGTTGGTCATTAGATTTTACCTCGGATAGCTTGAGCGATGGACGTAAATTTCGCACTCTGAACGTACTGGATGACTACAATCGGGAGGCTCTGGGTATTGAGGTTGATTATTCGCTCCCTGCTCAGCGGGTCACTCGGTTGCTGGATCAATTAGTTGAACACTACGGCAAGCCCGAACGCTTACGCAGTGACAATGGACCTGAATTCATCAGTCAGGCATTACAAGATTGGTGTGCGGATAAGCACGTGATACTGCACTGGATCGAGCCGGGTAAGCCCACTCAGAATGCCTACATTGAACGATTTAACGGAACATTTCGGCGGGAAGTGCTGAATGCCAATACGTTCAGCAATCTGGCCCAGGTGCGCCGAACGGTGGATGCCTGGTTGGTGGAGTACAATACCGAACGGCCCCATCAGGCGTTGAAGTTTATGACCCCGGTCGAATACC
>NZ_RAWI01000868.1 GCF_003612125.1 Corallococcus praedator
CAGTCGGACTGCTGCTGGTGCTTGGACACGTCGACGCCGAGCAGGTCCTGGAGCAGGTACTTCAGCCCGTGGCGGTCGGTGAAGGTGCGCACCAGCCTGGAGGCGATCTTGGTGCAGTAGACCGGCGCCGCCAGGACCCCGAAGGCGTGGTCGAGGGCGGCGATGTCGAAGCGGCCGAAGTGGAAGAGCTTGAGCACGCCCGGGTCGGCCAGCATCCGCGCCAGGTTCGGCGCCTGCCGCTGCCCGGGCGCCACCTGGACGAGGTGGCAGTGGCCGTCGCCGCCCGACATCTGCACGAGGCAGAGGCGGTCGCGCATGGGGTTCAGGCCCATCGTCTCGCAGTCGATGGCGACGGCCGGCCCGAGGTCGAGGCCGTCGGGCAGGTCGCCCTGGTAGAGGTGGTTCATCGGCGGCCCCCGCGCGTCCCGGCGCCGAGCGGATTAGGCCCGCGCGGGGGAGGGGTCAATGCCGCCGGCTCAGGGCAGCCGGAACGCCGCGAAGGCCTCCGCATGATC
>NZ_RAWI01000869.1 GCF_003612125.1 Corallococcus praedator
AAGGTCGCCGCCGCCGACCTGGCGAAAGACAATATCCGCGTCAACGCGGTCGTGCCTGGTTTCATCACCACCAACATCTTCACCTCGGCGCTGGGGCTGGAAGGGCAGGCGCGCGACCACGTCAACGGCGTGATCGCCCAGACTGCCGCCAAGGCGCAGCCGGTCAAGCGCGCTGGCCGGCCAGAGGATATCGCCGCGGCCGTCGCCTATCTTGCCAGCGACGACGCGAGTTTCGTCACTGGCACGCATATCCTGGTAGACGGCGGCATGCTGATCGGCACGCGCGCTAGCTGGGATGACTCGGTGCCCGGCCTGTTCTCCGCGCTCGAGGCCGCATCGGCGTGAGCGACGCCATGATCGACGCGGCGGGCGGCATCGCCGTCCCGGTCAAGCGCCGCCTGAAGACCAGCGTGACGATGGCCTATGGCTTCGGGTCGGTCGCGTACGGCGCGAAGGACGCCGCGTTCGGCACCTTCCTGCTGATCTATTACAACCAGGTGCTCGGGCTGAAT
>NZ_RAWI01000086.1 GCF_003612125.1 Corallococcus praedator
GAGACAGCAGAGGGGGGGCAGCGCCGCGCGCGCCGCGCTCCGGGCCTGCTGGAGGTACTGCATCAACGCGGCCTTCTGCTCCCGCAGGCGCTCCAGCAGCTCCGGGGACAGGGCATCGCGGGGCGCGCTGTAGCGCAAGCGCCCCTCCTCCACCCAGACCCGGACATCCCGCCCCTTCAGCTCCGCCAGCAACGCCTCGACGTGTCTCACAGCTCCCCCTGCTCCCGGTCCTCACCCGACTCCGCCACGACCGCCGCCTGCGCGGCCCACTTCAGCGCCGTTACCCGGCGCGCCAGCCCTTCCACCGTCGGCTCCTCGAAGAGGCTGCGCAAAGGCAGCGTCACCCCCAGCGCCTCGCCCACCCGGAAGGTGGCGCGGGTGGCCAGCAGCGAGTGCCCACCGCGCTCGAAGAAGTGGTCGTGGACGCCCACCTGGGCCACGCCCAGGACCTCCGCCCACACGGCCGCCACCGCCGCCTCCTCCGGCGTGCGGGGCGCCACGTAGAGGGCCTCGGCCTCCCCCGTGGGCACCGGCAGCCGCGAGCGCTCCACCTTGCCCGCGTTCGTCTGCGGCAGCGCATCCATGAGCACCAGCGCGGAGGGCACCATGTAGTCCGGCAGGCGCTCCTTGAGAAACGCGCGCAGGGCCGGCACCTCCAGCGAGGCGCCGGAGCGCGGCGCCGCGTAGGCCACCAGCCGCCGGTCCCCCGGCCGGTCCTCCCGGACCATCGCCAGCGCCTCGCGCACGTGGGGGTGCTGGCAGAGCATGGCCTCCACCTCGCCCAGCTCCACCCGGAAGCCACGGACCTTCACCTGGAAGTCCACCCGGCCCAGGTACTCCAGGCTGCCATCGCGAAGGGAGCGCGCCAGGTCCCCCGTGCGGTACAGCCGCGCGCCCGGCGTCGTGCTGAAGGGGTCCGGCACGAAGCGGTCCGCCGTCAGGTCCGGCCGGTGGAAGTAGCCACGCGCCAGGCAGTCCCCGCCCACGTACACCTCGCCGCCCACCCCCACCGGCACCGGCTGGCCCAGCCCGTCCAACAGGTAGATGCGCGTGTTGGGCAGCGCCTTGCCCACCGGCGGCAGGCGGGGCCAGCTCCCCGGGTCCCCGGACAGCGTGTGCGACGTGATGACGTGCGCCTCGGAGGGCCCGTAGTTGTTGTGGAGCACGCACCTTGGAAGAGCCCGGAAGAAGTGCTCCACGGCGGGCGTCACCTGGAGGGCCTCGCCCGCGGTGTAGACCTCACGCAGCGAGGACGGCACGCGCTTCAGTGCCTGGGCCGCCTCCGCGAGCCCCTGGAAGACGACGAAGGGCACGTGCAGCCGCTGCACGTCGTGCGCCTGGAGGAAGTCCAAGAGCGCCACCGCGTCCTTGCGCACGTCGTCCGGCACCACCACCACCGCGCCGCCCGTGGCCCAGGTGGAGAAGGACTCCTGCACGCAGATGTCGAAGTTCCACGGCGCGAACTGGAGCGTGCGGTGGCCCGGGGCCACGGTGCAGACGCGCAGCTGCCACGCGATGAGGTTGGCCAGCGGTCGGTGCCGCATGGCGATGCCCTTGGGCCGCCCGGTGGAGCCGGACGTGTAGAGCACATAGGCCAGTGACTCCGGGCCCACCGCGACGTGCGGAGGGGTGTGGGGGTGCGCGGCCAGCTCCGCCTCGGGCAGCGCGTCCAGGCACACGGCCGTGGCGGGGCCCTCGGGGAGCAGCGCCAGCAGGGGGCGCTGGGTGAGCAGCACCCGCGCCCGGGCGTCCTCCAACATGAAGGCATTGCGCTCGCGCGGCGACATGGGATCCAACGCGAGGTACGCACCGCCCGCCTTGAGGATGGCCAGCAGGCCCATCAGCTGCTCCGGCGAGCGCTCCACGCAGAAGCCCACCAGCACCTCCGGGCCCACGCCCAGCGCGCGCAGGTGGTGCGCCAGCCGGTTCGCCCCCTCCTCCAGCGCGCGGTACGTCACCGTCCGCGCGCCGTGCACCACCGCCACCGCGTCCGGCGTCTGGCGGGCCTGGGCCTCGAAGAGGTGGTGGATGCAGCGCTCGGCGTCATAGGGCATGCGGGTGGTGTTCCAGCCGTGGACCACCTGCTCGCGCTGCGCGGCGCCCATCAGCGGCAGCCGCCCCACCGGGCGGGACGGCGTCTCCACCGCGCCCAGGAGCAGCGCGCGCAGGCTCTCCACCAGGCGCTCCCCGGTGGAGGCGTCGAACAGGTCGGTGTTGTATTCCAGCGAGCCCACGAGCCCCGCGTCGCGCTCCTCCAGCGTGAGCGTCAGGTCGAACTTCGCGGTGCCCGTCTCCAGCGCCACGGGCGTGGCCGTCACGTCGCCCAGCTTCATGGGGCCGGAGGGCGCGTTGTGCATGACGAACATCGCCTGGAACAGCGGCGTGTGGCTGAGGTCCCGCTCCGGCTGGAGGGCCTCCACGACCGCGTCGAACGGCACGTCCTGGTGGGCCAGCGCCTCCAGCGTCACCTGCCGCACCCGGCCCAGCAGCTCCAGGAAGGAGGGGGCGCCGTCCAGCTTCGCGCGAAACACCAGCGTGTTGACGAAGAAGCCGATGAGCGCCTCGGTCTCCCGGTGCTTGCGGTTGGCCACGGGCGAGCCCACCGCCACGTCGTCCTGCCGGCTGTAGCGGCCCAGCACCGCGCTCCAGGCGGCCAGCAGCGCCATGTACAGCGTGGCGCCCGCCCCCTGCGCCACCTGCTTGAGGCCCTGCGTCAGCGCCGGGTCCAGGTGGAAGCGCAGCGTCGCGCCCCGGTTCGTCTGCACGCTCGGACGCGGCCGGTCCGTGGGCAGCTCCAGCCTTGGCGGCAGGCCCTCCAACTGCTTGCGCCAGTAGTCGAGCTGCGCGGCGCCCACGGCCGACGTCAGGTAGCGCCGCTGCCAGCCGGCGAAGTCCACGTACTGCACCGCCAGCTCCGGCAGCGGCGAGGGCCGGCCCGCGGCGAAGGCCTCGTAGAGCACGGTCAGCTCGCGCAGGAGCAGTCCCATGGACCACGCGTCGGAGATGATGTGGTGCATGGCCAGCCACAGCTGGTGCACGCCGTCCGTCGAGCGGACCAGCCGGGCGCGCAGGAGCGGTCCCGCCTCCAGGGAGAAGGGCTGGCGGGCGAAGTGCTCCGCCTCCTTCGCCACGTCGCGCACGAGCTCCACCGGGAGCACCACCGGCCAGGCCGGCAGCACGCGCTGCACCGGGGTCCCGTCCACCGCCGGGAAGCAGGTGCGCAGCGCCTCGTGGCGCTGGAGGATGTGCCCCAGCGCCCGCTCCAGCAGGTCCACGCGGAGCGGTCCCTCCAGGCGGACGGCGGCGCACAGGTTGTAGCTGGCGGAGCCCCCCTCCAGCCGGTCCACCAGCCACAGTCCGCGCTGGGCGGACGAGGCCGGCAGCGCGCCGTCACGGGGCACCCGCGTCAGCGTGGCCAGGGCGGCCTCGTCCCGCAGGTGCACGAGCAGCGCGGGCTTGGCGGCGGACAGCCGCTCCCGCAGCTCGGGCACCAGCGCCCCCTTGGGGGCGGCGATGCGCAGGTTGTCTCCGTCCGCGCGCAGGGTGATGCCCAGGCGCGACAGCTCGGTCAGCAGGGCGTGCGTGCTCACAGCGTCACCTCTTCCATCTCCACCACGGCCCCGGCCAGCGTCAGGGCGGGCAGCACGTCGTCGACGAGCTGCGCGATGCTGGGGCCGCGCAGCAGGTTCACCATGGGAATCACGACGCCCAGGTCGGACTCGATGCGGTTGCGCAAATCAATGGACATCAGCGAGTCGAGCCCCAGCGACATCAGTGACGCGTTCACATCCAGCCGCGCGCTGGAGCGCGCCAGCACCCGGGCCACCTGGGTCCGCAGGTATTCCCGCACCAGCTCGGGCCGCGCGCCCGGCTGCGCCTCGCTCAGCGCCGTCTGGAGCGCCCCGGCCTCCTGGGAGCGTCCAGGCTCCGCGCCCGCCCCCACCTCCTTCACCTGCTCCGCCAGCAGCGGCGTCATCCGCGCGTGCGCGAAGGCGCGGAAGAAGCGCGGCCAGTCCAGCGACACCACCGCCAGCTGCGCGTCCGGCTGTGACAGCGCCCGGTCCAACGCGGCGAGCCCCTGCGGCGGGGACATGCTGCCAATGCCCTGACGCTCCAGCATGGGCAGGCCGCCCTCGCGCACCGCGAGGCCCACCTCGCTCCAGGGCCCGTAGTCCACGCTGAGCGCCGGCAGGCCGCGCGCGCGGCGGTGGTGCGCCAACGCGTCCAGGAAGGTGTTGGCCGCCGAGTAGTTGCTCGCGCCGGAGCCAATCCAGCCCACCAGCCCCGGCACCGCGGAGATGAGGACGAAGAAGTCCAGCGGCGCTTCCTCCAGCAGCGAGTGCAGCACCCACGCGCCGGCCACCTTCGGCCGGAGCACCGCGTGAAAGGCGTCCGCCCCCAGGTTCATCAGCGTCGCGGGCTGGATGACGCCGGCCGAATGGACGACGCCCCGGAGCGCCGGGCCTCCTTGCGCGTGGTAGCCCTGAAGGAAGGCAGCCACCGCGTCGCGGTCCGCCACGTCCACCGCGGCCGGATACACGCGCGCGCCCAGGGCCTCCAGCTCGCGCACGGCGGCCACCTGCCGCGCGGCGCGCGAGCCCGGCGCCACCTGGGCCCAATCCTCCCGGGGCGGCAGCGGCGAGCGCCCCATCAGCACCAGGTGCCGCGCGCCCCGCTCCACCATCCACCGCGCCATCCCCAGGCCCAGGTCGCCCAGGCCGCCCGTCAGCAGGTAGCCCGCGTCCGCGCGCAGCCGCGTCGCCGGCCCTCCGGAGGGCAGCCCCCGCCGCCGCACCAGCCGGGCCACGGACCGCGTCTCGCCGCGCAGCACGAACTGGTCCTCCCCTCCAGGCGCCAGCAGCACGCCACAGAGCGCGGCGGCGCTGGGGTCGGCCGGCGCGTCCGGCTCCAGGTCCACGAGGCCGCCCCACACCTCGGGATGCTCCGCGGACACCACGCGCCCCAGGCCCCACAGCGTGGCCGAGGCCAGCGCGCCGGAGGCCCCCGCCGGAGGCTGACAGCCGCGCGTCACCAGCCACAGGCGCGGCGGACGCACGGCGCCACTGCCCACCAGCGCCTGCACCAGGCCCAGCACCGTGAGGGCCCCGGCGGTCTGCTCCGCCTCCAGCGTCGCCACCGTCGTCTGGGCGGGGTCCAGGCCCTCCAGGCTCCACAAGTGAACGAGCCCGCGCGGCACCGGCCCTCCGGCGACCAGCAGGGTCTCCACGAGCTGCCGCAGCTGCGCCGCGTCCCCGGGCGCCACCTGATAATGGCGAGCCCCCAGCGACTGGAAGGTGGCGCCGGCGGTGATGCGCACCACCGTGTCGCCCCGGGCCTCGAGCCGCGCCGCCAGCTCCTTGCCCACGCCCCGGCCATCCATCAGCACCCACCACGCCCCGGGCCCGGCGGCGTCGTCCGGGACGGGCGCGGCGTGTGGCTGCCAGTCCAGGGCATAGGTGAGCGCGTCCACCGGGTCCGACGTGGGCCGTCCCGCCTGCTCCACCAGCTGGATGCGCATTCCAGACACCTCGGCGAGCAGCTGGCCGGACGCGTCCAGGATGCGCACGTCCCCCTCCAGCACGGAGCCGGCGGGGGGGCTGGTGCGCACCACGTGGCTGTAGAGCTCGCCGGTGGGCGGCGCGTGGATGCGCAGCCGCCGCATCCCCGTGGGCAGCGCCACCAGCCGCCCCCCCTGCCGCTCCGGCGCCAGCGCGCCGAGGATGAGCAGGCTGCTGTCCAGCAGCACCGGATGGAAGGCATAGGCGTCGCGCTCCCCCTCCACGGCCGGCGGCATCCGGAGCCGTCCCAGCGCCTCCCCCTCCCCGCGCCACACGCGCTCCAGGCTGCGCATGGAGGGGCCGTACTCCGCCCCGGACGCGGCCACCTCCGCGTAGAAGTCCGCGCCCTCCATCACCCGCGGCAGGCGGGCCTGGACGTCGGCCACGGTGTCCTTCCTGGGCGAGGACTCCGGCGCCAGGGGGACGGCGGCGGGCCGGACGCGGGGCGCGGCGCCACGGGGCCCCAGCTCCGCCACCCGGGCGCGCAGCGTGTCCAGGTGCGGCAGGTTCTGGAGGACGGCGTCCACGGGAGGACCGAAGTCCAGCAGCGACGCCAGCTCGTCCACGCCCAGCTCGCGCAGCTGGACGGCCAGGTCCATGCAGGAGTCCGGCGTGCCGATGAACGCGCGGGACGTGGCGAAGCGCTCGTAGAGGAAGTGGACGAAGTCGTCCTTCTCCCGCTCCGACAGGGTGGTCAGGTCCACGTCGCGCATGCGGCTCTGGGCCAGCCCCTTGAGCTGCCCCAGGTTGGACTTGAGGAACGCGCAGTAGGGCTCGCGCGCCAGGTCCCGCACCTGCTGGGCATTGCCCCCGACGAACGTGTGCAGCATCAACGTCACCGTGCCGCCGTCCGGGTCGTGCCCCGCGCGCGCCCGGGCCTGCCGGTACGCGGCGACCTGCTCGGCCAGCCGCTCCACGCCCTGGTCCAGCAGGTGGGTGAGCAGGTTGAAGCCCAGCTCGCCCGCCTTCGCGAAGGTGGCCGGGTTGCTGGCGGCCGTCACCCACACCGGCAGCTCGCGCTGGACGGGCGTGGGGTAGACGCGCACCGACTTCGTCTCACCGGTGCCGTTGCGCACGGACAGGGGCTCGCCCCGCCACAGCCGGCGCACCACGTCCACCTGGTCGAACAAGGTGCGCGAGCGCTCGGCGTACCGCTCCGGCGCGAGCGCGAAGTCATCCGGGTTCCAGCCGGTCGCGAACGACACGCCCACCCGCCCCCCGGAGAGGTTGTCCACCATGGCCCACTCCTCGGCCACCCGCAGGGGGTGGTGGAGCGGGAGCACCACGCTGCCCGCGTTGAGGCGCAGGTGCTTCGTCTCGCGCGCCAGCGCGGCGTGCAGCACGGCGGGGTTGGGATAGAGGCTGCCGAGCGCGGAGAAGTGCCGCTCCGGCACCCAGACGCCCTGGAAGCCGTGGCGGTCGGCGAACCGCGCGCTCTCGATGACCAGCTCGTATTTTCGGCCCGACAGCGCGCTCTCGTCGCTGGCGAAGAACATCAAGGAGAACCGCACGGTGCTGCCTCCTGGGCCGCGAGGGCCCGGATGGGATGGCGGACGCGACAGGCGCGCCGCGCGCTAGCTCGGAAGGACCTTCCCCGTGGCGTGGAGCACCCAGGGCTCCTGGCCACCGGCCCGGCTGTGGACGTGGAACGTGAGCGCGTCCTGCTCCCCCGCGGGCGCCACGCTCACCTGCACCGTGCGGCGACCGGCCGCGGGGACCGCGAGCACCTTGCGGTACTCCACGTCGCTGACGCCGCCGGGGCGCTGGCCCAGCAGCTGGCCCGCCGCCGCGAGCGCCCACTCCACGTACACCACGCCCGGCACCACCACGGTGCCCTGGATGCGGTGGTCCGCGATGAACGTGAGCTGCTCAGGCGCCAGCTCCCGCTGCCACACCTGCCCCTCGGGCTGGGCGGCCACCGCGGGCAGGCGGTGCCCCAGCAACGGGTGCGCGGGCCCCTGCCCCACGGACGCCTGGGCCACCGGCGACTCCAGCCAGTGGCGCTCGCGCTGGAAGCGGTAGGTGGGCATCGCCACGCGGCGGCCCGGCGCCAGCACGTCCCAGCGCACCGGCACGCCCCGCGCGTGCAGCGCCGCGACGCTGGACAGCATCCGCGCGAGGTCTGGCTCCCGCGCGCGCAGGCTGGGCAGCCACAGCGCCGGGTCCTCCGGTGGCAGGCACGCCCTGCCCAGGCCCGTGAGCGTGGACGTGGGGCCCACCTCCACGAAGGCGTCGCACCCCAGCCGCCGCAAGGCGCGCACTCCGTCCGCGAAGCGCACCGCCTCGCGCACGTGGCGGCGCCAGTAGGCGGGCGTCAGCAGCTCCGGCCCCGCCACCTCGCCCGTGAGGTTGGAGAGCACGGGCACCGTCGGCGCGTGGAACGTCACCCGGGACGCGGCGGCCTCGAAGGCGTCCAGCATGGGCTCCATCAGGGGGGAGTGGAACGCGTGGGAGACCTTCAGCGGGCGCGTCTCCACGCCCCGCGCCGCCAGCGTGGCCGCCACCGCGCGCACGGCCTCCGTGCGCCCGGAGATGACGACCCCGCGGGGCCCGTTGTCCGCCGCGAGGGACACGTCGCGCGCATGGGGCTCGATGAACTCCAGGACCTGCTCCACGGGCGCCAGGACGGACACCATCTCCCCGTCGCGCGGCAGCGCCTGCATCAGCCGGCCCCGCTCCGCGATGAGCCTCAGCCCGTCCTCCAGGCTGAAGACGCCGGCCACGCACGCGGCCACGTACTCGCCCACGCTGTGGCCCAGCACGGCGGCGGGCTCCACGCCCCAGGCGCGCCACGTGCGCGCCAGCGCCATGCCCAGGCAGAACAGCGCCGGCTGCGCGTACGCCGTGTCCTCCAGGGGAGACGGGGCGCCGTCCTCGGGGTACAGCACCGAAAGCAGGGGCTGCTCCAACAGCGGACGCAGCAACGCGTCGCATTCGTCCAGGGTGCGCCGGAACACCGGCTCGGCGTCGTAGAGGCCCCTGCCCATGCCCACGAACTGCGAGCCCTGCCCGGTGAAGAGGAAGCCCACGGACGGCCGATGGCCTGCGCGCGCCGTCCCCCGGATGACGTCGACGTCGGTGTCCACCGCGCCCTGGGAGAACGCCCGCAGGGCCTCCCGGGCCTCCTCGGGGGTGGTGGCCACCAGGGCCAGCCGGTGCGCGAAGTGGGCCCGGCCGTTCGCGGCGGTGTGGCAGGCATCCGCCAGTGACAGCGCGGGAGGCCAGGCGGCGGGGGCCGCCCACGCCCCGGCCAGCTCGGCCAGGGCCTTCTCGTCCCGCGCGGACAGCGTGAGCACGCAAGGTACGCCCCGCGCGGGCGCCGGGGGCGCGGAGCGCTCCGGTGCCGACTCCAGGATGACGTGCGCGTTGGTGCCGCCGAAGCCAAAGGAGCTCACGCCCGCCCGGCGCGCGGGGCCCGTCCAGGCCCGCCGCGTGGTGGGAATGGCCAGGGGGAGCCCCTCCAGACGGATGTAGGGGTTGAGCTCGCGCAGGTGCAGGTGCGCGGGGATGGCCTCGTGCTGGAGTGACAGCACGACCTTGATGAGCCCGGCGATGCCGGCGGCCGACTCCAGGTGGCCGATGTTCGTCTTCACCGAGCCCACCCACAGGGGCCGCTCCAGGGGTCGCCCCTGGAGCAGCACGGCCTTGAGGGCATCCACCTCGATGGGGTCCCCCAGCGGCGTCCCGGTGCCGTGCGCCTCCACGTAGTCCACCGCGTCGGCGGACACGCCCGCGTCCGCCAGGGCCGCGCGCAGGACGGCCTGCTGCGCCTGCCCATTGGGGGCGGTCAGCCCGTTGCTGCGGCCGTCCTGGTTGATGGCCGAGCCCCGCACCACCGCCAGCACCCGGTCCCCGTCCCGCTGCGCGTCACGCAGGCGCTTGAGCACCACCACGCCGCAGCCCTCGCCGCGCACATAGCCGTCCGCGGAGGCATCGAACGTCTTGCAGCGTCCATCCGCCGCCATCATCCGCGCCTGGGAGAAGGCCACCGTCATGTCCGGCGCCAGCAGCAGGTTGACGCCCGCGGCCAGCGCCATGCGGCACTCGCCCCGCCGCAGGCTCTGCACCGCCTGGTGCACCGCCACGAGCGACGAGGAGCACGCGGTGTCCACCGCCAGGCTGGGCCCCCGGAGGTCCAGCACATAGGACAGGCGGTTGGCCGCGATGCTGAACGCGATGCCGGTGCCCGCGTAGGCATCCAGCGCGCCGGGCGTCTGGGCCTGCAACCGCGCGTAGTCGCCGCTGCTGATGCCCACGAAGACCCCCGTGTCACTGCCCGCCAGGGTGTCCGGCGCCAACCCCGCGTCCTCCAGGGCCTCCCAGGCCACCTCCAGCAGCAGGCGCTGCTGGGGGTCCATGCCCCGGGCCTCGCGGGGCGCGACGCCGAAGAAGTCCGCGTCGAAGCCATCCACCTGCTTCAGGTAGCCCCCCCACCGCGTGCTCATCCGGCCGGGAGGCGGCGGCGCAGGATGGAACAGGCGCTCCACGTCCCAGCGCGCCGGGGGCGTCTCGGTGACGGCGTCCACGCCGTCGTGCAAGAGCCGCCAGAAGGCCGCGCTGTCGTCCGCGCCCGGCAGCCGGCAGCCCAGGCCGATGAGCGCGATGGGCTCCATGTCCGAGGGCCGCTCGGTGGCGCCCGGCGCGGGCGCGGGCGCCCCCCCGGTGAGGTGCGCCGCCAGGGCCTCCAGCGTCGGGAAGTCATAGACGAGCGTGGGTGACACCGGCCGGCCGAGCCACGTCTGCAGGTCCCCCGACAGCCCCACCGCGGACGCCGAGTCCAGGCCCAGCTGGGACAACGGCGCCCGGGTGTCGACGGCGGAGGGCGCCACGCGCAGCCGCTCCGCCACCCGCGCCACCAGCCAGGCCCGCACCTCACCCGACGCCGGACCGGCCGCGACGGGCGTGGGCGCCTGGGGCTCGCGCCACTCGCCCACGACGTCCAGCTCCCCCGCGAGGAAGGCCGCGCGCGAGCCCTTGCGTTGAATCTTCCCGCTGGACGTCTTGGGAATGGAGGCGGGCTTCACCAGCACGACGGCGTGCGGCCGCAGGTCGTGGTGCGCCAGGATGGCCGCGCGGATGGCGGCCGTCACGGCGGGGGCGTCCAGCTTGCGCACGTGGACGCGCTCCACCTCCTGCACCACCACCAGCCGCTCCTCGCCGGAAACCTCCACGGAGAAGGCCGCCGCGCCGCCGCGCCGCAGGACGGGGTGGCTCTCCTCGGACGTGTGCTCCAGGTCCTGCGGGTAGTGGTTGCGCCCCCGGACGATGATGACGTCCTTGAGGCGGCCGGTGACGAACAGCTCACCGTCCACCAGGAAGCCCAGGTCACCGGTGCGCAGGAAGGGCCCCTCGCCGGTCCCCGAAAGCCGCGCGCCGAAGGTCGCCGCCGTCTCCTCCGGCCGGTTGAGGTAGCCCCGGGCCACGCTGGGACTGGCCACCCAGATCTCCCCCACCCGCTCCGGGCCGCACGCCACGCGCGTGTCGGGGTCCGCGATGAGGATGCGCTCGTCCATCCACGCCCGGCCGCAGCCGAGCACGGCGCGGGCGTCCGCGTCCCCCTCCCGGGCCTCCACCACGCGGTGCGAGTCCAGGGCCCGCGCGGAGACGTGGCGCACCACCGGGGCCGCGTCCGCGAGCCCGCCGGAGATCATCACCGTGGACTCGGCCATGCCGTAGCACGGGTAGAAGGCGTCGCGGCGGAAGCCCACGGGCGCGAACGTCCGGGCGAAGCGCTCCAGGGTGGCCGCGCGCACCGGCTCCGCCCCGTTGAAGGCCACCCGCCACGAGGACAGGTCCAACCCCGCGCGCTGCTCCGGCGTCGTCTTCTCGACGCACAGGTCATAGGCGAAGTCGGGCGCGCCGCTGCACGTGCCCTGGTACTTCGACACCGCCTTCAACCAGCGGATGGGCGACTGGAGGAAGGCCACCGGCGGCATCAGCACGCAGGGGCGGCCCAGGTACAGCGCCTCCAGGGCCACGGCGATGAGGCCCATGTCGTGGAACAGCGGCAGCCAGCTCACCAGCCGCGTCCGCGCATCATGGCCAAAGCCCTGCCGCAGCATCTCCAGGTTGTGCAGCAGGTTGGCGTGGCTGACCATCACGCCCTTGGGCGCGCCGGTGGAGCCGGACGTGTACTGGAGGAAGGCCAGCGTGTCGGGTGACAGCGACGCGGGGGGCCTCCAGGCGGAGGCCGGACCCAGGTCCACGTCGTCCGTGGTCATCCAGTGCAGCGCCTTCATCCGGGGCAGCGCGGCCGAGTCCCGGGTGAGGTTGGGCAGGAGCGCGGTGGTGGTCAGCACCACCGTCGCCTGGGCGTCCTCCACCACGGACAGCAACCGGGCCAGGTGCCGCGTCGCGCGCGGCGGATAGGCCGGCACCGCCGCCACGCCCGCGTACAGACAGCCCATGAAGGCCGCCAGGAAGTCCAGCCCCGCCGGGTAGAGCAGCAGCGCGCGCTGCCCCTCGGCGCCGGCCGCGCGCAAGCCCTGGGCAATGGCCCGGGCCCGGAGGTCCAGCGCGGCGTAGGTCAGCTGGCCGGACTCCTGCTCGCCGTTCTCCAGGAAGGTGTAGGCGGTGTCCGCGCCCTGGCGCGCCGCGCGGGCCGACAGCAGCGCGACGAGCGTCGGCACGCGCCGTCCCACATCAAGAAGGTCTTCCGGGTTGCCAGTCGTCATGCGAGCACGCGTCAAGGGGCGGAGTCGTGGGGAGTGACATCACGGCCCGCGCGGACGCCCAGGGGCGCGCGCGGGCCAGGGTGCGGCGAGCGCCGCTCAGGCGCCCGGCGGGTAGAAGACCTTGCCGGCGGCCCCGGCGCGCTTGAGGGCGCCAACGGCCTCTTCCAGCGAGGTGAGCGGATAGGCCTCGCCTTCCTCGAAGGCGCCGGACGCCTGCCCCACCATGATGGCCGCGTGGGCGGCCTCGTGGTCCGGGAAGTCCACGATGACCATGAAGTGCCACCGGGCATCGCGCATGAAATAGGCGGTGACGACCTTGCCGCCCACCGAGCCATAGAACGCATCGGCGTGGTCGTTGCGCGAGGTGAGCGCCTCCGGGTTGCTCAGCAGGTTCTTGAGGACCGGCGGCGTGTACCGGGCGAGGATCATGTAGTGCGGCATGGCTGCGGGCTCCTGATTGCGGATGGACCGGGGGCGGCACGCGCCGACCTCCGGCCCGGGTTGACCATTCGGCGGACGCGAAGGCCCCAGGTGGGGCACCCGCGCTCCGGTGGGAATGGAGGCGTTGGCCCCACGCGCGCGGGCGCGCCGGGGCGTCAGTGTCTTGCTTGAAGGGAGGCCCCGGTCAGGAGGCCACGGCCCGCTGGGACACGGCCGGCGACGTCAGGTCCTGCTCGTCGCACAGGATCTCCGCGTCTGTCATCACATGGCCATACGGGTCCATCACGTCGTTGGACAGACTCTCCAGGTCCACGCGGGTGCCCAATCCCAGCCGGCGCGCATGGCGCAGCAGCGTCTGCGTCACCACCTGGTCTTCCAGGGCAAGGCCCGTGGAGTCGAACACGGTGCTGCGGCCGCGCCAGTCCTCATATTTCTCCGGCGCCTGCACCAGCGACACCAGCTCCGGACCAATGCGCTCACGGGGAAGCTGCTGGCACTCCCCCTCCACCACCGCCTGCGGCAGGAAGTCCGGGCAGACGAGGCTGTCCTCCAGGAAGCTCCGGGGCAGCTCCGTCTTGCCCGGCAGGTCCGAACCCACGGCATTGATGTGCACATGGGGCTTCAATCCCTGGCCCGTGATGACGGGGCCCGCGCCCACCGCCACGGACGTCGCGGTGCAGATGATGTCGGACTGGGCCTCCAACTCCTCCAGCGACACCCGCCGCACGTCCAGGTGGAGGAAGGCGACGCGCTGGGCGAAGGAGCGCTCCACGTCCTTGTCGGTGTCGAACACCAGCACCCGCTCCAGGGTGAAGACCCGGCTGAGCGCGTGCAACTGGGTGACCGCCTGCGCCCCGCAGCCCACCAGCCCGAGGACGCGGCTGTCCGGCCGCGCGAGGATCTGACTGGCCACCGCGGACGCCGCGCCCGTGCGCAGCGCGGTCGCGAAGACGCCGTCCACCACCACCTGGAGGTGCCCGGTGCGGCAATCATAGACGCTGTTGGTGGCGATGATGGTCGGCAGCCCATGCTCCGCGGGGTTGTCCGGGTTGTAGCCCACCACCTTGATGGTGACCGTCTCTCCCCGCCGCATCACCGGCATCCACTCCAGCACTCCCGTCCTCCCGGCGTGCTCGAGCGCGAAACCCTCTCGCTTGCGCACGTCGATGCGCTCCGCGTCGAACCCGCGCAAGGCCTCCGTCAGGTCATGGATGACTTCATCCATGAGGTTGTCGACGCCCACCGCGCCCACCAACCGGCGCAGGTCCGCCTGGGTCAACAGCCACGTTGCTCGATTCGTCTCGTCCACGTTTCGCCGATGCCTTGCAGAGGGTCTGCTGCCAATACGGCGGTGCGTCGGAATATTCTTCAATGGCGTTTCGCATTTATTTCCCGGTCCGAATGTTTTCCCGCTTGGGCGTATGGATGACGACCCCGGCTGTCATCGGGGGTCGGACCGCCGCCTCAACCTCAGAGAAACCGCGACATGCCCCTTCCATCACCGGCCCTCCCGGGCGAGCCCGCACCCTCCCTGCTCCAGCGGATGGGGCGGGCGTTCTCGCTCCGGGCGAGCCTCATCGAATTGTTCGCCGCGCCCCCGGCGCACAGCCGCCCGGTGGATGGGTTGAGGGCGCTGGCCATCCTCTGGGTCATCCTGTTCCACGTCTTCCAGCTCACCGGCGTCTTCATGGACCGCGGCGAGTTCGAGCGCCTGTTCCTGGCGGTGGAGGCGGACCCGCTGCGCGGCTGGGTGCTCCGGGGGGACCATGGGGTGGACCTGTTCTTCGTGCTCAGCGGCTATCTCATCACCCGCATCCTGATGCACGAGCAGGAGCAGACGGGGCGCGTGCGCATCCCCACCTTCTACTGGCGGCGCTTCCTGCGGTTGATGCCGGCCTACGCGGCGGTGCTCCTGCTGTACGTGGCCAGCCGCGCGCCCAACCACCAGAACGCCTGGGCCAACGTGCTCTATCTCAACAACTTCCTGCCGGTGTCGGAGCAGGCGGTCATCTGGTCCTGGTCGCTGGCCATCGAGGAGCAGTTCTACCTGGTGTTCCCCTTCTTCTGGCTGGTGGTGGGCACGCGCAGACACGCGGTCTGGGTGATGGCGGCGCTGTTGTTGTTGGGGGTGGGCATCGAGCATGCCCTGGTGGTGCGGCATGGCTTCACCATGCCGTTCACCATCGACCCGCTGATGCAGGGGGACGCGGGGCAGCGGTATTTCAACAGCATCTATGACAAGCCCTACACCCGCTACACGCCCATCCTCGCGGGCGTGCTGGTGGCCTACCTGCTGGGCAGGACGCGGGTGGCGGAGCGACTCCGGGCGGCGCCGGTGCTGGCTTATGGAATCCTGGTGCTGGCCCTGGGGACCCTGGGGGTGCTGATGGCGCCCCGGACGTTCTCGGGGGAATGGGGGCCGGTGGAGGGCACGCTGTACCTGACGCTGTACCGGACGCTGTTCGGGGTGGGCGCGGCGGCGCTGTTGCTGCTCATCCAGGCGAAGGCTGGCGGGGGGCAGGTGCTGGGCCGCGTCCTGGCCTGGCGGGCGCTGCGGCCCGTCGCGCAGCTGTCCTATGCGGCGTACCTGGTGCATCCGCTCATCATCTTCGGCCTGTACGGCTCCATGACCTTTGGCGGCGCGGCCAGTGTGTCATTGCTCCAGCTGAGCGCGATGTCCTTGGGGCTGACGTTGTTGGTGTCGCTGGTGCTGCATGTCCTCATCGAGCGGCCGCTGATGCGCTTGCGGCCCGCGTGAGGCTTCCCCTTTTTTCCCTTGTCGGACAGGAGACGCGGAGATGTTCAAGAAGGTCATCAACACGGTGAAGTTCCTGCGGGTGTTCGTCACGCTCATCCGCGACCCCACGCGGTTGGATCTGGTGCTGGCGCTGGGGGACGACATGGATGGGGAGGATCCGCTGGACACGGTGCCGCTGCTGCGCAAGCGGCCGGAGGCGGTGCGGCTCTTCACCGAGCCGCTCAAGCACATCCGGGTGGACCTCAAGGCGATGAAGACCCTGCCCCCCGGAACGCTGGGCCGGGTGTTCGCGGACCAGATGGAGGTGTGGGGGCTGAAGCAGGAGGACACGTACCACACGCCGGTGGCCCCCACGAATACGGCCAAGTTCCGCATCCACATGGAGCAGACGCATGACCTGTGGCACATCCTCACGGGGTTCGGGACGGACGTGAAGGGTGAGATTGGCTTGCAGGCCTTCTACATCGCGCAGCTCTGGACGCCGCTGAGCTTCGCGCTGGTGAGCGTGGGGTTCCTGCACACGCTGTTCTACCGGCTCAACGAGGGGCAGGCGCTGGTGTCGGAGGTGGCGCGGGGGTGGCTGCTCGGCAAGCGGAGCCGGCCCTTGTTCGGCGTGGACTGGAACGAGCTGTGGAGCGTGCCGCTGGACGAGGTGCGCCGGCAGTTCCACCTGGACGTGGACGCGGCCCACGCGGCGGTGCCCGTCGGGGACCTCGGGGACCTGCCGCAGCCCAAGGCGGCGTGAGGTCCATCGCGCCCTTGAGCCCGCCCGGCAAGCCCCCCATGGAGGCCTGCCGGGCTTCAACGAAGGGCGTCTAAGCGGGAACGGCGCAGGCGAGGCAGGGACAAACGGCAGCGCTACAGGAACTCGTCCCCTCCCCCAGTCTCCGGCTCCTGTGCGGAGAGGAGAACCTCCCCGGGCCGCTGCTCCACGCGGAGGCCCAGGCCCATGGCCGTCAGCTCCTCGAGCGCGGTGAGGGCCTCCATGACGGGCTGGACATCGGCGACCCGGGCAGGCACGGCGATGCGCTCGAGACGCGAGCCCACCCGCTCCAGCAGCGCGTGCGGGGGGAGTGCCTCGATGTATCGCCAATACAGATAGGCGGGCGCGCACAGCTGGGCGACCTCGGAGGGCGAGACGGTCGCGACACTCGTATCGAAGCGCGCCCTCACCTCCTCCACCGAAGTGTCCTGACGCCACAAGCCGAGCAGCGAGCGCAGGAAGTCCATCAACGGTCGCGACCGGGACGAGCCCATCTGGGCCGAGGCGACCTCCAGCGCCCGCTCGGCGCGCGCGGGGTCGGGCTCGACGAAAAACAGCGGCAGCACCTCCCCGATGCCTGGCGTGTAGAGGGGCTCGGCGAGTCGCTCCGGCGCACCCGCGAACGAGCGCAGCGTCTCGGGTTCGAGCGGCTCACCCGCCAGCCAGCGGCACCACAGCGCCTCGAGCGAGCCCGCGGCGAGCGACGCGCGGCGCAGCAGATGGGGTCGTGCCTGCTCCACGCCTCCGAACAACAAGACGGTCACCAGGTCCTCGGCGGAAGGCCCCTGGGGAAACTCGAGCGCATCCGCCCCCGTCCAGCGCGCGTACCGTTTGCGCTTCAGGTCGCGCTGGACCTCGCGCGCCACCTCGCTCCACGCGGACCAGGGCACACCGAGCGCCGCGTAGTCCGTCCGGAGGCGCTCATCCGCGGGGGCCGAGACCTCGTTGGGGCGCTTCTTGAAGTCGGACCGCACGCGCTTGAGTTCCTTCGCGAGCGCGGGCAGCTCCTCCGCCGGACAGCCACCGGTCAGGAGCCGGAGGTGGGAGATGGGAACGCCGTGCAACTTGAGCAGCCAGGATTTGAACGCCGACCAGGCGGGTGCGGAGAGGTGTCGCAATTCCACGGTCTGTCCTCGCTCAAGCGCCAGGCCCGCTCCCCCGCGATGGGTCGTCGGGCCATGGGGCCTGCCCCGTCATGATCCGGAGAATGGGGTGCGCCCTGCAAGCCGCATGTGCGCGGGATGGAAGCCATCTTGAAGTTGCCCCGGTTTCGTCCCTCCCCCTCAACAGGGCCCCCATCCCTCTGATGCGCCTCGGCTGTGCAGGGGGCTTCACACCCGTGTGCCAGGCGCTGCACGAAGGGCTGGGCGAGCGAGGTTGCGTCCGGGCGGGAGCGGGGCCTTCCCGGCTGGCCTCAAGGATGCATTGCTAGCGCACATGGGCCGGGACCGAGCTGTTTCCCTGATGGACGACCTTCGCGCCGCCAACCCCAGCGAGCACACGCGCTGGCTGGCCGCGCCCGATGAGCCGGCCTTGCGCGAGCTGCTTCACGCGCGCTACGCGGAGACGTATTCCTACCCGCTCCTCTACGAGCCCGGCGGCGCCGTGCGGCTCTGGAGGGACGGGGCGCTGCTGAGCCTCGGCGAGTTCGACGCGCGGGGGGCGCTGCTGTGGCACACGGGCCTGTGGAGCAAGCCGGGGCGGGACTCGCTGGACTCGGGGCTCTCCGTGGCGCTGCCGAGCCGCCGCACCCTCATGGGCCGCGCCGAGCACGAGGCGCTGTGGGGCTCGCTGCTGGAGCGGCTCGGGCGCTGGGTGGGCTTCCTGCACCAGAACACCTCCACGCTGCACGTCATGGCGCAGCGCTACGCCTCGCGCTTCATGGGGGCGAGGCCCATGGGCCTCGTCGTCAACTACACGCGGGGCGAGACGGTGATTGGCGTGGAGGAGGGCTCGGGCGTGCCCATGCAGGCGCTGGCGATGACGACGGTGCTCGCGCCCCCGCCGCCACGCCGGCGCTACCTGCCCGAGGGCCCGTGGGGGGAGTGGCTCGCGTCCATCCTGGCCGGGGTGGGGCTCGCGGAGTCGGTGGCCTTCACACCGCTGGAGCGCCGCGCATGGAGGGAGGGCGCCGTGCTGCGTCCGCTCGACTGGAACGCGTCGCTGCGTCTGGAGCGGCGGGGCCTCGTGGGATTCAGCGCGGAGGGCACCCCGGCGCTCACGTCCGAGCGGGCGCGCGTGGACCTCATCCACCTGCCCATGGGCGAGCCCCAGCGGGTGGCCGAGGGGACGCCGGTGCTCCTCGCGGCCGGCTTTCTTCCGACGGGCATCCGCCTCCACCAGCGCGAGCCGGATGAACTCGTCTTCCAATACGTGGCGGACCCGAGGGCCGCGTGCGAAGTCGTGAGCCGCGCCCGGCTGGACGGCGCGCGGGCCCGGGAACTCTTCGCGGGATGGAGGGAGCGATGCGCGCGAACTTCGTAGACACGTTGATGGCGCGGCTGGACGGCGAGGTCGCCACCCTCTGGGCCACGGTGCTGCTGCGGCTGGAGGACAGGCCCGACGTGGCGCTCCTGCGCCGGGGGCTGCGCGCGCTGGTGCGGGAGAGCGAGCGCCTCAACGTGGCCTGGAACGACGCGCGCCGCGCATGGGTGCCCGCCGTGCGCGGGGACGCGGAGGTGGGCGCGGCCCTGGTGGAAGGCTCGGAGCCCCTGTCCGAGCCCGACGCCGTAGCGCGAATCATCAACACGCGGGTGGACCTCACGCGCGACGTGCCGCTGCGGCTGCACTTGCATCCCATGGTGGACGCGGCCCAGGGGCCCTGGCTGCTGGGCATCCAGTTGCACCACGCCATCGGGGACGCGAAGGCGCTGGCGCACCTGCTGGAGCGGCTGTGGTTGCTCTGCGCGGGACGCGGGTCGGAGTCGCGCCCGCTGGAGCCCTCGACGCTCACGGATGGCAAGGTGCTGCTCGCGGCGCTGCGCCAGCCGGGCGTGGTGCTGGGGCTCACGAGTCCGCGCCGGCGGCTCCTGGCGCGGCGGGGAATGGGGCTGCGCCGAAGTGGGGACACCGCCGGACACGCGCTCTCGGCCACGGCGCGGCTCACGCTTCCCCAGGGCGACACGGACCTCCAGGCGTCGGAGGTCTTCTTCTCCGCGCTGCTCGCGGGCGTGGCGCTGCGAGAGTCCCCGGCGGACGGACTCATCCGCCTGCGCATGCCGGTGGACCTGCGGCGGATGCTGGGGCTCGGGCGGACGCTGGGCAATGGCTGCTCCACGGTGCCGATTGAGCTCTCCCTGAAGGAGGTCCGCGCCCGGCTGGAGGCCCCGCGCGAGCTGGCCCGCTTCCTCCGCTCCGAGGTGCAGCGGGTGCTCGATGAGGGCGTGCACTGGACGACGGCGCTGGAGTGCATGGCGGTCGCCCGGCTCGCACCGGCGCGGGTGCTGCGCAAGAACGCGCGTCCCGGGCTCATCGCCGAGCCCCGGACGAACACGCTCGTCGTCACCTACCTGGGACGGATGGACAAGCACTTCACGGAGGCGCCGCTGCGCATCCGCTCCATGCGCAGCCACACGGCCACCTGGGGCGCCACGGGCCTGTCGTTCGCGGACACGCTCAACATCAGCACGGCGGCCTTCGAGGGCCTCTGGACGCGCGAGGAGTTGCGCGACTTCACGGAGCGCGTCGCCGGGTGGGCGTCCTCGGGCTTCGGCCTGCGGGCAGAGGTGCTCGCGCCATGATGGGGCTGCGCGAGGCGCCCGGGGTGTACCTGGGCTTCATCTGCCTGCACGTGCTCGCGGGGCACCTGGGCTCCAGCCTCGTCTACCGCCTGCGCTTCGGGCGCAGCCCGCTGGCCTACCGGAGCGCGGCGGCGGATTCCGCGCACACGCGCGTCACGCGGCGCATCAGCGGCGTCTCGCTGCTCTGGGCCGGCTCCGTGCTCGCGACCGCGTTCTGGCCCGCGTGGTCCGCCATGTCCTGGGGACGGCCGCTGCTGCCCATTCCTCCGCTCGCGGGTTGGGTGCTCGGTGTCGTGGGGCTCATGGGCATGCTGTGGGCCCAGCATGGAATGGGCCCGGCGTTCCGCATCGGCGTGGACGCGGGGGAGGCCCGGCCCGAGCTGCACGAGGGGGGACTCCACCGCTACTCGCGCAACCCCATCTACGTGTTCTCCTACCTGTACCTCGTAGGGGCTTCGCTCTGGGCTCCGTCCGTGGTGACGCTGGGCGCCTGTGCGGCGCTCGGGGGGCTCTTCCATCAACTGGTGCTCCAGGAGGAGCGGTTCCTCGCGGACCGCCTCGGTGAGCCCTACGCGCGCTATTGCCAGCGCGCACCTCGCTACTTCTGACGCGCCATGCCGCCAGCCCTCTCGCGTCCCGCTGATTCGCCCGGCGCCGCGCCCCCGGAGCCCGGCCTCTCCCGCGCCGAGCTGGTGGAGCTGCTCCGCATCCGTCCTCTGCGCGCGGTGGGCATGGCGGCGCTGCACCTGGGTGTCTGGGGCGCGGCGGCCGTGGCCATTGCCCGCGCGGGCAGCGTCTGGGTGAAGCTGCCGCTGTGGCTGCTGGCGGGTGGGGCGGTGATGGGGCTCATCCAGCTCGACCACGACGCGTGGCACGACAATCTCTTCCCGAGGCCGTGGCAGAACCGCCTCTTCGGCAACGCGCTCAGCCTGCTCGTGGGCATCGCCTACGAGCCCATGCGCCATGACCACCTCGCGCACCACCGCTGGAACCGGACAAAGAAGGACCCTGACGCCTACAACGCGGGCCGCCGCTCGCTCGGGCTGTGCGCGCTCTTCTACGCCACCGTGCTGCTCGGCATCCCGCTGAGCCTCATCTACTTCAACGTCCTCTATCCGCTGCAGCACTTCTCCCGCGCGCGATTGCGCCGCCATGGCGCGGTGCTGCTCTGCTACGCGGGCTTCTACGCGGGGCTCTTCTGGCTGCTGTCGCGGCACGGGCTCGTCCCCGGCGCGGTGGAGTGCTGGCTGCTGCCGGTGCTCTTCGCCAGCCCCCTCAACGGCCTCAAGTCCATCGCGGACCACTACGCCAACACGTGGCGCGGGGACCGCTTCCACACCGCGACGACGGTGCGCGGCACGCGGCTCGTCACCTTCCTCTGGAACGGGCTCAACTACCACCTGGACCACCACCTCTATCCGCGCGTGCCCGGCTACAACCTCGCGAGGCTGCACACCCACCTGCGCCCCGGGCTGCTCGCGCGCGGCGCCCCCGTCTTCGACAGCTACCTCGACGTCATGGGACGCGCGCTGCTCGCCGGGCCCACCGTCGTGGACGAGGACGTGCGGCTCGTCACCCTGGAACGAAAGCGCCCATGAACGCCCTGCGCCAGCTGTACGCGGACATCCGCTACGAGGACGGCCGCTGGCCGCTGTCCCGCTGGGACCTCAACCTGCGCTACATCGCCAAGAGCCTCCTCCACGTCCCCGAGCCGCGCCGCACCGAGGACGTCGAGCACTTCGCGCGCGTCGCCCGGCACCTCGCCTCCGGGAGCTGGAAGCCCGACGCGCCCGCGGCGCTCAACCTGTGCGCCGTGGGCGATGTGATGTGGATTCGCAGCGGCTTCCGCGAGGCCCTCTCCCCGGGCGTGCGCGCGCTGATGGCGGACGCGCACGTGGCCTTCGCCAACCTGGAGACGCCCGTGGACCCGGCGCGGCCCGTGCCCCGGCTTGTCTACGAGACGCTCCACTACAACGCGCCACCGGGCTACCTGGACGCGTGGGAGGGCACCGCGCGCCACCGCGTGTTCTCGCTGTGCAACAACCACGCGCTGGACCAGGGCGCGGAAGGGCTGGAGCGCACGCGCCAGAGCGTGCTGGCCCGCCCGGAGCACCGCTGCGTCGGAGGCCCCCGGGCGGAGGACGCGGTGGCGGGCCTGGAGGTGGCCGGGGTGCGCCTGGGCATTGCCGCGGTGACGTATGACATCAACCACCTCGCGGGGGCGCCGCCCGAGGGCGTTCCGGTGACGCGCCTGGGCAACCCGCTGCATGCGCCCGACTGGGAGCGGCTGGGCGCCCTCATTGACGCGGCGCGCGCGGTGGGGCCGGACCTTGTGGTGCTCATGCCGCACTGGGGCTTCGAGTACGAGTACTGGCCCGAGTCCCTCCAGCGCGAGCACGCCTACCGCCTCATCGAGCGCGGGGCGGACATCCTCCTGGGCTCCTCGCCGCACGTGCTGCAGCCCGTGGAGCTGGTCTCCATCGACGGCGGGGACCCCACGTGCCCCGCGCAGGTGCGCCGGGGAGGGCCGCCGCGAGTGGGGCTCATCGCGTACTCGCTCGGCAACTTCCTGAGCATCATGCCCACGCGGGCGTGCCAGACGGGCGCGGTGCTGAAGCTCGCGCTCGCGCGGGACGCGGGGGGGCCCCTGCGCCCCGTGGACGTGCGCGCGGTGCCCACGGCGTGCGGGCGGGGCCTGGGCGGCGAGGGCTTCCTGGACGCGGGGGTCGTGGCGGTGGACGAGCTGGGCCTGGAGCGCGCGGCGCCGCACCTCGCGCACGCGCGGCGCACCCTGGGCGGACAGATTCCAACCCGGAGGGGCTGAGATGGTGTCGATGCGGGAGCAGTTGGAGGCACTCACCGTGGGCATGGCCCGGCAGGTCGCGGGCTGGCTGCCGGCCGTGACGCCCGAGCGGTACGTGGCCTTCCTGGACATGATGTACCACTACACGCTGCGCAGTGGAGACCGGCTGCGGCTCGCGGCCGAGCGCGCCACGCTCCCCGAACTGAAGGCCTTCTTCGCGGAGCTCGCGGCGGACGAGCAGTCCCACTACCAGCTCGCGAAGGCGGACCTCGCGGCCTTCGGGCGCACGCCGTCGGACGCCACGCCCCGCGAGGTCTCCGCGTTCCACGCCTTCTGGGAAGGCATCCCGGCGCAGCGCCAGCTCTCGTTCCTCGGCGCGCTGTACGTGCTGGAGGGCGTGGCGCGGCACCTCAGGGGCGACACTCGCCAGGGGTTGGGGCGGCTCGGCCTGGACAGGACGCGGGCGCGCTTCCTGCTCGTGCACCTGGACGTGGACGTGGAGCACGGCGCGCGGGCCCAGGCGCTCTGCGAGTCGCTCGGTGCGCACATCCCCGAGCCCCTGCTGGACGGCGCGCGCCAGGCGGCGGACTTCTGGGTGGCCATCCATCGCCGGGCGCTCGCGGAGGCATAGGCCGGGCCCCCGCGGGCCTGCCAGGGTCGAGCCCCTCCCCGAGTCTGGGCTGTAACCGTCCGGCCAACTGCCCAGGGCCGCCTTTCTCAACGCAGCCTCGCTGCGGTTGCTGTCCAAGGGCAGGCGCGCGTCGCAGACGAATCGGGTGAGGGCGTCCACTGTTTTTGGGCGTAGGACAGGCCCTGCCCCAGCGGGTCACGTGTCGGTGACCCGGGGCGATGGGGTCAGAGGTCCAGCCGCCAGAGCTGGTTGTCCGCCTGTCCATTGCGATGCATGGGGAAGGTGATGAGCCGCCCCGAGCCATCGGTCCTGCCGCCCTCGATATCCAGCACAAGGCCGTTGAGCTGGCTCTGGATGAAGTAGGTGCCGCGGACGCGACCGGGCACGAGCTTCCACACCTGATTGGGTCCGCCGTGGGCCTCCCAGGTGATCACGCGGGTTCCCTCGGCCTTGTTGGCCCCCTCCACGTCGAGCACGAGCCCGTTGAGCCGGCTGCGGATGAGGTAGCCACCTTGCGTGGGCACCAGCTCCCACATCTGGTTGTCATTGCCCTCGCGGTTGGACTTGGCCCGGAAGGCGACGAGCCCCGCGCCGGGCGAGCGGTTGGCACCCTCGATGTCGATGACGAGCCCCGCGAGCTTGCTGCGGATGGAGGTGCTGCGCTGGGGACGCGTCTCTCCCCGGCCATGGCCCCACTCCGAACGCCCAGGGGGCGGCGAGGGGCGCGCCTCGCCCTGACACCAGCCCGCGGGGCTGCACGTGCGTGCGCCATCGCACTGCGAGGCATCGTGGCAGCGGTTGGGCCCGGGGCGGTTGCGCGACTCGTCCCAGCGGTAGTTCGGGCCCGGTCCCGCCGCCACCGTCATCGGCAGGAGCAACAGCGCGAGCGCTGCCCATCCCCTGCCCTTCGCGGACGCTCGGTCTTCACGCGCACGACCAGCCTCGGAGCCACTGCGAACCGCGAACATGGGACTTCTCCTTTTCATGGAGGTCTCCAGTGGAGGGGCAGCGCTCGCCGCCCCCTCGCACTGTGTCCTTCATGACGGGGACCCGGGATCTTCATTCACGCAACGCTATTTCTTGAGGCAGGCGACGCGGTCCAACGCCAGGCCGCTGCGGGAGTTGCTGAAGGATGCATGTCAGGGACTTTGAGTCCATGGCCCCAAGCGCTTGTCGGCGGGTGGTAGGACGACGACGGCCATCCGCGTGTTGTGCGCCGAGCTGTCGGGAGCGTGGAGTGGTGTCGTGCATTCCATGAGAGGGGACGGCCCATTCCGGGCTTCATCCTGCTCCTCAGGGGGAGACACTCGATGCGAAGCCGTTCTGGTGTGCTGTGGTCGTGGGGGCTGGGCCTGACGCTGGCCTTGTCGCTGGGGGCGTGTGGTGTGGAGCCCCTGGAGGAAAAGATACGTCCTCTGGAGGAGGGGGTGTCGCAAGAGGACGACGGGGCGTTGACGCGTGAGCGTCCGGAAGCCTTGTTGACGTGGGACCCGTATGCGGACGCGGTGGCGTCGGGCACCACGGCGACGGTGCTCAACGCGAGCGCGGCGCTGGGCGCTCCGGACGGGCAGGCCGCGACCCTGCTGGGCTTGCTCAACGCGGCACTGGTGCTGGACCTGGGCCAGGGCGAGGAAGGCACCGGCGACCTGCGCGTCTACTACCAGGGTCTGTCGTTGGCGCTGGTGGCCCAGGTGGACTTCCTGAAGGCGGATGGGACCTTCATTGGCTCCAGCTCGTTGCACCTGGTGGAGCTGGGCCTGGGGACACATGTCGCGGTGGCGACGTACCCGGGGAACGTGCCCTATCGCTACGTGCGCCTGAGGGGCGCGGTGCTCGCGCTCTACCTGGTGGACGCGGTGGAGACGTCGCTGCGACCCTTCTGTGGTGATGGGGTGTCCGCCGGGTTCGAAACCTGTGACGACGGCAACCAGCTCTCCGGAGACGGCTGCAACAGCGTCTGCCAGGTGGAGCCGGGCTACACCTGCACGGGGCAGCCAAGCGTTTGCGACAACAACTCAGCGCCCACGGTCGAGGACGTCCACGCGACCACCCCCGAGGACACCTCGGTGAACATCACCATCCCCGCGACGGACCCGGATGGCGACGCGCTTGCCTTCTCCTACACCACGCCTGGCCATGGCACGCTCACGCTCTCGGGGGCGTCGGTGACGTACACCCCGAACGCGAACTTCGCCGGAGAGGACGCCTTCCAGGTGACGGTCTCCGACGGCAAGAAGCAGGCAACGGCCACCATCTCGGTCACCGTGACTCCGGTCAACGACGCACCCGTGGCCGCCTCCGCCGCGGTGACGGTGAACTACAACACGTCGACGCCCATCACGTTGACGGCCACGGACGTGGAAGGGGATGCGCTCACGTTCACCGTGACGGCTCCCACTCACGGAACCCTGTCCGGGACGGGCGCCCAGGTGCTCTACACGCCGGCCGCCGACTTCCAGGGGCAGGACCAGTTCACCTTCGAGGCCAGCGACGGCGCGCTTGCCTCCAATACCGCCACGGTCACCATCACCGTCCGGGGGCCGCCTGTCTGCGGCGACGGCTTCGTCGACTCGGGTGAGGTGTGTGACGACGGCAACCGCGCCGCGGGGGACGGCTGCCGAGCGGACTGCCAGGGCGTGGAGGTGTGCGGCGACGGTCTGGTCGACAGCGTGGCGGGAGAGCAGTGCGACGATGGCGGCACGACCCCCGGGGATGGCTGCGACGCCGCGTGCCAACTGGATGCCTTTACGAATGTGCCCCCCACGCTCATCAGCGGGACCCTGAACTGCACCACGGCCAACACGAACACGGGGCGCAAGGTGGCGGTGGATGCACTGGGGCGCTTCTACGCCGTCATGAGGTGCGGTGGCGCGGTCCATGTCAGCGTGAGCGTGGACCGTGGCCACACCTGGGTGGGGCCCACGCCCCTGGGCATCACCAACGCGGCTGAAGTCGCGATTGAAGGCGGCCCCACGGGGGTCGCCTACGTCGCGGCCACCAGCGCGGGCACGGTGATATTCACCCGGACCGTCGACGCGGGAGCAACCTGGGATGCGCCGCGAGTCCTCAGCTCGGCGGCCAACCCGACCGTCAGTCTGGATTCCAGGGGCGACGCCCTCTACATCTGCGTCTCGCAAGGCTCCGCGGGGGTGCGCGTCCTCCGGAACTTCGCGCGAGGCGCGAACGACTTCAGCGTGACGGACGTGGAACAGCGCAATGCCTTCTTCGACGTCATCGTGGACAAGATCAGCGGAGATGTCTTCTCGGTGAGCGACGACCCCTCTTTCCGCATCCGCCGCAGCAGCGACCAGGGGACCACCTTCGGCCCGCTGAGCTCCCCGCCGGGGCAGGCCTTCTTCTCGGACTGGACGGGCTCCAACGGCTTCATCTACACCACGGGCTCCAACGGGGATAACAACGTGGACGTCATCCCAATGTCCACGCCGGGGACGAGCACCCAGGTGCCCGGCCTGCCCACGGACGTCGGTCCCGGTTCCTTCCGGACGATTGACGCGGATGCGCTCGGCAACGGCTACATCGCCACCCAGCGGGGGACGGGCGACATCCAGTTGGACCGGATGCTCGTGGGGGCCGCCACGATCCTGACCACGGATGCCAGGACGGTGGGGCCAGGCGCCGCGCCAGCGGTCGCGGCGCTCCCGTCGAACGGCGGCGCCCTGGTGGCCTACACGAACGGCACCAGCATCTACGCCTCAGTGGTCGTGTACTGAATTGACGGAGTCCCTGATGCGCGCCTTCCAGTTCGTGAGGGAGGCGCGCATCCAGGTCTCCGTGGGTGGGGCCACGCCATGGTTGGAGTTGCGCCGAAGGGCGATTTCACCGCTTCGGCGCCGCTGTGCCTGCCCAAGACTCGCTCAACGCGGCGACCGGATTGGGGAGAGGCACAGGACTACGGCGTCGCCTACAACTCGTCGAAGAGTGCGCTCAACATGATCACCGGGTTCATGGAGCGGGTGTCGCGGATGGCGAGAAGCCGCCTCATCCAGTCTTGCGCGACAGGAAGTAGACGTTCCCGCCCGGGTCCGTGTGCGTCGCTTCCAGCGTGAGCCCGTGCGCGCGCAGCAGGTCGCGATACCCGTCGACGCTGTACGAGTGATAGCGGAACGGCACGCCATTCATCGGCTCGCCGTCGATGGAGCCATGGACGTCGCCCGAGGTGAAGAGGAACGCGGCGCCAGGTCTCAATGCCCTCGCGATGTTGGCGATCGCGTGTTCCTGCTCTTCGTGGCGCAGGTGGAACAGGACCCCCCACGCGATCGCGGCGTCGAACGTCCGCGCCTGAAGTTCACACGACTGGATGGGCGCACAGAGCACCGGCACGTGGGGGAAGTTCGCTTGAAATCGCGCCAGCAGCTCGCGGGAGCTGTCCACGCCCATCACATGGCAGCCGTGCTCCAGCAGCACCCGCGTCAGCGGCAGTCCCGTGCCGCAGCCGACGTCCAGCACCGAGGCGCCGGCCGGAAGTGAGGCCGCGAGCGCGGTCACCTCCGGGACGCCCGTGGAGCCTGTGCGTTGGGATGCATACCAGTCCGCGATCAAATCGTACTCGTGCATGCGTCAGCCTCCTCTGGTGGAACCCCTGCGTGACGGGGGATCTACCCTCACTCGAAGCCCGTGATGTCCGCGCTCAGGAACAACTCTTCTGCCCCAGGAGGGGCGTGTTCCTCGTGAATTCACAGGCGCAGTTGCTCACCATGCACTTGAAAGAGGCGGACTCATCACACAGCGACTCCACCTTGCGCCAGGCGACGGTGGGCCTTTCCCAGGTCAGGTCCTGCGTGTAGAGGACGCCGTTCTTGACCGCGAAGGCGTGGGTCCAGGTCCAGGGGTCGTTCGAAGTTTCATTCTCGGTGTTGGAGCAGCGGCTCGTCATGGTCATGACCAGACGGCCGTTCTCCACCTTCCAAGTCCCCAGATCGTTCCTCCAGTCCGCCTCAATCAAGAGGATGGACTTCCCCTTCACCAGCATGGCGAACGGATAGCTGGAACCGCGCTCCCTGCGATAGAGGCCGTCGCTCAGCGTCCCCCCATTCAGCGGGGGAGCATCCGTCACCTCCGCGCCGTCCGCATCCCACGTGGAGCACCAACCCACGGCGTCACACTTGAGCGCGGACTCCGAGCCGCCTCCGTCCCCTTCCC
>NZ_RAWI01000870.1 GCF_003612125.1 Corallococcus praedator
GGTAGAAGTAGGTGATGTTCGACATCGAGCTGGCGAAGTTGCCTCCGCCGAAGCCGGCGAGGGCTGCCACCAGGAGCAGGACCGGGAAGGGCGTTTCGGGGTTGCCGAGGCAGATCGCCATCGCGATCGCCGGGATCAGGAGGAGGCCGGCAGAGATGATCGTCCAGTTGCGTCCGCCGAAGATCGGGACCAGGAACGAGTAGGGGATGCGCAGCGTCGCGCCGACGAGGCTGAGGAGCGCGAAGATCAGCACGATGTTGACGGCGAGGGCGATGACGGCGACGAGGCCGAAGGCGCCGTAGCTCGCCACCATGAAGATGAACACGGCGACCATCGCCGCGTAGGCGGCGTTGCGGCCGGCGTCGATGCTGTCCTGCCCGAGCTCCGGCCCGATGGTCCGCTCCTCCAGGAATGTCAGCCCGGCGGGCAGGGCGCCCGCGCGCAGCAGCACGGCGAGGTTGGTCGACTCCTCCACCGTGAAGCTGCCGGTGATGATGCCCGAGCCGCCGGG
>NZ_RAWI01000871.1 GCF_003612125.1 Corallococcus praedator
GAGTCGGGGGGCGGCGAGGCGACGACGGAAGGCTTCAGGGGCGTCTGGACGGTCAAGGGCGTCTCACTTCCGGGCAAAGGCGTAGCCAGCAGGACGCACACCGCCGTCCTGCGCGGGGCGGGCTGCCCCCGGTCAAATGCATCAATGATGGGCTTGGGACGGGCGCTGACTTGCGATCAGAACCCGGGGACCTGGGAACAACAGGCCGACATGTAGCTATTTGTCGGACAGAAGCAGGCGTCGCGCAATAAAAACACTCTGCCTCCAGGTCTCGGGAGCGGCCACCCGGAACTGGGGGCAGCCGCGCGGCCGACACAAGCTATGGGGGGGGACCCAGTGTGTCAACGCTAGATCCTGTGGGAGCCTGCCCGGCCGGTGGGATCGATGCTTGCAATCTATGATCACTCAACAGGCCGGTTGGGGACGTCCTGCGGCGGACATTTCCGTGTCACGAAAGCAGGGTCCAGCCGCGCGTTTTGGAGGGGGTCGCCCAACCCCTGGAGATCACGG
>NZ_RAWI01000872.1 GCF_003612125.1 Corallococcus praedator
TCTTGAAGTTGCGGCTGCTGTGAATCAAAGCGATCGACCCTTAATTCTCAGTGACGCTTCGATCGAGCGCGTTTTATCACTGAGCTATTTGCTCAAGCCGTCTGTTGAGTTTCAGCTTGTTAAAGCCGTTTTGCCGCAACTGCCGATCGATCGCGATCTGTTTCTCTATCAGCCTTCACCGCGACTGCGCCGCCAGCTTTCGCGCCAGTTCAAAGCGCAATTGCAGGCGATCGCAGGCGAATCGTGGAAAGTCACACTTCGTAAGGCACAATGATGAAGTTGCGATCGTCCTCTTCGTAACGGCTGATTCAAAACGGCTGATTTAATAAACTGCTAAATAATTGCTAAATCGCTCAAATCTTGCGACATGCAGCACAATTAATAGACGGTTCTCTTTTGAGATCGCCAAAATCCAACTGCTACTTTGTGGCTGATTGGGTTGCATCGATCGATTACTTTCTTTTACGATTCTCTGAAACGGTGTGAGGTAACTACGTACCATGCGAGTT
>NZ_RAWI01000873.1 GCF_003612125.1 Corallococcus praedator
CCGAGCGGTCTGTTCAGGAGGACGCGCCCGACAGGGGCACGGACGCGGTGCGAGTGAGGCCCAGGTGTCGCAGCAGGTGGTCCGCCAGGTCCCGCGCCTGGGCGCGGATCTCCGGCACGGCGGTGGTCTCCCAGAGGTCCCCGCGACGGGGCGGCCCCAGGGTGAACAGGTGGGAGGACGGACGGCCGCGCGAGTCGAGCACCGCGCCGTCCCCGGCCGTGGACAGCCCCATGCCCAGCGAATCCGCGCGC
>NZ_RAWI01000874.1 GCF_003612125.1 Corallococcus praedator
GCGTCGGCGAGGTCGGCGCGAAGGCCGGCGTCGACGGTCCGCGTCGAGGCCATCGCGCCAGTGACGAAGGCGGTGCGGTCGACGATCTCGCGGCAGGCGCGCGCGACCGCGACCTCGGCCTGCCCGACCTGCACGTCGGCCGACTGGCTGTAGAACGCGAACAGCAGGTAGCCCGTGGCCGCGGCGGAGGCGAGGAGCAGCAGCCAGAGCGCGAGCAGCCGCGCCCGCAGCGAGCGCGGGATCACCGGCCGCGCCATCGCCGGCCTTGCTCGAAGCGGATTTCGCGCACCGGGCGTCGTCGCCCCCCTCACCGGCCGGGCGCCACCGCCTCGGATGCTGCCGGTCGTCGCATGTTCCGGCCGGCCGACCAAGCGGACGGGTCGCCTTGCGATGTTCGGTCCCCAGCGCACCGCCCTCGCTTGACCGCCCCGGCGGTTTTCGACAGGGTCCGCGGCGCTGCAATCCGCGGTTCCGGCGAGGGCCGCCGCACTGGACGATCC
>NZ_RAWI01000875.1 GCF_003612125.1 Corallococcus praedator
CTGCCGGAGTTGCCGGTGCAGTACGCGGACTACGCGGTGTGGCAGCGGGAGTGGCTGAAGGGCGAAGTGCTGGAGGCGCAGCTCGGCTACTGGAAGCAGCGGCTGGAGGGAGCGCCGCGAGCGCTGGAGTTGCCGACGGACAAGCCGCGTCCGGCGGTGCAGACGTACCGGGGAGACACGAGGCCGGTGCAGTGGCCGAGGGCGTTGTGGGAGTCGGTGAAGGGGCTTGCGCAGAGGGAGAACGCAACGCCCTTCATGGTGCTGCTGGCGGCGTTCCAGGCGGTGCTGGGGAGGTACGCGGGGCAGGAGGACGTGAGCGTGGGCTCTGCCATCGCGAACCGCACGAGGGCGGAGACGGAGGGGCTGATTGGCTTCTTCGTGAACACGCTGGTGTTGAGGGCGAAGCTGAAGCCGGAGGAGAGCTTCCGGCAGTTGCTGGCGCAGGTGCGGGAGACGACGCTGGGTGCGTACGCGCACCAGGAAGTGCCATTCGAGAG
>NZ_RAWI01000876.1 GCF_003612125.1 Corallococcus praedator
GCTGGAGGCGCAGCACTTCAGGGTCGGTTTCGTCGGGAACCAGTTCGATATCAGCGGCAAGCTGAGCGTCCTGATCGATTTCGAGAATCAGTTGTGTCCGCAAGAGTTCTAGCCCTTCGACCGACTTGACGCGATCGCCATCCTTATACGGAATCCGCTGAATGGCGCGGAGGCGAATCGATCGACCCGATTCCTCGGTCGTCGATTCTTGGCTGGGAACTGAAGGCTCATCGGGGACGGTGAATTCCGTCACAGGCCGCAGCAAGAGCGCGGGGCCTTCAGGCGATTCGACATACTCGATGTAGCGCATCTGGTCGATCGTCAGTCCGGGCATGACTTCCTGACCGGGATTTGCTAGCGAGCCGTTTTTCGACGAAGCGGTTTCCGGGTCGTCGGTCAGGTGAATTTCACCGGGCTTGATCACGATTTCGCGCAGAATGTCGTTTTTCTGCGTCACTTCGACCACGCCGCTGCTTTGACAGAAGATGTCTTTGAC
>NZ_RAWI01000877.1 GCF_003612125.1 Corallococcus praedator
GCTTGAGCGCACAACGCCCCGTAATGAGGGTTGCGCTTCAATTCATTGATTAAATCGAACGGCCTGACAAACTGGCGAGCCTTGAAATACATCTGACGAGCGTAGTAAACCGCGCAATTATGCAGTTTATTCGACTCTCCGCAGATAAATTCTAGAATCGCCTGCAAGTCTTTGTCGGGCTTGATTAGAGCCTGCTGACATCCAAACATATTTGCCTGCCTCCTTGTTGTTATCATAGCATTTAGCAACAGATTGAATATGAAGAAATGGCGAAACTATCCGCGAAAGATTTGGAATATCGACACGAAGGCAATGCGGTTTCTTTGTTGAATTTGCACTTCGTTTTTGTACCAAAACGACGCAAGGCTGTTTTGGTTGGCAAGGTTGCAGAACGCTTGCAAGAAATCATTTTCGAGTTAGTCGTTGAGCACCGCTGGCGATTAATTGCCTTGGAAGTCATGCCGGATCACGTTCATCTTTTAGTGAATATCACGCC
>NZ_RAWI01000878.1 GCF_003612125.1 Corallococcus praedator
CCCTTTCTTTGAGTGGAAGTGTTCATCGTTGTACTGTCCAGTTGTCCACGAGTGTAAAAATGTTGATCAGCGTACTGAAATCGATCGCACCACTATCAAGCTCAATTTGTTTTGAGCGGCTGTAAGACCACAACAGAGGCCTCGTGTAGCTTATGCTTACGCTCATCCTAGCCTATTCAAAATCTAAATTAGGCTAGTCATAGCCATATTGGTTAGGACGGGGTGCAGGGGTGGAACCCCCTGGCTGGGGGCAAAGCTCCCACATCCCCTTTAATCCCAATGTCCTAAGCTCTGTGGCGACAGCTATATGTTGAATCCAAAGATGATGTGCTTTTGGGAAGCTTGGCTAAAGGCAGGCTGCTTTTGGCGATTAATTTCGGCAAGTGTGTAAACGTCGTCTACCTCCACTCGTCTGTGTTTTGGTGCATCTGGTCGTGGTTTGAAGCTAAATGTCAGAACGACGAGGAGTAACGCCGAGAAAACGATCAGCAGC
>NZ_RAWI01000879.1 GCF_003612125.1 Corallococcus praedator
GAACGCATCCGCGTCAAAAGTAATGCTTGGATCTATCGCCCACGCAAAGGTTGGAAGCAATTAAACCAGTATCATCTAGCCGCAGGAGAAAGCATTTTGCTGCACGACGTCAGCCTGACCAAATCGCGTCCTTTGGCAGATTTGAATATTGCCCTCGGTCGCGACCCCATCTCTGCTCAGGTGTGGTTGGTTGCAACCGATGAACCTGCCACCCTGCAAACCTTTCAACAATACAGCCAGAGGTTTCCAGTCGAAGAGGAGATCCTCGATGAAAAATCAAATGGCTTTCAACTCGAACGCTCAGAACTACGCAATGTTCCAGCACTCTCTCGACTCTGCTTGGTGATGGCAGTCACGACCTTACTCTTGACCGTGCAAGGGCAGCAAGTTGTCGCAGCGGGCAAGCGTCGGTGGGTGGACGCGCATTGGAATCGGGGCAACAGCTATTTCCGTATCGGTTGGAACTGGCTCAAGGGATGCTTACATCAAGAC
>NZ_RAWI01000087.1 GCF_003612125.1 Corallococcus praedator
GTGTCGGCGGGGGCGGTGTCGGGGGAGAGGGGCCGCACCCCCAGCAGCGTGGTGCCGGTCTGGAGCGCCAGGAGGAAGCCTCGCTCGCGCAGGCCCTGCTCCAGCATGTCCAATACTCCGGCGAGCGCGGCGTAGAGCGTGTCGTCGTCCTGGTCGGTGGCGGGCAGCACCACCTCCGCGTGCACGGCGAACACGGGGCGGGTCTGCCCCTCCACCTGTCCGGGCTCCTCGGCGGCCTCGCGCAGCGCGGTGAGGAAGGCACTCACGCTGGGGTAGCGGCGGGTGGCGTCCTTGTCCAGGCAGCGCAGCACCACCGCGTCCATGCCGGGGGACACCGGCGCGCGCACGCTGGGGCGCGGCGGTGGGGCCTCCAGGTGCATCCGCTCCAGCTCCAGCCGGTCCTCGGACTGGAACGGGTAGCGGCCGGTGAGCAGCTGGTGCAGCAGCACGCCCAGCGCGTACACGTCCGTGGGCGGCCCGATGCGGCCGCCCCGGAACTGCTCGGGCGCCATCGCGTGCGCGGTGCCCAGGCGCTGGCCGGCGGTGGTGAGGCCTTCCTGGCCGGGCTCCTGCTGGATGAGCTTGGCGATGCCGAAGTCGAGCAGCTTCAGCCGGGGCTTCTCCCCCTCCTCCACGACCAGGATGTTGCTGGACTTCAGGTCGCGGTGGACGACGCCGGAGCGGTGCGCCGCCTCCAGCGCGCCGCAGATGGGCTCCAGGTACGCCAGCGCGCGGGACGCGGAGAGCCGCCCGCGCTCCTGCACCACCTGGCTCAGCGTGCGCCCCGACAGCAGCTCCATCACGTAGTAGGGGCTGCCGTCCGGCATCAGGCCGAAGTCGTAGACGTCCACGATGTTGGGGTGGTGGATCTGATTCACCACCCGGGCCTCGCGCACGAAGCGCTGGAGCATCTCCCCCTGGTCCGCCAGGTGCGCGTGCAGCACCTTCACCGCGGCCAGCCGGCCCAGGATGCGGTGCTCGGCCTCGTAGACGCTGCCGTGGCCTCCGGCGGCGATCATCGACTTGAGCACGTACTCGCCCGCGAGCGTGCCCGGTCCCCGTTCGGAACGGGTGGGTGCGTCATGCCCCTTGTCCGTGGCGCTCGCGGCCGCGCGCGCCTGGATGCGGAAGGTGCTCTCGGAGTCCGCCGCCATGAATCCCCGCACCCTAGCATCCGCCGGGTGGGTCGCGTGCGCCCGTCGCCGGCTGCCTCCCTGCCTGCCCTTTTGCCCGTTCACCAGGAGTCAGGCTTCCTGCCCTGGGGGTGGAAGGGACGTTCATTGGAAGCCGTTGGGGTATGGTTGCGAACCGGGCCAAGGCTTCTGGCCATCACGGAGCGCGGCGTCATGCACGACAGGCGGCGAGGAGAGTGCCGGCCCGAGCGCAGGGGAACGCCAGGGGGCTGGCACACATGATGACGTTGTTGGACGAGCTCACGACCTGCGCGGGCCAGTCGGTGACGGCTCCGTCCTCGACCGGGGCGTGTCTCATCCTGATCAGCACGACGACGCCCGCCGCCATCGGCAAGGCGTACCGGCTGGAGCCGGGCGAGCACATCATCGGGCGCGGGTCGGAGGCGGAGGTCCGCATCGACGACCACGGGGTGTCGCGCAAGCACGCGCGCATCCTGCGCTCCGCCGACGGCACCTGCCGCGTCACCGACCTGGAGTCCACCAACGGCACGTTCCTCAACGGCCTGCCGGTGTCCACGGCGGAGCTGCAGGAGGGCGACCGGCTCCAGGTGGGCACCGTCACGGTGTTCCGCTTCTCCCGGCGGGAGGTGCTGGAGCAGCGCGAGGAGCAGCTCAGGCAGGCGCTGTCCGCGGCGCGCGTGGGCATCTGGGACTGGAGCGCGAAGAGCGGTCAGGTGACGTGGAGCGAGCACGTGGACCGGCTTTTGGGACTGGCGGTGGGCAAGCTGTCCGGCCGCGCCATGGACCTGGAGGAGATCGTCCACCCGGCGGACCTGCCCCGGCTGCGCGCGGGCCTGGCGACGGCGCTCCAGCAGAAGTCGCAGGTGGACGTGGAGTACCGCATCGAGCCTGCCGGCAGCGGCTACCGCTGGATTTCGTGCAAGGGCGACGTGCTGCTGGACGCGGCGGGGCAGCCCGCGCGGGTGACGGGCACGGTGATGGACATCACCGCGCGCAAGCAGGCGGAGCAGGAGCTGCACCGGCAGGCGCTCATCTTCGAGAGCATCTCCGA
Source organism: Corallococcus praedator (assembly GCF_003612125.1). Lineage (GTDB taxonomy): Bacteria > Myxococcota > Myxococcia > Myxococcales > Myxococcaceae > Corallococcus > Corallococcus praedator. Next base: position 2,206 of record NZ_RAWI01000087.1, read on the forward strand.
CGGCGTCGTCATCACGGACCTGGCGGGCGGGGTCATCGACTGGAACACCAGCGCGGAGCGGATGTTCGGCCGAAGCCGCAAGCAGGCCATGGGACAGACGCTCTTCAGCGTGCTGCACCCGGGTGAGCAGGACCGGCTGACGGGCGCCATCCTCACCGCGCTGGAGGTGCACGGGCGCTGGTCCGGGGAGCTGGAGTTCCGGCGCGACGACGGCATGACGTGCGTCTGCGAGTCCGTGGTGGTGCCGCTGCGCGACGCCGAAGGGCGCATCATCGCGAACATCATGGTCCACCGCGACATGAGCGAGCGCCGGCAGCTCCAGGCGCGGCTGGTGGTGGCGGACCGGCTGGCCAGCGTGGGCACGCTGGGCGCGGGCGTGGCGCACGAAATCAACAACCCGCTGGCGTACATGCTGGTGAACCTGCACCTCATCCGCGAGGGGCTGGACAAGCTGGAGACGCAAGGCGCGCCGTCGGAGCCGGTGGCGGCCATCCAGCAGCTCGTGCGGGAGACGACGGAGGGCGCGGAGCGCATCGCCACCATCGTGCGGGACCTGAAGGTGTTCGCGCGCGGCGAGCAGGAGTCGCGGCCGATGCCGGTGGACGTGCGTCGCTCCGTGGAGCTGGCGTGCAAGATGGCGGACAACGTCATCCGTCACCGCGCGCGGCTCATTACCGAGTTTGAACCGGTGCCGGCGGTGGAGGCCAGTGAGGCGCGGCTGTGTCAGGTGTTCCTGAACCTGCTGCTCAACGCGGCGCAGGCGATTCCGGAGGATCCGTCCTCCGTCACCGAGCATGAGATTCGCGCCATCATCCGCCAGGGCGAGCCCGGCAAGGTGGTGGTGGAGGTGCGCGACACCGGCGTGGGCATGACGCCGGAGGTGCTGGGGCGCATCTTCGATCCGTTCTTCACCACGAAGGCGGTGGGCGTGGGCACGGGGCTGGGGCTGTCCATCTGCCACGGCATCATCGAATCCATGGGCGGCTCCATCCAGGCGGAGAGCGTGCCGGGGCAGGGCAGCACCTTCCGCGTGGTGTTGCGCTCGGCGCAGCACGAGCCGGACCTCTACCCCCGGTTGTCGGCGACGGCGCAGGCGGGCGCGCGCGCTCGCATCCTGGTGGTGGACGACGAGCCCAACGTGACGGTGGCGCTGCAGCGCTCGCTGGCGACGGAGCACGAGGTGGCCACGGCGAACAGCGCGCAGGCGGCGCTGCGGCTGGTGAACGAGGGCGGCCGCTTCGACCTCATCCTCTGTGACGTGATGATGCCGGGGATGACGGGCATGGACCTGTACTTCGAGCTGGGGCGTTCGGCGCCGGAGCAGGCCGGGCGCATGGTGTTCATGACGGGCGGGGCCTTCACGCCGCGCACGGTGTCCTTCCTGCGCGACGTGCCGAACCTCAAGTTGAGCAAGCCGCTGGACCTGGCGCAGCTGCGGGAGCTGGTCGGTCGTTCGGCGGAGGCGGGGCGATGAGCGTCTCCTCCGGTCACCCCGCGTCCCCTCCCGAGGCCGCGGTGGGGCCGGGGGAGCCGTTGCCTCCGGTGCAGGGCCTGGGCACGGCGGGCGCCCCGGCATCCCAGGGCCGTGAGTGGACGGTTCGCGCGCTGGGGATGGGGTTGCTCATCGGCGCGCTCCTGGCCGTCACCAACCTCTACATGGGGATGAAGACGGGCTGGTGGGACAGCGGCTCCATCACCGCGACGGTGCTGGGGTTCAGCGGGCTTGCCGCCTATGGGCGCCGGCGGGGCGTGCCGTACACGCCGCTGGAGAACAACCTCACGCAGACGGCCGCGTCGGCGGTGGGCGCGATGCCCGCGGCGGCGGGCCTGTTGGGCGCGCTGCCGGCGCTGGCGCTCCTGGGCGTGGCGGTGCCGGGCTGGGGCATCGCGGCCTGGGGCCTGGTGCTGGGCACGGTGGGCGTGCTGGTGGCGGGGCTGCTGCGTCGGCGCCTCCTGGAGCAGGAGGCCCTGCCGTTCCCCACGGGCATCGCCACCGCGGAGCTCATCTCCACGCTGCACGCGGCCACGCCGACGGAGGCCCCGGGCGCGTCGGTGGGGCGCGGCCGGACGCTGGTGGGCGCGGGCGTGGTGGCCATGGTGGTGACGTGGATGCGGGACTCGCGCGGGTGGTTGCCGGGGATGGTGGGCCTGCCGGGCCGCGTCGGCGGTGCTCCGCTGGAGTCGCTGACCTGGGGCGTGGGCGTGAGCCCCATGCTGCTGGCGGTGGGGATGATGACGGGGCTGCAGCTGGCCCTGAGCATGCTCCTGGGCGCGGTCGTGGCGTGGGGCGTGCTGGCGCCGGTCCTCCTGGGCGCGGGGGTCGTCGTGGGCGCGGAGTATGGGCCGCTGTCCGCGTGGCTGGCGTGGCCCGGGGTGGGGCTGATGGTGGGCGCGGCGGTGGTGTCGCTCGGCGCGCAGGCGCGCGACTTCCTGAGCGCGGCGAAGGACCTGCGTTCGGTTGGCGCGAACCGCGGTGGCCTGCCCCGGTGGGCGCTGGGCGTGGCGGCGGTGGCGTGCGTGCTGGCGGTGGTGCTGGGCGGGGTGTTGTTCGGGCTGGGCGTGCCGTCGATGGTGCTGGCGCTCGCGCTGCTGGTGCCGCTGTGCGCGGTGTGTGCTCGCGGGGCGGGACAGACGGATGTGTCGCCGGTGAGCCAGATGGGAAACCTCACGCAGGTCGTCTTCGGCGGCGTGCGGCCTGGGGAGCTGGCGCCCAACGTGGCGGCGGGTTCGGTGGTGGCGGGCGCGGCGGCGCAGACAGGCGTGAGCCTGTGGTCGCTCAAGGCGGGGCACCTGCTGGGGGCCTCGTCGTCGAAGCAGCTCGCCGCGCAGCTGGTGGGTGTGGCGGTGGGCGCGGTGGTGGCGGTGCCGGCCTACCTGTTGCTGGTGGATGCGTACGGGTTGGGGACGGCCGCGCTGCCGGTGCCCGCGGCGGCGCAGTTCCGCGCGGTGGCGGAGGTGTCGGTGCGAGGGCTCGCGGGACTGCCGCCGCACGCGGGAATGGGCGCGCTCGTGGGGTGCGTGGTGGGCGCGGTGTTGACGCTGGCCTCGCGGGGCAGGGCGGCGAAGTGGTTGCCGTCACCGGTGGCCATGGGCATCGGGTTCATCACGCCCGCGTTCTTCGCGGTGACGCTGTGCCTGGGCGCGGGGATGGCGGCGATTGCGCGGCGGTGGTCTCCGAAGCTCACCGACGCGCAGGTGCCCGCGGTGGGCTCCGGGGCGCTGGTGGGTGAGTCGTTGATGGGGCTCATCATCGCCGCCACGACGGCGCTTCAGCGGTCGGTGTAGCGCAGCGCCTGACCGCTCACGCAGCGGGCGTGAGGTCCCGCACGCGCTCCAGCGAGCGGCGGATGCGGTCTTCCATCAGGTTCGGCACGTGCGCCGCTCGCGCCAGCGCTTCCCCGAGCGCGAGCATCGCCTCCGCGAAGTCGCTCCGGCGCCAGGCCGCAAGCCCCATCATCTCCAGCACTTCGAGGGGCTCCTGCTCCACGGACACCTGCGACGAGCGCTCGCGCAGCGCGTGCCACTCCTCCGCCGTCGCGTCGCGAGCAGCCAGCTCCACCATGGAGAAGAGCACTTCCTCCGACGGGCTCAGGTTCACGCCGTGCCGGCTGTTCGCCATGGTCTGCCGCACCTGCGCGAGCAGCTCCCGGGCCCGGTCGTGCCGGCCCGTCCACGCCATGGCGCGCGCCTGGAGCAGCAGCGCCCACGGACGGTGCGCCACCTCCGGATGCCGGCGCTCCAGCACGATGGCGCGGGCGATGTGCGGCGCCGCGGCCTCCACGTCGCCGGCCTGGTAGTACAGCTCGCCCATGTTGTGCTCGGCGAAGTACTCCCAGCCCACCACGCCCAGCTCGCGCCCCAATTGCATGAAGCGCTCCTGGTCCTTCAGGGCGTGCGTCAAATCCCGCCGCGCCACCCACAGGTTGCGGCGGTTGTTGATGGCCGAGCCCAGGTGGAAGCGGTCTCCACGCTCCGTGCACGCGCTGATGACCTCGTCCATCACGCGCTCCGCGCCGTCGATGTCGCCCAGGTTCGGGAGGATGACCGCCATCAGGAGCAGCGCCACCACCAGCGTCTCGTAGCCTGCGTCGCCCAGCTTCCGGGCCCGCTCCGCGGCGGCCTCCAGCGGCATGAGCGCATCCAGCCACTCACCCTTGCGGAACTGCGCGCGGCCCAGCGCCAGCAGCAACCGCGACTGCACGTAGGGCGACGTCACCGTCTCCGACAGGTGCTGCGCCTCCTGGGCCCGCTCCTCGCTGCGCGCGTAGTCGTTCACCCAGTCGAGCGCCATCGCCTCGTCGAGCAGCAGCTCCACCTCCGCGCGCGCATCCCCCACGCCCCGGGCGCGCTCACGCGCGATGGCGAAGTCCGTGAGCGAGTCCTCGTACCGGCCGATGCGGTAGCGCATCAGGCCCCGGCCCCGCAGCGCGGTGAGGCAGCGCAGCTCGTCCTCGGGGTCGAGCAGCTCCAGGGCGCGCGTGTACATCGCCTCCGCGTCGAGGAAGGCGTGACGGCCGCGCGCGGACTCCGCCAGGTCGATGGTCAGCGCCGCCGCCTCATCGCGCAGGCCCGCCGCCGCCGCGTGCAGCGCGAGCCGGGCCAGCCGCTGGCGCTCCTGCGAACCCGCCGGGCTCAGGTAGTGGCGGTAGGCGGCGTGGTGGATGCGCGCCTTCTCCTCGGCGGGCAGCCCCGCGACCACGGCCTCGCGCACCAGCTCGTTGCGGAAGCTCAGGCCCTCCAGCCGGTGCTCCACCAGCAGCCCTGAATCCAGGAGCCGCCGCGTCGCATGGCCCATGTCCAGCGGGAACTGCGACGCGGCCCCGTCGCGCTCCAGCTCGCGCACCACGCCGTCCGCGGCGGTCGCGGTGAAGGCCGCGCCCAGCAGCGCGCACAGGCGGGCATGCGCGGCCAGGGCCGGGGGCAGGGCGCCCAGCTCGCGGTCCGCCAGCCACTCCACCAGCCGCAGCTCGGGGACGCGGTCCAGCTCGTCGGTGACGAGGTACCAGTTGCCGCCTGGGGAGCGCTGGCGCACGAGCCCCTGGCGCTTGAGGCCGCGCACCAGCTCCACCAGGAACAGGGGCACGCGCTGCGCGCGCTCGACGATGCGCTCCACCGCCTGCGCGGGCACGTTCTCCACCGGCTTGAGCAGCGCGCGGCACAGCGCCTGCGCATCGGCCGACGTCAGGCCGGACAGGGGCAGCTCCAGTTGACGCGCGGCGCGGGCGCCCCAGGACGGACGGCTCTGCTCGAAGCCCGGGCGCACCAGCACGCAGACCCACAGGGGCACGCGCGTCTCCGCGAGCGCCGCGTACTCCAGCGCGTCCAGCGCCGTCTCCTCCGCGAAGTGCGCGTCGTCCACCACGAGGCACAGGGGGCGCTCGCGGGCGCTCGCCGCCAGCAGCTCGCCCGTGGCGCGCAGGGCCAGCGAGCGCAGGGCGCCCGGGGCCGCGGCCCAGCTGTGCAGCTCCGGCCCGCCGGGCGCGTACCACCCGAGCGTCGCGGCCACGCCGGGCCACAGCTCCATGCCCAGCCGCGAACCCAGCCGGTCCAGGATGGCGGTGCGGCCATCCTCCTGCGTGTCCGTGTCGTCGCGGTCGAAGCCGTGCAGCGCGACGCGCAGCAGCGTGCGCAGCGTGCCTTCTGGATCGCCCTGCACGGGCTCGCGGGCGCGCATGGAGTAGACGCGGGCGTGGGGAAGGGTGGCCCTCAGGCGCAGCGCCAGCGTCGTGGCCAGGTGGCTCTTGCCGTGGCCCCGGTCGCCCCTCACGGTGACGATGGTGGGCGCCGCTTCCGACACCGCGCCCCGCGCACTGTCCAGCAGGCTCTCCAGCTCCGCGTCGCGGCCCAGCAGCACCGCGCTGCCCAACTGCAACACGGTGACATCCGGCCGGGGCGCGGCGCCCGAGGGCGCGGGCCGCATCAGCCCCGAACGCCCTGGCACCGGCAGGCACGGCACTTCCGGCACGGCCTCCGCCGCGGCGTGGGACAGCAGCAGGCCGCGCGTCTCCGGGACGGAGGGGTAGCGGTCCTCGCGCGCGAAGATGGCGCTCAGGTAGCGGGGCGCGCCGTCCAGTCGGCGCTGCACGGTGACGGTGGCCACGTCCACGTGCGCGGCCGGCGCGAGTCCCCGCTCGGCCAGTCCTTCGGCGGCGCGCAGGGCGCGGCGCACGGGGTTCTCCCCCACGTCCGGGTCGAAGACGCCCGCGAAGCGCGCGCCGTCGGTGAAGGCCATGTGGCCTCCGTAGGCGGCCAGCGCCTTCTGCACCGCGACGGGGTTCGCACGCGATGCGAGGAACAGCACCGCCACCGAGCGGCGCGTCTGGGCAGGGCGCGCCTCGGGCAGGACGGTGAGGGTGACCCGGGGCGCGGGCTGCACCGAGGACTGGCCCGCGTGGTCCAACGCCGCGCGCAGGGCCTGGGACACGGCGGCCGCGTCGCGGGGACGGCGCACGGGCTCCTTGGCCAGACACCGCAGCACGACCTCCTCCACCGGAGGCGCCACCGGGGCGTACTCCGAGGGAGGCGGCGGTCGCAGCGACAGGTGCGCCTGGAGCACCTCCGACAGGGCGCCGAAGAAGGGCGGCCGGCCGGTGATGAGCTCGTAGAGCATGATGCCCAGCGCGTACACGTCCGTGCGGGCGTCCAGGGCCGCGTGGCCGGCGCACTGCTCGGGGGCCATGTACTCGGCGGTGCCGGCGAAGGAGGAGGTCTCCTCGGGCGTGCCGTCGGCGGCCGCGTCCGGGGCCGGGCGCTGCACGAGCCCGAAGTCGAAGACGCGGGCCCGGCGGTGGGCGTCGTCCAGGAAGACGTGCTCGGGCTTGAGGTCGCAGTGCACGAGCCCGTGAGCGTGCACGGTGGCCACCGCGTCCAGCAGCGCGCTGGCCCGAGGCCAGAACTCCTGCGGCGACAGCGGCCCGGACACCTGCGCGAGCCAGTCCGCCAGCGTGGGCAGGGGCACGAACTCCATCGCGAGGAAGCGCTGTCCGCCCGGAAGCGTGCCCGTCTCATACAACGCGGGCACGGTGGGCGGCCCGATGACGCGCAGGGCCTCCGCCTCCCGGGCGAGCTGCGCCTCCGCGAGCATGACGCCGGGGCGGGCCAGCTTCAGCGCGATGCGCTCGCCCTCGGTGCCGTCGTGGGCGCGCTTGTGCGCGGCCAGCAGGACGCCGAAGCCTCCGCGCGCGATGACCTTCTCGCAGCGATAGCCCGGAACGTCGGGCACGAGCAGCGAGACATCGGGCGGCGGGACGGTGATGGGCGAAGCGCCGGGAGGGCACGGCGCGTGAGAGCCCTCCCAACGCCGCCCGCATGTGAGGCAGCGCGGCACGGACGCCACTCTATGCCAGGGCCCCCACGATTTCCGAACCCCAGGGGTGGGGCAGGCTGCATCCGCGTGAACGATTCATCAGAAGTTCCTCCATGCCCGGAGGGCGTCCAGGCACGGCGTCACCGCGAAACGCGCGACACCCGACATCGCGAGCGGACAGCACCGCGGGTCGGCTGTGCACCCGCTGCGTCATTTCGCACCGCGTCGCGGCATGAATGTCAGGACTCCCTGCTAGCCCTGCTCAAACGGAGGAACGTGCATGAGCAGGCTTCGGGCGCCGAGTGGGGGCAGGAGGTCCGGGCACACGTGGAGGGGCGTGACGGTCCTCATGGGGTTTCTGGGCGGCGTCCCGGTCCATGCCGGTGAGCTGCCCGTGGGGATGCAAGGGTATGCGCGCTATCAGAGCGCTTCGCCGCCACGGCTTTCGCGTGAGCCTCACCGTGGCACCGTGGGCGGCGCGGTGCTGGGCCGCTATCTCGCGTTCATCACCGAGCAGCGGGCGCTCCTGAAGAAGCCTGACGTGAAGGAGGCGGAACGTCAGGCGGGCCACGCCGCGCTCAACGACCTGCTCCTCTGGTCCATCGCGCGGACCGAGGAGCAACTGGCGGAGGACGCGCCGCTGGAGGTGTACCTGCGGATGAAGGTCTCGCATGCGGAGCAGGGGCGTGCGGAGACGGTGCGCTCGAAGCAGGTGGAGGCGAAGCTGGGCGAGTACCACCGCTGGGCGGAGGCTCGCGGACAGGCTCTGGCCGGGGCGCACTTCCGCAGGTTGGGCCACGATGGCCTGCTCACCGAAAGCGCGCTGTACGAAGCGACGCAGCGGGCGCTGGTGGAGGCGGCGCTCGACTGGGCCTACGCGCACACGCTGGATCCGGACTTCGTGCGCAAGAGCCCCAGTGAAGTGGCGCTCTACCTGCTGGCGCGCGACAGCCTGCTGGCGTCGGCGGTGGAAGCGGGCCGCCTCGCGCCCCCGACGTGGGATCCGCGTCGGGAGCCTCCAGCCATTCCTCCGGAGGAACTCGTGCTGGAGATGGCGGTAGGCCTGCTGCCCGTCGCTGGGGAAGTGGCGGATGTGAAGGGCGTGGTGCTCGGGGAGAGCATCCTGGGCTACCCGCTGACTGGCGGAGAGCGGTTGCTATGCGCGGTGAGCATCGCGCTACCGGTGGTGTCGGGGCGCCTGCTGTCGGAGGGTGCGCAGGGCGTGGAGCGGGTGGCGCTGTTGACGGGCCGGAGCCTCCGCGAGGTGCAGGTGTTGCAGCGCGTGGTGCAGCACCTGTCACCGCAAGATGCGCAGGAGATCCGCCGGGTGCTGCGAGCAGCCGCGCGCGGCGATGCGGTGTCAGCGGAGGACCTGGCGAGACTGCAAGCCGTGGCGAAGCGGCTGGAGTCCCCGCTGGCCGAAGCAGGCCGCGTACTGGCACAGGGTCGACGTGTGGCCCTGGTGGGCTCGCGGGTGACGGCGGAGGGCACGCGGTTGGTGCCGGGCAGCGCGGAGCACCTGGCGCAGGCGTGGGTGGACTATCAGTTCCGTCATCCGTCGAAGTACCCCCGCATCCAGTACTCGGTGGATCCGGAGTGGGAGCGGCTCTACCAGACGGTCATCAAGAACAAGGGCGCGGGCAGCGAGTTCGAGCAGGCCGTGCTCAAGTCCAAGGGCCAGCAGAAGAACACGGCGTTGATGCTGCCGCCTCCGGGGAGCAATGCCCAGGGCTTCGTGCCGGACGCGGTGAAGGGCAACCCGGGGGAACTGGTGTGGGGCCAGCCCTACCACTTCGTGGAGGCCAAGGGCCGCGCGGAGATGGCACTCACGGGCAACCTGGAGGCCATGCTCAAATACGTCCGAACATACGGTGGCCACATCGAGGTGTACTTCCGCTCCGCGAAGCATCCAGCGGGGCAGACAAAGCTGACCTTTCCCCTCGAACAGTTCTTGAGGCGGCTCAAAGAGGATGGCAAAGCCCTATCTGATGCCTATCCGTGAGGCTCGCCGGTGCCGTTGAAATATCTGACGACCAAGATCAGCCTGCCACCCGTCGTTCCCTCGGAGGCTGCAGTCCGCGCGTTCCTCAAGAGCGCGTTCGAGGAGTACCAGTGGTTCGTGCCTGCTCGCTCTCTCGATGAGCAGATCGATCCTCTGCGGATCGACTACGACACATTGGTTGCTGGCTTCCTTGGAGTCCGCAGCCTCATGGTGCTGGCGAAGACGGACCGTGACTTCTTCTTGTTCTCCGCCAGGAAGTCGGACGGTCCTCCGCATGTGGGAAGTCTCACCTGGGATGCCGCGCTTTCCCGCGCGAAGAACGCGAAGTGGCGTGATGCCCACGTCCAACAGGTCACGGCGCTGATGAAGCTGTTCAATTCACCGCTGGCCCTCTCCGCGACCGCCGAGGACGAACGCCGGAAGTGCAACCAGTTCATCCCCTCACCGGATGGGTTCGGGCAACGCTGGACGTGGACCGTTCGCGACCCCAGCGAAGGACTCGCCGGAGTCTTCTGGCGCAATTTCTACGGTCCGCCTTTCATCGAGATGTTCGGAGACCGGTTGAACGCGGTCCCCGAAACCCAGCGGCGCACGGTCGCGGACGGCATCGTGCTCGTGGAGCCCTACGCCCTGCCCACCGACGCGATGACTCCCGCCGCGGAGGCCGCGGAGCAACAGCTCCGCGAAGTCCTCGGGCCGGAGTGCTTCTACGACCAGGTGGCACGCACGATGCCCCGCCGCGTGCCCGACCTGCCCCACCCGGGCGCGCTCTCCTCCTGAGCACGCCCGGAAGCAGCGCGCGCACTACCGCGCCGGCACTTCAATCGCACGCAGCAGCGCCCCGTCCTGACCGGGCACCCGCGCTCGCAGGAGCAGCGCGGCGCCGGGCTCGGCGGACGTCAGCGCCTGCGCGGCCTCCGCGACGCCGGACACCTTCTGGTCGCCCACCTGCGTGAGCACCATGCCGGGCGCCAGCCCCGCTCGCTCCGCGGCGCTGCCGGACTCCACAGCGACCACCTGCGCGCCGCCGCTGCCGTCCTGCGCCTCCGACAGCCGCAGGCCCAGCCGCTTCGACAGCGGCGCGGGCGTCGCATCCCGGGGCGTCATCTCCTCCTCGCCCCGCTGCGTCGGACGGGTGCCCAGCTTCACCGGCACCTCCATCACCTTGCCGCCGCGCACCAGGTTCACCTTCACCTCGCTGCCCGGCTTGAGCAGGGCCACCGCGCGCGTCAGCGACCCGGCGGAGTCCACCGCGCGCTCGCCCACCGACGTGATGACGTCCTCCTCGCGCAGGCCCGCCTTCGCGCCCGGGCCGCCCGCGCTCACGCCGGCCACCACCGCGCCCTTCGCGGCCTCCACGCGCAGCGCCCGCGCCAGCTCCGGCGTGAGGTCCTGCACCGCCAGCCCCACCCAGCCCCGGCGCACCACGCCCGTCTCCTGGAGCTGCGGCAGCAGCGCCTGGATGAGGTTGGCCGGCACCGCGAAGCCGATGCCCGTCGCGCCGCCGATGATGGCCGTGTTCATGCCCACCACCTCGCCCCGCATGTTGAAGAGCGGGCCGCCGGAGTTGCCCGGGTTGATGGCCGCGTCGGTCTGCAGGAAGTCGTCATAGGGGCCCGCGTGGATGTCGCGCGCCCTCGCGGAGAGGATGCCCGCGCTCACGCTCGACGCCAGCCCGAACGGATTGCCAATGGCCATCACCGGGTCGCCCACGCGCAGGCCGTCGGAGTCGCCCAGCTTCACGAAGGGCAGGTTTCCGGACACGCCCTTCAGTTGGATCAGCGCCACGTCCGTGAGCGCGTCGCGGCCCAACACCTCCGCCTCGAACGAACGCCCGTCCTCCAGCTTCACCCGGACGGTGTCCGCGCCCTCCACCACGTGGTTGTTGGTGAGCACCAGGCCCGAAGGGTCGATGACGAAGCCCGACCCCAGCCCCTGCTTCGACGGTGCGCCGCCGCCCTCACCGAAGGGATTCTGTCCGCCCGGCAGGCCGAAGCGCTCGGCGAGCCCCGGGGGCAGGCCCTGCATGCCGCCCATCGCGGGACGGGCTCTCGCCTGCACCTCCACGTTCACCACCGCGCCCTTCACCGTGTCCACCAGCGGCGCCAGCGACATGAGCGCGCCGGGCGTGCCGGGCGTGGCCATCGCGGGTGAATAGACGGCGGGCTCCACCTTCGCGCCGGAGGGCGCGGTGGCCGTTTTCAAGGACAGCGTGGGGCGCTCGGGCGGCGCCGTGTCCGGAGCGGGCTTGCAGGCGCCCAGGGCGACCAGGGGCGTGAGCGCGAGCGCGCGGGCAAGGCGGCGGCGGGACGGAAGGGTGCGGACCATCGTGCGTTCTCCTTGGGTGGGCGCCGGAAGCGACCTTCCGGGCGGGAAAAGAGTCGAACCGGATGCGGTGGGCACCCTGGGAAGGAGGCAGCGGTCCCGTTCCACCAGCGACACCGGGAGCCACCAGTGGCCCAGCTGCCTGAAGGGAGCTCTTGGAGGAAGCCCCGCATCCGGTCCGACGCCCGGACCTCATTGCAGCCCGTGGGCCAAAGCCCCCCGGAACCCCTCCCAGAGGGGAGCGGTGCCCCGGAGGCCCCCCGGAGGCGGGGCAAAGTGCCCCAGCCGGGGCATTTCGCCCGGGGGCAGCGTGCCCCATGCCCCATCGCCCCTCCGCCAGGGCCCGGGGGTCGCGGACGTGGCACGGCGGATGCTCCAGGTCCGGAACGTCCCACCGCCGTGACGCTGTCGTGTCGGGAAGGGCCTTCGCGCTTCGCGAGGTCCTTTCGCGCGAGCAGCCCGGCGCACCTTCAACCCTCCAGGAGATCCCTCCCATGGTGCACGAGCAGACGGAAGGGGCCGGGCGCGCCGCGGCCTGGGAAGACCCCAAGACGGTGTCGGCGCGCGCCCCCCGCATCCTCGTCGCGGATGATCAACTGGAGATGCGCACCCTCATCCGCAAGATGCTGGTGCGGCGCGGTTATGAGGTGGTGGAGGCGTCGGACGGACCGGACCTGGTGCGCGTCCTCATCGACGGGCTGACGGCGGACGAGTCCCGCGCGCCCGACCTCATCATCACCGACGTGCGCATGCCGGGCTTCACCGGCCTGGAGGTGCTCGCCCGCCTGCGCCGCGAGCAGTGGAACACGCCCGTCATCCTCATCACCGCGTTCGGCGACGCGAAGCTGCACGGCGAGGCTCAGCGGCTGGGGGCTGCCTACGTGCTCGACAAGCCGTTCGAACTGGACGAACTGCGCGACGCGGTGGAGGCGGCGCTCGCAGTGGCGCGGGGCTGAAGCGGGGCCGGGCGCGGCGCGCTAGGCTTGCCGCCGCTCGCGAAGCCGCACCCTCGCAAGGAAGCCCATGCACCGCATGCCCTGGTCCCTGTCGTTGTCGCTCCTGTGCCTGGGGTGCGCGCCCGCGCAGCGTCAGACGCCGGACGCGGGATCCTCCGAAGCGGTGCCCCAGCGGCTGGTGGCGCGCATCGTCCACACGTACCCGCACGACCCGACGGCCTTCACCCAGGGGCTCCAGTTCCACCAGGGCCAGCTCTACGAGAGCACCGGCGAGAAGGGTGACCTGCGGCGCATCTCCCTGGAGCAGACCGCGCCGCTGTGGACCCAGGCCCTGCCGGGCGTGTTCCCGGAGGGGCTGGCCAGCGACGGCGAGCGCCTGTACCAGCTCACGTGGCAGGACGAGACGCTATTCGTGTGGAGCGGCGCGACGCCTGTGCAGGAGAAGCAGGTGGCGTACAAGGGCGAGGGCTGGGGCCTGTGCTTCTGGCAGGGGCAGCTGGTGCGCAGCGACGGCACGTCCACGCTGCGCTTCCACGACCCGAAGGACTTCCACGTGAAGTCCCAGGTGAAGGTGACGTTGCAGGGCACGCCGCAGGAGATGCTCAACGAGCTGGAGTGCGCGGAGGACGGCGTCTACGCCAACGTCTGGCACGCCAACCACGTCCTGAAGATCGACTACGCCACGGGCCACGTGCTGGCGGTCATCGACGCGTCGGCGCTGGTGCAGGCGGAGCGCGGACGGGCGCGCGGCTATGAGGCGGTGCTCAACGGCATCGCGCTGGAGCCCGGCACCGGCCGCCTGTTCTTCACCGGCAAGCTGTGGCCCGACCTCTTCGAGGTGAAGCTGGAGCCCGCCGCCACGCCGTAGTGACCGACCTCAGGGCGCCCCGGTGGCACCCTGCCGGGAGAAGCGCCGCCGCACCGTCCGGGTGACCTCCGCGTCCCAGCGCAGCGAGAACAGCTCCACCACGGTCCGCTGGAAGGGCAGGGCACACGCCAGACAGGCCAGCGTCGCGGCCAGCCCGATGAGCGTGTTCTGCCACGAGGCCAGGTTCCACTGTCCGGACCAGAACCACTCCCTCAGGCTCTGCGGCCAGAAGTAGTGGATGGGCCAACCGGGACCGCTGCCCGCGAGGTCGCACAGCAGATGCCCATGGAATGCCGCCACCGACAGCAGCGCCACGGCCGCGCGCCGCCGGGCCAGCGCCGCGCAGACCGTCATCGTGACGAGCGCTCCCACGTAGCCGTGGAAGATGACGTGGTGATAGCGCGCGTAGAACTCCTCCCCCGCGAGCAATGACAGTCCATCCAGGTCCGGTGCGAGCCCCGCGCAGGTGACGAGGATGCGGTCGCGCCGCTCACGCAGGCCTTGCGCCAGCAGCCAGGACAGTTCGGCGTGGACAATGGGATTCATGAAGGTGCTGAAGCGTACGGTGATTCACATCCGGCCGTCATCCGGGCCTGGAAGGTCCGTGCCAGGGGTGAAGGTTTCCGGAGCCGTGCGTTCAGAGAGGAGGGGGCAATGACTCATCATGAATCCCATCTCCGCGCACCCAGACAGACTCCGGGCTTTTTCACAGGGACGCCAGACGGAGTTTTCCAGGCAGGACATCGCCACGCTGTTCGAAGCCCGCGCACGTGAGACACCGGAGGCCGTGGCGTTGCGCTTCGAGGGCGGAGCGCTCAGCTATGACACGCTCAACCGACGTGCGAACCGGCTGGCGCGGAGGCTCCAGGCCCAGGGCGTGGGGTTGGATCAACCCGTGGGGATCCGCGTCGACCGCACCCCGGAGACACTCGTCGGGTTGCTGGGAATCCTGAAGGCGGGCGGGGCCTATCTGCCCCTGGATTCCAGCCATCCGGTGGATCGTCTCAACGTGATGATCGAGGACGCGGGGCTGCGCGTGCTGGTGGGCCGCCGCGAGGACGTCCAGGGGCTGCGCTTCCAGGGCCACGTCGTCGAACCTTCCTCGCCGGACGAACCCCTGGAGGAGCGCGACGCGTGGAACGTCCGGGGGGGCGCGGGTCCTGACTCGCTGGCCTACGTGCTGTTCACGTCGGGCTCCACGGGAAGGCCCAAGGGCGTGTGCATTCCGCACCGGGGCGTGGCCCGGCTGGTGCTGGACGCAGGCTTCATGGGGTTCCGGCCCGACGACCGCGTCCTCCAGGCCGCTTCGTTCTCGTTCGACGCTTCGACCCTGGAGGTCTGGGGCGCACTCCTGAACGGCGCCACGCTGTGCCTCCTCTCGCAGGAGACGCTGCTGTCGCCTCCGCTCCTCGCGGCACGGCTTGAGCGTGACGCGGTGTCGGTCGCGGTCCTGAGCACGTCGCTGTTCCACCAACTGGCCGCGGCCATCCCGGACGCGTTCCGTCAGCTTCGCGTGTTGATGGTCGGCGGCGACGTGCTGGACCCCAAGTGGGTGGCGCACGTGATGGCGCACGGGAAGCCCCAGCGCCTGCTCAACAGCTATGGCCCGACGGAGTGCACCACCTCCGCGACGGCCCATGAGATCCGCTCGCCGCCCGAGCCCGGGACGTCCATTCCCATCGGAGGGCCGCTCGCGAACCTCCAGGTGTACGTGCTGGACGACGCGCTGGCGCTCCGGCCCGTCGGTGAAGTGGGGGAGCTGTACATCGGCGGAGAGGGGCTCGCGCGCGGCTACCTGAACCGCCCCGACCTGACCCGCGAGCGGTTCCTCCCCGACCCCTTCCGCGACGCCCCGGAGGCACGGCTGTATCGGACGGGGGACCGCGCGCGGTGGCGGGAGGACGGCACGCTGGAGTTCCTGGGGCGCGTGGACCATCAGGTGAAGATCCGGGGCGCCCGCGTCGAGCTGGCGGAGATCGAAAGTGCGCTGCGGGGCCATGGGCAGGTCGGTGACGCGGTGGTCCGGGTGCATGAGGCGTCGCCCGGGGACAAGCGGCTGGTCGCCTATGTCTCACCGCGCGAGGGTGCCTCCCCGGACGCGACGGAGCTGCTGGTGCACCTGCGCTCCCGGCTGCCGGCCTTCATGGTTCCCCATGCGGTCATGGTGCTGGACCGGCTGCCGCTCAATCCCAGTGGGAAGGTGGACCTCCAGCAGCTCCCGGCGCCGCACTTCGGCGCGGGGGACGGTGAGGCGCCGCGCGAGGGACTGGAGCGCGAGGTGGCGCGCGTCTGGGCGGAGGTGCTGGGCACGGAGCAGGCCGGCACCCAGGACCGCTTCCTGGACTCGGGAGGGGATTCGCTGCTGGCGGTCCGCTTCATCGAACGGTTGGATCAAGCGCTGGCGGTCCGCCTGCCGGTGCGCGCGCTGTTCGAGAATCCGACCCTCGAAGCCCTGGCGCGACGCGTGGAGGCAGCGCGGGGCGAAGCCCGGGGGCTGGACCTGCCTCCAGTCGTTCCCGTGGACCGGAGAGGGCCCCTGCCGCTGTCCGATGCCCAGCGCCAGCTCTGGCTGCTGCATCAGGTGGCGCCCCGGAGCGCCTTCTACAACGAGCCCTTCACGCTGTACCTGCCGGGCGACATCGAACCCGAAGCACTGGAACAGGCGTTCCATTCGCTCATCGCCCGGCATGAAGTCCTGCGCACCACCTTCGGATCCACGCCGGAAGGTCCCCTCCAGCGGATACAGCCTGGGACGGCGTTCCGGTTGCGGAGCGTGGATCTCCGCCCGGTCCCCGAAGGACTTCGGAGCGCGAAGGCCGCGCGACTGACCACGCAGGAGGCGCGCGAGCCCTTCGACCTGGAACGGGGCCCGCTGCTGCGGGCGACGCTGATGCGGCTGAGCGCTTCGGAGTGCCGCCTCGCGTTGGTCATGCATCACCTGGTGGTGGACGGCTTCACGATGGCGACGTTCCTCCAGGAACTGCATCGCTTCTATCGGGCGGCCATCGATGGCAGGCCCGCGGAGCTGGCGCCCATGCCGCTCCAGTACGCGGACGCCGCGGCCTGGCAGCAGGGCCCTCGCTACCGGGAGGCCATCGCGCCGCACCTCGGCTACTGGAAGCGGACGCTCGCGGGGGCGCCGCACCTGGAGCTTCCCACCCAACGTCCCCGTCCTCCCGTGCAGGGCTTCCGTGGCGCGAAGCACTTCGTGCGCATCCCCCGGGACCTCCTGGAGGCCGTGAAGGCGCTGGGTCGCCGTGAGGACGCCACGCTCTTCATGACGATGCTGTCGGCGTTCGGCGCGCTGCTGCACCGCTACTCCGGCAGCGACGACCTCGTCATCGGTGGTGCCTTCTCGGGACGCGGCCGTGAAGAACTGCGCACCATCTCCGGCCACTTCGTGAACCTGTTGCCCCTGCGGCTGCGGTTCTCCGAAGGGTTGAGCTTCCGGGCCCTCGTGGGGCGGGTGCGGCAGGTGTGTCTGGAGGCGCTCGAACATCAGGACGCGCCGCTCGTGCGCATCGTGGAGGCGGTGAACCCGGCGCGCATCCCCGGTGCGAATCCGCTCCTCCAGGTGTCGTGCACCCTGGAGCCGCCCATCTCGGTGCCGGGCTCGGGGTGGCGGGTGGAGCCGCACGACGTCGACACGGGGACGTCGAAGCTGGACCTCTCCCTCGAACTGGATGAGCGGCCGGACGGCATGTCCGTGCGGCTGGAGTACGCGCTGGACCTGTTCGACCCCTGGATGATTTCCCAACTGGGCGAGCACTTCGTGACGCTGCTCCGCGAGGCCGTCCGGGACCCGGACGTGTCCGTCTCCGCGCTGCCGCTGTTGTCGGAGCAGGAGAAGACCCGGCTCCTGGAGTGGGCGCAGGGACCGGCGGAGGACGTGTCCACCGCCGACTGCCTGCACCATCCCTTCGAGGCCCAGGCCGAGCGCACCCCGGAGGCCCCCGCCCTGGTGTTCCAGGGCCGGGTGATGAACTACCGGACGCTGAACGCGGAGGCGAACCGGCTGGCCCACCACCTGCGCTCGCTAGGGGTCGGTCCTGGGGACCTGGTGGGCCTGTGCCTCCAGCGCTCCTTCGAGATGATCATTGGGGTGCTCGCGACGTTGAAGGCGGGCGCGGCCTACGTGCCGCTGGATCCCAGCTACCCCCAGGCGCGGCTGGAGTTCACGGCGCGGGACGCGGGGTTGAAGCTCGTCCTCGCGCAGGAGGCGACGCGGTCGCTCGTGGCGGGCACGGGCGCCCGGGTCCTCGGTCTGGAGCAACTGCGCGAAACGCTCGCCGGAGCCTCCGTGGAGAATCCCCGGGTCCCCGTCACAGGCGAGGACCTGGCGTATGTCATCTACACCTCGGGTTCGACGGGCCAGCCCAAGGGCGTGCTGCTGGGGCACCGGGGTGCGGTCCATCTCTGCGAAACCGTGGCCGCGCGCTTCGGCTTCGGGCCCGGGGTCCGTGCGCTGCAGTTCACGCGGTTCGGGTTCGACTTCTCCGTCGCGGAGATCTTCCCGACGCTCTTCTCCGGCGCGACGCTGTACCTGCTCGCGCAGGCGGAGGTGACGCCCGGCGAGGAGCTGGCCGACTTCCTGGCGTCCCAGCGCATCCACATCGCGATGTTCACGCCCGCGGCGCTGAGCCCCATGGCGTGGCGGGCGCTCCCGGACCTGAAGGTGCTGGTGGTCGGCGGCGAAGAGGTGCCGGAGCAGCTCGTGGACACCTGGGCCCCGGGCCGGCGGTTCATCCAGGTGTATGGGCCCACGGAGACCACCGTCTTCACGACCTCGGGCGACTGCGTGGCCGGCGCGGGCAGGTCCCCCATCGGCAAGCCGCTTCCGGGCTACGAGGTCTATCTGCTCGACGACGCCCTGGCGCCAGTACCCGTGGGCGTCCGGGGTTCGCTCTACATCGGCGGGGTGGGGCTGGCGCGGGGCTACCTGCACCGCCCGGAGCTGGATGCGGAGCGGTTCGTTCCCCATCCGTTCAGCGCGGAGCCAGGCGCCCGGCTCTACAAGAGCGGAGACGTCGCCAGCCATCGTCCGGACGGCAGCATCGAGTTCCACGGACGGTCGGATCGGCAGATCAAACTGCGCGGCTTCCGCATCGAGCTGGGCGAAGTGGAGGCCGCGCTGCGGGAGCACCCTGACGTACGGGACGCGGTGGTTGAGCTCCGGCTGCTCGCGGGGGAGCGGCACCTCGTCGGCTACGTCGTCCCCCGGAATGCCGACGCGGCGGCGCGTCTCCAGTCGCGCGGCTTCAAGGAGGCGCTGGGCCAGACACTGCCGCCCCACATGGTTCCCCGGGAGCTGGTGGTGCTGGAGTCGTTCCCGCTGGGCGTCACCGGGAAGATCGACCGGAGCGCGCTGTCGCCTCCTCCTTCCCGAACGCAGGGGCGTGACGTGGCGTCCGGGGCGGCCGCGTCCACGGAGCGCGAGAAGGCGCTGGAGCGCATCTGGTGCCGGCTCCTCGGAGTGGAGCGCATCGGCAGACAGGAGGGCTTCTTCGACGCGGGGGGAAACTCCCTGTTGCTCGCACGGATGCAGTCGGCGCTCGAAGTGGAGCTGGGCATCCGGGTGAGCATGGCCACGCTGTTCCAATACCCGACCCTCGAAGCCCTGGCGCGGCGGTTGGACGACGCGTCGGTGGAAGCGCCCGCGCGAACGCCTCGAAGGGAACGCAGTGCCAGTCCGGAGCAGCGTCCGGGCAGCATCGCCATCATCGGGCGGGCGGGCCGCTTCCCGGGAGCGCCGGATCTCGATGCGCTCTGGTCGCTGCTGGTGGAAGGCCGCGAGGGCCTCTCCCGCTTCAGCAAGGAGGAACTGGTGGCGGCGGGAGAGGACCCCAAGCTTGTGGAGGAGCCCGCCTACGTCCGTGCCTCGGGGATCCTCGAGGACGCGGAGTTCTTCGACGCCGGTTTCTTCGGCTACAGCCCGCAGGACGCCCGGCTGATGGATCCGCAGCTGCGCCTGTTCCTGGAGTGCGCCTGGGAGGCGCTGGAGGCCGCGGGCTACGACCCGAAGCGACTGCCCGGAAAGGCAGGCATCTTCGCGGGCTCGGGCGCGCCGCGTTACTGGTTGGAACAGGTCGCGTCGCGCTACCGCACCCTGTCGGTGGCCTCCGAATCGTACCGGTCCATCCTGGGCAATCCGTGGCAGTTCCTGGCCACGACGACGGCGTATCAACTGGGCCTGCGCGGGCCCGCGCTCACGGTGCAGACCGCCTGCTCCACGTCCCTGGTGTCCATCCATCTGGCCTGTCAGAGCCTGCGCGCGGGCGAGTGCGAGCTGGCGCTTGCGGGTGGCGTCTCCCTCTTCGCCTCGGGGCCCGCCGGCTACCTCCACGAAGAGGGAAGCATCACCTCGCCGGACGGGCACTGCCGCCCGTTCGATGCGCGCGCTCAGGGCACCGTGCCCTCCAGTGGCGTGGGCCTCGTGGTGTTGAAGCGCCTGGAGGACGCGTTGCGTGATGGCGACACCGTCCATGCCGTCATCCGGGGCTCGGCCATCAACAACGACGGCAACGGCAAGGTGGGCTTCACCGCGCCCGGCGTGGAGGGACAGCGCGACGTCATCGCG
Organism: Corallococcus praedator; assembly: GCF_003612125.1. Classification (GTDB taxonomy): domain Bacteria; phylum Myxococcota; class Myxococcia; order Myxococcales; family Myxococcaceae; genus Corallococcus; species Corallococcus praedator. Next base: position 22,240 of record NZ_RAWI01000087.1, read on the forward strand.
CGGGCCCACGCGTCCGCCGGAGTGGATCCGCGTCACATCACCTACGTCGAAGCCCACGGGACCGCGACGCCGCTGGGAGACCCCCTGGAGGTCCAGGCGCTGCGGCTGGCCTTCGGTGACCGCGAGGACGCGGCGCCTTCCTGCGCGCTGGGTTCGCTCAAGAGCAACGTGGGGCACCTGGACTCGGCGGCCGGCGTGGCCGGACTCCTCAAGGTGACGCTGGCCCTGGAGCACCGCTTCATCCCCGGAACCGTCCACTTCGAGCACGCCCCCGAGGAGCTGGAGCTGGAGCGAAGCCGCTTCCTGGTGAGCCGGGAGGGACGTCCGTGGACTGCCCCCGAAGGACTCCCGCGCCTCGCGGGCGTGAGCGCGTTTGGCATTGGCGGGACGAACGCCCATGTGGTGCTCGAAGAAGCCCCGCCCGTGCCGGTAGCGACCGGTGCGCCAGAAGGCGAGACGGTGCTGGTGCTGTCGGCCCGGAGCGAGGAGGCCCTGGACGCGGCGTCGCGGCAGCTCGCGAACCACCTGGAGCAGCACCCGACCCAGGCGCTCGCGGACGTCGCGTACACGTCGCGCGAAGGTCGGACCGCCTTCGAGTACCGGCGCGCCATCGTGTGCGGGGATGCAGCGGAAGCCATCGCGAAGCTCCGGCGGGATGGTTCCTCGCGACGCGCGACCCGCCACGTGCCCGAAGTGGTCTTCCTGTTTCCCGGGACGGGGACGCAGGAGGCGGGCATGGGGGCGGCGTGGTATCGGCGCGCGCCGGTGTACCGCGAGGCCCTGGATCAATGCCTCGCGCTCTTCGGTCGGGATCCGGAGCGCGAGCTGCGCGCCGTGTTGTTCGCGGAGGATGCGGACCGGGCCCGCGCCGAGGAGGCCCTGCGCGCACCGTCGCTGGGCATGGCCGCCCTCTTCTCCACGGAGTACGCGCTGTCGCGACTGCTGCTCTCCTGGAACGTCCAGCCCACGGCCCTCATGGGCCACAGCCTGGGCGAATACACCGCGGCCTGCCTGTCCGGGGTCCTGTCGCTGGAGGAGGCCGTGGCCCTGGTCGACCTGCGCGGTCGGCTCTGCGATGCCCTGCCGCCTTCGGGCATGTTGGCCATCCCGCTGTCGGAGGGCGTGCTGGCGCAGGAGCTTCCCGCCGACCTGTCCCTGGCCGCGGTCAACGGGCCCGGCCAGTGCGTGGTGTCCGGGACGGTGGAGGCCCTGGAGTCCTTCGCGGCGCTGCTGCTGTCGAAGGGCGTGCGCTCCAAACGGCTGCCGCGCGCGAGCGGCTTCCACTCGGCGCTGGTGGAGCCGGCGATGCAGCCGCTCACGGCCCTGGCGTCGTCCATGGATCCAAAGGTCCCGGGCATTCCCCTGGTCTCCAACGTCACGGGCACCTGGATGGACGCGGCCACCGCGCGCGACCCCGCGTACTGGGCCCGTCACCTGCGACACACGGTCCGCTTCTCCCGGGGCCTGGACCTGCTGCTGGAAGGCCGCGAGCGCATCCTCGTGGAGGTGGGGCCGGGCCGCGTCCTCTCCACGCTGGCGCTGCTGCATCCCCAGGCGGGCACGCACCGGCTGGTCCTGCCCACGCTGGGCGTGCCGGTGGGACGGCGCACCGCCCCCGAATCCGATGAGCAGTCGCTGCTGTGCGCGGTGGGCCACCTGTGGACCGCGGGCGTGCCGGTGGACTGGAGCGCGATGCGGGGCGGGGTGTCCCGGAGGCGCGTCTCCCTTCCGACGTATCCCTTCGAGCGCAAGCACTACTCACTGGCGAAGAAGGAGCCGCCTCCGTCGGAGGCGCTGGAGCCCGGACCTGTCGTCAGGTCGCAGGGCATCCACCGGGAGGGCGTGCGGGCGACGGTGGAAGCCATCTGGAAGGACCTGCTGGGCGAGGAGTCGCTGACGCCCGACAGCCACTTCTTCGAGCTGGGCGGCACCTCCCTCCTGGTCGTGCAGCTCAACCGCGAACTCAAGGCGAAGCTGTCGGTGGGCCTGTCGCTGCACGCGGTGCTGGAACACCCGACGCTGGGCGCGTTGACCCAGGCCATCCTCTCCGAGCTGGAGAAGACGGGGCGGCCCTTCCGGAAGGAGGCCGCGTTGTTGATGCACCTCCAGGAGGGGCGGCCCGGTCAGGTGCCGCTCTTCTTCGTGCAGCCCATTGGCGGAACGGTCTTCACATACATGCCGCTGACGCGGCGGCTGGGGCCCGCCCGGCCGGTGTATGCGTTCCGCGCCTCGGGGCTGGAACCCGGCGAGGTGCTCTACCGGGACGTGCCGTTGATGGCTCGCCGGTACGTGGACGAGCTGCTGGCGTCCCACCCGAAGGGGCCCTACTGGCTGGGAGGCCATTCGTCGGGGGGCGTCATCGCCTATGAGATGGCCGCCGTCCTGCTGGAGCGGGGGCATGCGGTGTCGGGCGTCATCCAGATCGACACGGTGACGGTGGATGACTCGCGCAGGCTGGGGATCCGGAGCGTGGGGGACGTGCTCCAGTTGATCGACGCGTTCAAGGAAATCTCTCCGCGCGCGGCGGAGGGCTTGAAGACGGCGATGGAGCTCGACTTCCGGCTGCGCGACGTGGTGCTCGCCACCAACGAGGCCATCGCCGCGTACACGCCCGGACGGCATGCGGTCCCCCTGGTGTACCTGCGGGCCCAGGAGCGGGACACGGTCCTGGATGGCCACGCGGAGGAGTGGTGGCGCGCGCTGACGACGGCGCACTTCCAGTTTCACGAAGTGCCCGGCAACCACTTCAGCGTCATGGAGGCGCCCTTCGTGAGGCAGGTGGCCCGGATCCTCGAGGACTGCGTGACGGCGGGGAAGGGAGTACGGCGCGATGACCACGGCGTGGGTTGAGGGGAAGCAGGACACGGGGAGCTGGAAGGCCGAGCTGGGACAGCGCTTCACCGCGTTCGTGGACGCCTACGAACGTGGCAGCCTGGACGCGCTGCGGGAGCTGTTCTGGCACGACGACGACATCGTGGTCGTGGGCACCCACTCCAACCTGCACTTCGTCGGCTGGGAGCAGGTCGAACACTCCTTCCGCACCCAGTTCGCGAGCCTGCGCGACATCCGGGTGACGCTGCGCTCCGCACAGCTCTGGCACGGCGGGGCACCGCCCTCCACGCTGGCGTGTCTCACGCTGCCCGCGATGGACATCGCGGTGGTCGCGGGCGGCCGTCCCGCCACCTTCGAGGGCATCCGCGTGACGTGCGTGTTCGAGCGCCGGGACGCGGAGTGGCGGATGGTCCAGATGCACTGGTCGCTTCCGCGCACGGAGGTGCTCGTCGACCACAAGTACCGATAGTCAGGGCGGCAGGGGCGAGCGTCGCGGCGTGCCCAGCAGCTCCAGCGTGCGCACCGCCACGTCCATCAGCGTGGAGGAACACGGCATGCAACCGCCACCGCAGCACGAAGGCCAGTCGCCCTCCGGGTCGCGCAAGAGCGGATACACGCAACCGCGCAGGGACTCCGGCAGACCTGCGTCCTCGCACGCCTGGCGCAGGGCCGCCTGCACGGTGGCATCCTTCACATCCATCGTTCCTGTTCCGAACCACGGGCCACGGGTCTCCAGCCCGGGGACCTCACGGCTTCACGACGGAGCCCTCCCCGGGACGAACGTGCTGGCGCGACGCCTCCTTCGCCGGGCGCCTGGCGCGCCTTCCGCCGCTGCCCATCAGGATGTCCACCCACCGGTTGCTGATGCCGAAGTTGCGGTCCGGCGTCGCGAAGTGGTGCGCCATGTGGTGCGCGCGCAGTTCCTTGCCCCATTTCGTGCGCGGCGTGTGGTGGTGCGTGGCCCAGTGGATCGTGTCGTAGGTCATGTAGCCCCAGACGATGCCGATGAAGTACGGAAGCGTCTGCGCCGGATGGCCTACCAACCACAGCAGCCCGCCGATGAGGAGGGCCAGTGGGACGCTCGCGCTGGGAGGCATCACCAGGCGCTGGGGGTCGTCCGGGTACTTATGGTGGTAGCCGTGGGCAATCTCATGCACCCGCCGGGTGATGGGGCCCTTGCCCTCCCAATGGAAGAAGAACCGGTGGATGCTGTACTCCATGAAGATCCACGTCAGCAGGCCGAGCGTCACGAACAGCACGCTCATCCCCACCGTCGTCCTCCCCGTGTACAGGCCCCAACCCAACAGGCCCAGTGTGAACGGGCCATAGAGGAGGATGGGCACCGCAGGGTGAACCTTCGAGCAGGCTTCGAGAAAGTCGTTCTCGAACATGCGAGTGGATTGATGCCGGAAGTACGCGCGACTCATGACTGTATGAGTCTTGGGATGATGACAGCCGATTGCCTCTGGCTGTTCGTCTGGCTGAAGTGTTGCCTTGCGTGAAGCTGCCCCCGCCCGCCTGCTGGCAGGATGTGTCCGTGCCCTCCGCCCCCCTGACTGCCTTCGCGCTGTTGCTCGCGGGACTCGCCGCTTCCTGCACCGGATCCGGTCGAACCACTTCCGCCCCGGGAGACGACCCCACGCTGCGTCTGATGGACACCGCGCGAGCCCACGCTCGGGCCCAGGGCTCCACGAGAGCCCCCGTCTGCTCCCCGGCCTTCGCGCTGTTGTCCTCGCGACCGGGCATCGAACTGAAGCGCCTGCGCGATGCCGGACACCCGGTCATCGTCTGGACGGTGAACGACCTGCCCACGATGCGGGCCCTGCTCCAGCGCGGCGTGGACGGAATCATCAGCGACCGGCCGGACCTGCTCGCCCAGGCGGTGCGCGACTTCGACGCCAACGCGGATGGCACGCCCGGCGACCTGCTGGATGCGGACGGCCTCATCGACCCGAAGCGCTTCGATGCGCAGGGCCACCGGGGCGCGCGGAACCTGCGTCCGGAGAACATGCTGCCCGCCTTCGAGGCCGCGCTCGACCACCGCATGACGACGTTGGAAATGGACACCGTCCTCACCGCGGACGGCGTGCCCGTGCTCTCCCACGACCCGGACCTGTCTCCGGCGAAGTGCCGCCACACGGACGGAAGCCCGCTCGCCGCCCCCGTTTCCATCGCGTCCCTCACCGTCGCGCGACTCCAGTCCGCCTTCGTCTGCGACCGGCTCCTGGAAGACCGTCCCGAGCAGACGAACGACCGCGCCCTGTCTCCCGAGGCCGTCGCCTTCGCCGCCCGCGCCGGCCTCCCGGACGCCTACACGGTGCCCACCCTGCGCCAGGTGTTCGCCTTCGCTGAAACACAGTCGGACGCCGAGCACACCGCCCGCGACCCGCTCCGCGCCCGGAACGCGAAGCGGGTGCGGTTCAATGTGGAACTCAAACGGACCTCCGCGAAGACAGCCATCCCCCTGGCGCATGGCGATGCGGTCGCCCAGGCCATCCTGTCTTCCGGACTCACTGCCCGCGCGGACGTGCAGTCCTTCGATGTGGGAGCGCTCCGCTCTCTTCAGTCCCGTCACCCCGGGTTGCGCACCGTCTACCTCTTGGAGCACCTACCAAGCGGGTCGGACCTGGAGGCGGCTTCCGAGTAGGAAAGCCCCTGTCCTCCCTCAAGATTCGGGAAGGTAGTCAGGCCCCGAATCATCTTGCGCAAAATTGTTAGGGGCCTTACTAGATGCCCCGCCTTGGCTCCTGTCCCTCCCAAGAACGCGACCCCGATGAAGCTCGTGCCCCGGTACGAGCGGCTCCAACTGCAGGTCCACCGCTTCCCCACGCTGGACCCGAGCGCCATCGAGACGTGTATCGCGATGCTGCGTCTGTCCAATGAGCTGACGGGGGCCTACGAGGCGCACTTCTCGCGGCACGGATTGTCGCAGGGGCGCTTCGTGGTTCTGGTGCAGTTGTTCCTCGCGGAGGACGCGGGCGGAACCCTGAGCCCCGCGGAGATCGCGGAGCTGGCGTCGTGCAGCCGCGCCACGATGACGGGGCTGCTCGACACGCTGGAGAAGGACGGCCTCGTCTCCCGCGTGGACCACCCCGAGGACCGGCGCATGTACTCGGTGCACCTCACCGAGCGGGGCCGCGACCTCATGCAGGGCATGTTGCCCGACCACTACCGCCGTACCGCCGCGCTCATGGCCCACCTGAGCCAGGACGAGCGCGACACCCTGCGCGCCCTGCTGGCCAAGGTGTCCGCCGGCGTCCCCGCCCTGCGCGATCCCTGATCCGCCTCCAGACCCCTTTCTTCATCCGACTCGAGCAACAACCATGACGACCCGCACCGCCTCCCTGGACGC
>NZ_RAWI01000880.1 GCF_003612125.1 Corallococcus praedator
GCGCAAGGCATTGCGCCAGATCCTGGAGGGCAAGGTCGACAGCGTGACGATCACGCCCGACAATCTCCACGAATTCGCGGGCGTGCAGAAATATCGGCACGGCTTATCGGAAACCGAGAATCAGATCGGCGCCGTGACCGGGCTCGCCTGGACCGAAGTCGGCGGCGAATTGCTGACGATCGAGAGCGTGACGGTGCCGGGGAAGGGCGGGATCAAGCTGACGGGCAAGCTCGGCGACGTCATGAAGGAATCGGGGGAGACGGCGATGAGCTTCATCAAGGCGCGCTCACCGTCCTATGGCATCAAGCCGAGCCTGTTCGCGCGCAAGGACATCCACGTCCATCTGCCCGAGGGCGCGGTGCCCAAGGACGGGCCTTCGGCGGGTGTCGGGCTGGTCACGTCGATCGTCTCGACGCTGACCGGCGTGCCGGTGCGGCGCGAGGTGGCGATGACGGGCGAAGTGACCGACGGCCTGGCGATCGTCGATAAGG
>NZ_RAWI01000881.1 GCF_003612125.1 Corallococcus praedator
GCCTACCTCAGTCCGAACGTAATCAAAGAAAATTTTCGTCGTTTAGGGAAGCAAACAAACTATAGTTCGGGTAGCAGTTGCACGAGTCTGGATATTGATTTGGGCGTTGATTCAGTTAGTAAACCAGCACACTGCCTTTGTAAAATCAACAAATTCTTCAAAAGTTTACATTTTATACACTCAATGGAGACATTCTGTACCCCTGTGACTGATTTAACTACCCGTCATTTGCAGGGCGTTACCAGGATCGCCGGGCGTTACACGGGCGGGTTTGCGTAGCGTTTACCGCAATTTAAACCTTTACTCGTATGACGCTTTTCTTCCAATCAAACACAGCCACGTCCCGGCCGGGAAAACCGGAATTTTCCGCCCACGACCGATCAGTCAGGCCGCCCGTCGGCGGGCCACTATCATCGCCCAAATTAACGGTCAGGATTGACAGTAAGCTCAGAATGAGCCTCCTCCGTAGTCTAATGGTGATGTTATTGGCC
>NZ_RAWI01000882.1 GCF_003612125.1 Corallococcus praedator
TCCCAGCACCTTGAGTTTGTCGACCAGGTCGTCGACCGAGGCGACCTTGACGCCGGCTTGGCGCTTGGCCGGCTCGACTACCTTGAGCGTTTCCAGCCGGGCGGCGACATCGACCCCGTAATCGCCGGGCGACTTGGTCGCCATCGGCTTCGACTTGGCCTTCATGATATTGGGCAGTGAGGCGTAACGCGGCTCGTTTAGCCGAAGGTCGGTGGTGACGATGGCGGGAGTGGCGAGCTTCAATGTTTCGAGCCCGCCATCGACTTCGCGAGTGACGTTGATGTCGCTGCCGGCGACTTCGAGTTTCGACGCGAAGGTCCCCTGCGGCCAGCCGAGCAAGGCACCGAGCATCTGCCCGACCTGGTTCGAATCATCGTCGATCGCCTGCTTGCCGAGGATCACCAGCCCGGGCTGTTCCTCATCGACCACGCCCTTCAATATCTTGGCGACAGCCAGCGGCTCGACTTCCTCATCGCACTGGATCAGGAT
>NZ_RAWI01000883.1 GCF_003612125.1 Corallococcus praedator
CCTCAAGGGTGGCAGCCACCTGTGCGCGCCCAACTACTGCCGCCGCTACCGCCCCGCGGCGCGCTCGCCCCAGGCCGTGGACAGCGGAGCCAGCCACATCGGCTTCCGCTGCATCGTGCGGCCTCCCACCCCGTAGCCGCTACGCATTGCCAGCCCGAGGGGGGACCGGGTCCTCCCGGTCCACGGAGAAGCGCGGCGGCACCACCACCGTGGCGAACACCAGGCCCAGCACGAGCTGGAGCGCCACCAGCAACACGTCGAACAGCCGGGCGTTCGCGCCCGCGCCTCCCGCGCCCAGCAGCGCGACGAGGGCCTGCGTTCCGACGAACCCCGGCGCCAGCTGCAACAGCCCCGGCATGATGACGGTCATGGGCATCCGGTCCTTCCCACGCCCGTAGAGCAGTCCCGCCACCCCCAGCACGAACGCGGACACCAGCGGACTGCCCCTGTCCCCGAGCACCGCCTTCGCCGCCGCCTGCGTCGCGTAGG
>NZ_RAWI01000884.1 GCF_003612125.1 Corallococcus praedator
GTATGGGAGAGAGTTTTCTGGCGCAGAAAATAGCATCCATAGAACAGGAACTGCCCTCCTCTATCAGTCTAGCTTATTTGCCTTCTCCGATGGCAGTAAATTTACGCTTGAGTGGAAATACCTCAAATCAAAATGAGATAGGGGCTTATGGTCAAAGAATTGCCCATGAATTGGCCGATTATGTCTATGGATTTTCGACAACATCCATCGAAGAATACATCTATCTCAAACTCAAAGAACGCAAACAAAAGCTGGTTCTCATAGAGAGTTGCACAGGGGGATATCTCTCAAATGCTATGACAAATATCAAGGGGTCATCCGAGGTATTTCTCGGCGGCTGGAATGTCTATAGTGATGCTTTTAAACACATGCAAGTCGGGGTCGCACAAGAAATACTTGACAATTATAGTTCTGTCAGTATAGAATGTGGTAAAGAGCTCTTACTATTAGCGCTTAAGAAAACAAATGCAGATTTTGGCATCTCTGTTG
>NZ_RAWI01000885.1 GCF_003612125.1 Corallococcus praedator
TTACTAAACTCGTTCATCTGGGTGACGTGCCCGATATCGCCCAGCGTACAGAGGAGTTTTTACGGCAGGGGCTTCCACCCGATAAAGCAAAGTTAATCAACTGGCAGCCCACGCTGTATCTTCGGTTTATGATCCGGGACTTTCCAATGGTGGGCTACTGGCAGATCAGCACCCATGGTGGGCAGTCATCTATTCCCCAAATTACGGGGGTAGTCGATACCTGGAAAGGGTTATTGGGTAGCCTTTGCTTAGTTCCGTTTGTGCTGGTCATCAAGCGGGGAAAATCCGCTGACAAAGCCAAGCAGTTTTCGTATTTGAATTTGCTGCCCGCTTTCTCATTGGAGCAGGCCCGGCAAAGTGCCCTCGGTCGCGATGGGTCACTGACCCTGAATACGGCAACGCACTCACCGACTGCGCTCGCAACTGAACCAGTCGTAACACTACTCTCCGCTGGTGAGGAAGTGGCCGACGCCTGAAATTTCGGAC
>NZ_RAWI01000886.1 GCF_003612125.1 Corallococcus praedator
ATCAAGGCTAGACGCTGACCGACTGCACCAAGGGGCCAAGGGAGAGTACCGGAGGCAGGCCTGTTACATGATCCGAATCAACCCGGAGCAGGCCGCCGGGCAGGAGGCGCAGCGCCTGGCTGCCCAGTCTGCCCGGCAAATATGACAGCGGATCAGTACTGCCAGAAGATGCGCTGCAGCTCCTTGCTGCTCTGGGGGCGCGTGAGAGCGACAGCCGCCAGAATGCGGGCTTTCTGCGGGTTCAGGTCATGCGCGACCACCCAGTCGTACTTGTCGTCCGGCTGCTCGGCATTGCGCAGCACGAAGCCATCGGCCACACGCGACGAACGGACGATCTGAACGCCCTGGCTGCGCAGATCCTGTAGCGCAGGAACAACACGGTCGGCGACCGAGCCATTGCCAGTGCCGGCGTGGATCAGCGCCTTCACGCCCGTGCGGCCCACGGCATCCACCGTGGCGCGCGGCACGTTGCCGTAGCCATAGAC
>NZ_RAWI01000887.1 GCF_003612125.1 Corallococcus praedator
CGACGAGTACATGCGCCCCGACACCACCATGCAGAAGCTCGGCGCCCTCGATCCCTCCTTCAAGGCGATGGGCGAGGTCATGCCCGGCTTCGACAAGGTCGCGCTGATGAAGTACCCCCACCTGGAGCGGATCGCCCACATCCACCACGCCGGCAACTCCTCGGGCATCGTCGACGGCGCCGCCGGCATCCTGATCGGCTCGCGCGAGTTCGGCGAGGCGCACGGCCTGACGCCGCGCGCCCGCATCCGCGCGACGGCCAAGATCGGCACGGACCCGACGATCATGCTGACCGGCCCGGTCCCGGTGACGGAAAAGATCCTGCGCGAGGCGGGCATGGCCACCTCCGACATCGACCTCTTCGAGGTGAACGAGGCCTTCGCCGCCGTCGTCCTTCGCTTCATGCAGGCGTTCGACGTCAGCCCCAACGTGGTCAACGTCAACGGCGGCGCCATCGCCATGGGCCACCCGCTGGGCGCCACCG
>NZ_RAWI01000888.1 GCF_003612125.1 Corallococcus praedator
GGTCACCGCCGGCACAGGTTCGGCGGGGGCGGGGGCTTCGGCCGGGACGCTGCCCACGGCCTGCTGGAAGTGGCCGGCGACGAACGGCTTGGTGAAGTGCGCGTCCTGGCCCTTGTCGAGCAGCCGGAGCATGTGGGTGGCCTCGGAGACGTGCTCCTTCTCCTCCGCCGCCAGGTGCAGGAAGAAGGCGCGGACCTCCGGACTGGAGGAGTCCTCCGCGAAGGCCTCGTACTCGTTGATGGTCTCGAGTTCACGTGCCAGCACGGCGCGGATGCGCGCGACGTCGGACCGCTCGGTGTCGGACTTTCCGGCCATTGGGGCGGACCCTCGCAACCCGTGGGGGCACCGTCAAGTGAAACAGCGGTCGAAGGGTTTCCTGCTGCATGGCCCAAGACGCTGGACGTAGAGTCCGCGCCTTCGTGACCGTCCCTGCTCCCCTGTCTCTTATACACCTCTCCGAGCCCACGAGACCGGAGCCTATC
>NZ_RAWI01000889.1 GCF_003612125.1 Corallococcus praedator
GTAGAGGGTGTTCTTGCCGTCGCCGCCGGGTGCGTTCGCCATGGGACTCCTTCGGCCCGACGGGCCTTGTCGCTTGCCCCTGGGGGCGCATCCAGGGGCGGCCCGTGGCCCGGGCCGTCCCCGTCGGTCAGACTAGGGCACGGCCCTGGGCACCACAACGCGAAAAACCCCGGCCCGGGTCCGTCGCGGCCCCCGGGTCACGGGTCCGGGAGCGGTCACGCGGCGGGCGCGACCACGGCGTCGGGCGTCTCGCGGCTCGACAGGATGTCGTCGATGAGGCCCCAGGCCTTCGCCTCCTCGGGGTCCATGAAGTTGTCGCGCTCCAGCGCCGCCTCGACCGTCGCCATGTCCTGGCCGGTGTGCTTGACGTAGATCTCGTTCAGCCGCCGCTTCAGCTGCTCGGTGCGGCGCGCGTGGATCATGATGTCGGTGGCCATGCCCTGGTAGCCGCCGGACGGCTGGTGGACCATGATCTCCGAGT
>NZ_RAWI01000088.1 GCF_003612125.1 Corallococcus praedator
GTGGGTATAAGAGACAGCCCCACCACCTCCCAGCGATCCACCCGGGTGCCCGGCGGCAACCACTCCGCGGACAACAGGACGTGGCCTGCCTCCATCCCCAAGCGTCCGGCGTCCAATGACTCGCGGTTCACAGGGACAGTCCTTCCCACCGCACGGCACGGTCGGCCTCCTGGTTCCAGGCCTCCATCAGGTAGCGGGCGCCTGGGTCCGAGCCCTTCGGTATGTGCCACTCCACCACGGCCTGCCCGCGCATCCCGGGCATCAGGCGGGCATCCAGCATCCTCACGGGTGCCTCCAGGACAACGCGTCCTGGTTTCCCATCGGCCTCCAGCAGGGTCAGCCGTGCCACGCCGGGCACCCAGGGGGATGCCTCCGGGGCATTGGCCAGCGTGAACGCCATTACCCGGGTCGTGAGGTGGCGGTAGAGCACCGTGCTTCCCACGACCTCCAGTCCTCGTCCATTGATGGCCTTGACGGGCCGTTCGACCGACACGGGTTCCGGACCCAACGCACCGATGAGCACCGCGCCCCCCAGTCCGGTCTGGTCGCACCGGGCACGCAGGAGGGCCAGTCCCGCCTCGGTGGCGGCGCACTGGGCCCGGAGCAGGGCCAGCTCCTCGCCCAGCGCTTCAGGGGACAGGGCGTGGCGGGAGACCTCCACCAGGGTGTCCACCTCCTTCGGATCCGTGACGAGCAGGAACGTCACCTGCCGGGGCGCGTCCTCGCCCGCGAAGCGCGCCGTGATGAGCGGGCGGGAGGCGTCCGGCATGGCCACGGAGGGGCGCAGCACCATCACGCCCGGGTACACCTTCGCCTGGGCGAACAGGGGCGCCAGCGCCCTGGTGTCCACGGAGGCCGGCAGGATGTCGTCGTTGAACACGACGGTGGTGACCACGCCGGGAGCGACCCGCAAGAGGTGCAGCGTCGCGGCCTCGTCGGCCCGGACCACCAGCCGGCGCTCCTGATGGACGCGCTTGTCCGGAGCCCCGGCCCGCGCCGGAGCCGCCGCGCCCAGCGCCACCACCAGCATTGGCAAGACAACCCCAGGGGATGCGAACACGCGGCGGACCTCCAGCGTCACACCCTACCAGAAGGGGGTGACGTGGCGGGTAACCACGGAGGGGGCCACCCTATGGGGATTCCGGAGGAACTTCAGGCAATGACTTCCAGCGACGCGGTGAACAACGCATGGAGCAGCGTCGTCTCCGGCGGCGCCTTCCACTCCACGAACAACGGCACCGGCCGGTGCGCCATCTCCCAAGGCAACAACCTGACCCCGGACTCCACTTCGATGGCTCTCCCCCATCACCTGGACAGTCAGGCGGAGGGAGTCAGGGAGCTGTCGTCTGGAGACCTCAAGCCCGCAACCTTTCCCTCGCCCCCGGGTTCATCACGAAGACCACCGCGGACTCCACCGTCCGCCACCGCCTCCGGAACCCTCCATGCGCCGCTCCATCGTCGCCGCCTCCGCCACCGTCGCCTTCTTCCTCGGCGGTGCCGCCAACCAGGCCTATGCCGAACGTCAGCCGCACATGCGCGACGCGCTGGCCCACCTGGAGACCGCGCTGTCGGACCTGCGCGCCGCCACCAGTGACAAGGGCGGCCACCGCGTGAAGGCCATCCAGCTCACGGAGCAAGCCATCGCATCCGTGCGCGACGGCATCCAGTTCGACAACCGTCACTGACGCCCGCGCGTCACCCGCGTTCGATCATGTCCCGGATGCGCGTGGCCAACGCCTCCATCACGAAGGGCTTCGTCATCATCGCCATGCCCGGCTCCAGGAACCCGGATGACACTGCCGCGTTCTCCGCGTAGCCCGTCATGAACAACACCTTCAGCCCCGGGCGCGCGGCCCGCCCCGCGTCCGCCAGCTGCCGGCCGTTCAACCCCGGCAACCCCATGTCCGTCACCAGCAGGTCCAGCCTCGGCGCGCTCCGCAAGAGCCGCAGGCCCTCCACGCCGTCGCCCGCCTCCAGCGCGCGGTAGCCCAGCTCCCGCAGCACCTCCACGATGAGCGCCCGGATGACCTCCTCGTCCTCCACCACCAGCACCGTCTCCCCGGCCTCCGCCACGTGCGCGTCCGTCAGCGCCCGGGGCGCCTGCGCATCCTCCGGCCGGCCCTCGCCCACGTAGCGCGGCAGGTACAGCCGCACCGTCGTGCCCTGCCCGGGCTCGCTGTACAACTGCACGGAGCCCTCCGACTGGCGCGCGAAGCCGTAGATCATCGACAGGCCCAGCCCCGTGCCCTGCCCCACCGGCTTCGTGGTGAAGAACGGCTCGAACGCCCGCTCCAACACCTCCTTCGACATCCCCGTCCCCGTGTCGCTCACGCTCACGCTCACGTACTGCCCCGGCTTCAGGTCCCGCATCCGGGCCGTGGTGCCCGCATCCAGGGACATGTTGCCCGTCTCCACCGTGAGCCTCCCGCCCTGGGGCATCGCATCCCGGGCGTTGATGACCAGGTTGAGCAGCGCCGTCTCCAGCTGGTTCGGATCGCACTTCGTGAGCCACAGCCCGTCCGCGAGCGCCCACTGGAGCTGCATCTGTTCGCCCAGCGTCCGGCGCAGCAGGTCCTCCATGGACGCCACCAGCGGGTTCACCTTCACCGGCTTGGGATCCAACGGCTGCAACCGCGAGAACGCCAGCAGCCGGTGCGTCAGCGCCGCGGCCCGCTGCGCGGACCCCATCGCGCTGGTGATGAACCGCTCCAGCTCCGACGTGCGCCCCTGGTGCAGGCGCTTCTGCAACAACCCCAGCGACCCCAAGATGCCCTGGAGCAGGTTGTTGAAGTCGTGCGCGATGCCCCCCGTGAGCTGCCCCACCGCCTCCATCTTCTGCGACTGCCGCAACGCCGTCTCCGCGGCCATCAGCGCGTCGCGCGCCTCGCGCTCCTCCGTGACGTCCCGCCCCACCGCCATCAACGTCGCCTCACCCGACTCCACCACCGACCACGAAATCCACCGCCACCGCCCGTCCCGGTGCCGGTAGCGGTTGTCCTTGCGGCGAGGGGCCCCTCCGTCGCGCAGCGCCTCCACGTACTGCGTGGAGTCCGCCAGGTCGTCCGGGTGGAGGAAGTGCTGCACCGGCGTCCCCACCAGCTCCGCCTCCGTCCACCCCAGGAGCCGCTCCCACGCGGGGTTGGCCGCGATGATGCGCCCGTCGTGCTTCGCATCCACGACGATCATCAGGTCCTGGCTGAGCCGCCACATCAGGTCGCGCTCGGCGGTGCGCTCGGCGACGCGCGCCTCCAGCGTTTCGTTGAGCGCCCGCAGCCGCGCTTCCGCCTGCTTGCGTTCGGTGATGTCGCGCGACGCGCCAATCATCCGCGCCGGGCGGCCGTCCGGACCGGGGATGAGCCGCCCCTGCACCGACACCCAGTGCACCGAGCCGTCCGGCCACACCACCCGGTAGTCGATGTCGTAGTCCACCTGCTCCGAAAGCGTGCGCCCCACGGCCGCCCGGATGCGCCCCAGGTCCTCCGGATGGATGACGGCGTGCAGGTCCTCGTAGCTGAAGGGCGCCTCCGGCCCGCGCCCGAAGTGCGCCTTGCACGTGGCGGACGCCACGAGCGTCCTCGTCGCCAGGTCCCACTCCCACGTTCCCAGCCTCCCCGCCTTGAGCGTGAACTTCAGCCGCGCCTCGCTGTCGCGCACCTGGCGCTCGCCGCGCACGCGGGCCGTCGTCTCGCGCACCACCGCGAGCACCCCTTCGATGCGCCCTTCCCCGTCGCGCGCGGGGCTGTAGTCCAGGTCCATCCAGACGTGCTCGGGCACGCCGTTGCGCGTGAGCACCAGGGGCTCGTCCCGGAACGACACCGTGCCGCCCGAGAACACCGTGGCCAGCACGTGGCGGTTGAGCTCCGCCATCTCCGGCCAGGCCTCCACCGCCGGCCGCCCCAGCAGCCCCGGATGCATCCCCCCCGCGACGATGCAGAAGGCGTCGTTGTAGAGCAGCACGCCCTGGAGGCCCCACAGCAGCACCAGCGGCACCGGCGACGAAAGCACCAGGCCCACCGACGTCCGCAAGGCGCTGGACCAGGTCTCCACCGGCCCCAGGGGCGTCCGCGCCCAGTCGAACGCGCGGATCCGGGCACGCAGCTCACCTTCTCCAGCAAGAAAATCGCGATGCGGGGGCGAACTCATCACCAGGACGCTAACGTTGGGCCCGGGCCCACTCCATCTCCGTGCATTGCCGGAAGTTCCAATGGGGCTTTTCAGGACGAATGTGCTTGGCTGGTAGGGCGCCAGCCCTCCAACGCCTGTTTCCATCCCTCCCTGGACAGCATTGGTCCCAAGCGGTTACGCACGGCCTCCCCCTTGATGCCGCTTCCTCCCTCCCTACCACCGCGTCTTCCCGGTCCTCCCCAGGTGTGGTTGCTGGAGGACTCGTCCCTGGAGGCGCGGTTCACCCAGGAGGCGCTGTCGTCCTCGTGTGACGTCATGCACTTCGCCGACGGGGCCGCGCTGGTGGAGGCCCTGGGGTTCCATCCGCCTCCGGACGTGATGGTGCTGGACCGGGAGACGCCTGGACTGACCGGCCTGGAGGTCTGCCGCTTCCTGCGCGGCAATCCCGCCACCGCCCTGCTTCCCGTGCTGCTGCTCACCTCCCACCAACGTCCCGAGGACGTCGTGGAGGGGCTGGACGCGGGCGTCAACGACTACGCCTTCAAGCCCTTCCGGAGCTCGGAGCTGGTGGCGCGCGTCCATGGGCTCGCCCGCTGGGGCTGGCGCCAGCGCCAGAGCGCGCGGGACGCGGCGGAGGCGCTGGAACAGACCCAGCGGCACCTGACGGATGAGCAGGCCCGGCGGGACCTGGCCGAGAACACGCTGCGGGAGGTCCGCGACGCGGAGGCGCGCGCCTGGCGCAGCGACCAGCGCTTCCGGCTGGCCGCGCGCGCCACCCGGGACGCCATCTGGGAATGGGAGCAGGAGACGGACAGCCTGGACTGGAGCAGCAGCAACCCGACGCTCGTCGGCGTGCTGGAGTCCCCCCGGGTGTCCCGGCACGACTGGTGGCGGGAGCACATCCATCCGGAAGACCTGCCCGCGGTCCGCAAGGGCTTCCGGGAGGCCATCGAGGGCACGGTGGACACGTGGCAGAGCGCCCACCGGTTTCGCGGCGTGACGGGCACGTGGCTGGACGTGGAGGAGCGGGCCATCATCGTCCGGGACGAACGGGGCCGGGCCGTGCAGGTGGTGGGCGCCCTGCAGGACGTCACCGCGCGCAAGCGGTTGGAGCAGGAGCACCGCCAGAGAAGCGACTTCGAACGGCAGCTCATCGGCATCGTGAGCCATGACCTGCGCAACCCCCTGGCCGCCGTCCTGCTCTCCGCCAACCTGCTGCTGCGGCGCAAGGGGCTGAACCCGGACCAGGAGAAGCTGGCGCGCCGCATCGTCACGTCCACCGAGCGGGCCGTCCGGTTGATCCGCGACCTGCTCGACTTCACCCAGGTCCGCCACGGCAGCCTGAAGCTGCACTTCCGGGACATGGACCTCCACGCCCTGGTGGAGACCGCCATCGAGGAGGCGCAGGTCGCCTCACCCACCCGGACCATCACGCTGACCCGCAGCGGCGACGGCGCCGGCAGGTGGGACGCGGACCGGCTGGCCCAGGTGGTGGGCAACCTGCTGGGCAACGCGCTGGCCTACGGCGACCCGGAGACGCCCATCCTCGTGCGCAGCCACGTGCAGGAGAGCGAAGCGGTGCTGGAGGTGCACAACGCCGGCCTCCCCATCCCCGCCAACGTGCTGCCGCGCCTCTTCGAGCCGCTGGAGCGCGGCGCCGCCCAGCAGGAGATCCGGGTGGACCGCAGCATCGGCCTGGGGCTCTTCATCGTGCGGCAGATGGTGCGCGCCCACGGCGGCACCGTGACGGCGCGCTCCTCGCCGGAGGCGGGCACCACCTTCACCGTACGGCTGCCCCGCCAGCCCCCTGCCGCGCCGCCAGGGACACCGCCCGGGTGAACTGGTCGATGTCATAGGGTTTCAACAGCAACTCGATGACATCCGGGCCGGTGTACTCCTTCGCGCCCTCGCGGTTGGTGGTGGTGAGCACGAAGGGGATGCCCGCGGCGGCGGGGGACGCGGCCAGCTTCTGGAACGTGGCCCAGCTCAGGTCGAACGGCACGCTGATGTCGTAGACGATGACCGCCGGATGGGTCTCCTTCACCAGCGTGGTGAAGTCCAACGGACCGCGCGCGATGTCCTGCACCCGGGCCCCCTTGGTCTGGAAGCCCACCTCGGACAGCAGCTCCTCCAGGGCCTCGATGAGGTCCTCACTCCCATTCAGCACCAGCACGGTGGGTCGTTTCCCCATGAGGACAAACTGCTTCCTCCCGCACGGAAGAGGAGGGGGGCGCGGACCGGGTGTGCGGCACCGGACAGAGCTTCCGCCCGGGTGCCCGGCCCCGGCCCGCTCAGGCGCTGACGCCGGACGGCCCCGCGCGCGGCAGGCGCACACTGAAGGTGGAGCCCTGGCCCTGGGTGCTCGTCACGGACACCTGGCCGCCGTGGGCCTCCACGATGCGGTGCAGCCGGTACAGCCCCAGGCCCAGCCCGCCGTAGTTGCGCGTGGGCACCGCGCGCTCGAAGCGGCGGAACAGGCCCTCCACCCGGTCCGGCGCGATGCCGATGCCCTGGTCGCGCACCACCAGCAGCGCCGTGTCCGCGTCGCCCTGGACCTCCAGCTCCACCGGCTTGCCCGGGCCGAACTTCACCGCGTTGGCCAGCAGGTGCGTCACCACCTGGCCCAGGCGGACCGCGTCCCAGCGGCCCAGCGTGGGCGTGGACTCGCGCAGCACCAGCCGGCACCCCGCGCGCGACGCCGCCTCCTCCGTGCGGCCCATCACGTCGCGCACCACCTGCGCCAGGTCCACGTCGTCCAGGTTCAGCCGGGGCGCGTGGCTCTGGAGCTGTGACACGTCCAGCAGCCCCTCCACCAGGTCCGCCAGCCGCTGCACCTGGCGGTCCGCCGCCACCAGCGCGCGCTCCAGCCGCTCCGGCGCCACCTGGCGCTCCAGCTTGAGCGCCGCCGCCGTGCCCTGTACCCGGAGGCGCAGCGCGGCCAGGGGCGTGCGCAGCTCGTGCGCGGCCACCGCCAGGAACTCGTCCCGGGCGCGCACCGCGTCGCGCGTCTCGCGGTACAGCCGCAGCTGCTCCGTCACGTCGCCGATGATGCCCGCCATGCGCACCGGCGCCCCGCGCGCGTCCCGCAGCGCCCGGCCCCGGCTCACGCAGGAACGGTAGCCCCCGTCCGCGTGCCGCAGGCGGAAGGACACGTCGTAGGGCGTGCCCTGCTCCAGGTGCTGCGCGAGCGCGGTGGCCACCTCGCCCCGGTCCTCCGGGTGCACCCGCGCGAGGAACGCGTCCGGGGTGCCGGCGAAGTCCTCCGGCTTCAGGCCCAGCATCTCCAAGAGGCGCGGGCTCCAGTACATCGTCTGGCCGCGCACGTCCCAATCCCAGACACCGTCATAGGAGCCGGACACCACCAGCCGGTAGCGCTCCTCGCTCTCGCGCGCGTCGCGCTCGGCCTGCTCCAGCAGCCCCACGCGCCGCTCCAGCTGCCGCACCATCCCGTACAGGTGCGACTCCGTGGACAGCTCGCCGTGCACCGGCGCGGGCAGCGGTCCCTCGGCGTGGGATTCGCGCAAGAGCAGCGCCAGCAGCTCGTTGTCGCCCTGGGTGCGCCGCACGAAGCCGTTGGCCCCCACGTTGGCGGCCATGCGCAGGTCCAGCTCGTCCGGCGCGGTGGCGTGCGTGAGGATGACGGGCACGCGCGCGAGCTTTGGATCCTGCCGCAGCGCGAGGCACAGCCGGAAGCCGTCCAGGCGCGGCATCAGCACGTCCGCCACCACGATGTCCGGGAGCCGCCGCCGCGCCAGCTCCAGCGCGCTCTGCCCGTCCTCCACCACCAGCACCTCGAAGCGGAACGGGGCCAGCGACAGCTGCAGCAGCTTGCGGAAGACCGGGTCGTCCTCCGCCACCAGCACCCTCAAGGGACGGTGGGCCTCCAGGTCCCCCGCCCCCGGCGGCAGCGCCTGCCTCACCGCCTCCAGCCGGGCCCCCAGCGACAGGGGAGAGGGCAGGAAGCCCGCCACCGGCACGCCCAGCCGTCCCAGGGCCTCACGCTCCCCGGGCGGCGCCTCCACCCAGAGGCCCGCGCCCGACGCCGCCAGCGCCTCGCGCAGCGCGCCTGCCTGGGCGCCCAGGGCCGTCAGCATGCCCCCCGTCATCAGCACCAGTTGGAGGGGCGGAGCGTCGCGCAGCGTGCGCGTCAGCGACTCCGGACCGGCCGCCAGCAGCACCTGCCACCCCTGGCTCTGGAAGGCCAGACACAGCAGCTCCCGGTGGGCGCCGGGCGCTTCGACGAGCAACAGGGTGGGCTTCATCGGGTTGGAGGCGAACGGAACGGACGAGGCAGCACGAAGGGTCGGTCTGGGGGGTGGGACCCCAACGGCCCACGCCCAGGTTGCGGGAAGGTCGCAGTGTGGGGGCGAGCCGCAGTGAGTCAAGGCGCCCGTGGGGAAGTGTTGGAAGCTGGGCGCCCCCACGCCCGCCCTGCACCGGCGCGAGGAGGCGCCCGCGGGCGGCCCTGTTCACGTCGGGGCCCCGCCCCATGACGCGTCACAGCTACAACCGGGCTACAGGTACACTTCGCTTGCGGTGGCCGGGACGCGGCGCGTCGGCTGTGTTATTCGACCGGGCATGGGTGCCAAGAAAATCTCCGCGCAGGAGAAACTGACCGGGTTCCAGGACCGGATTCGCGCCGCGGGGCTGCGCAGCACCGCCCCCCGCGTGGCCGTCCTGCGCAAGCTGGAGACCGCCACCGCGCCAATGAGCCACGCGGACCTGGTGGAGGAGCTGGGCGGCGAGGGCTACGACCGCGTCACCATCTACCGCAACCTCACCGACCTGACGGAGGCGGGCCTCGTCGTGCGCGCGGACCTGGGCGACCACGTCTGGCGCTTCGAGCTCAAGCGCGCCGGGGGCACCGAGCACTCCAACAACCACCCCCACTTCACCTGCACCGACTGCGGCACCGTCGCCTGCCTCCCCGAGGAGTCCGTGCGCATCACCGCCGCCCGGGGTGTGCCCCGCGCCGTGTCGCAGCGCGCCGTGGAAGTGCAGCTGCGCGGGCTCTGCGACCGCTGCGAGTAGCTCCCCCCTCCCCTCCCGTAGGGCATGGGGGCGACCACCAGGGGTGTGCTCACTGGTAGGCATAAACCTACATTGCCGCTTCCGCTCCCCCTCCCCCGGGTACAGATTTGGTTCTGGCGAGGGCAGGAGGCCCACCGTCCCGGCTCGGGGGGCGGCCTGGGGCGCTCCCAAGGCTCGCAGGGGGAAACGGAATGGAAGCCCACCACACGCTGCTGGTCGTCGACGACGACATGGACATCCGGGATGCGCTCCAGGACGTGCTGGAGCTGGAGGGGTACGCCGTGCAGCTCGCGGCGGACGGCCTGGAGGCGTTGGAGCGGCTGCGTTCCTCGGAGCCCCGACCTCAGCTCATCCTGTTGGACCTGATGATGCCGCGCATGGACGGCGTCGCCTTCCGCGAGGCCCTGCGCCACGAGCGCGCCTGTTCGGACATCCCGGTGCTGGTGGCCAGCGCGGAGCTGGACGTGCGCGACACGGTGGATGGGATGGGCGTGGCGGGCTACCTGCGAAAGCCGCTGGACCTGTCCGCGCTGCTGACCACCG
Source organism: Corallococcus praedator (assembly GCF_003612125.1). Taxonomy (GTDB): domain Bacteria; phylum Myxococcota; class Myxococcia; order Myxococcales; family Myxococcaceae; genus Corallococcus; species Corallococcus praedator. The sequence goes on from NZ_RAWI01000088.1 coordinate 9,700, forward strand.
TGAAGCGGCTGTGCCTGCCGTCCGACGGCATGCTGAGCGCGGGCGCCTGAGCGCCTGCCTGCCGTGCGGACGGCGGGGCGGCGCTGACGCACGGGGCCAGTTGGCGCGCCAACACGGCCGCCCCACCCTTTCAGGCAGACGCGGCCCACGGGGACGCGGCAATCACTCACTTGAACCAAGGGAGCGGGACCATGAAGAAGCTCATCGTCGCGGCAGCCATGTGCCTGGGAACCGCCGCTTTCGCGCAGAGCGCCACCGGGACGCCGTCCAACCCGGCGCCTGGCGCGCCCAGCAGCCAACAGATCAAGGGTCCGACCACGGGCGTGGAGGCCCAGGAGGTGGGGCCCGCCATCGGCGACACCGCGAAGAAGGTGGTGGGCGCCGACAAGGACAAGAGCGCCAAGGAGGCCGGCGCCTGGAAGATGAAGGACGCGTACAGCCTGTCCGGCACCGTGAAGAGCCCGGACGGCGATGACGTCACCATCGCGCGCACCGGTGACCTGCCGGCGGTGGAGCTGGACGTGCGCGACCAGACGGTCGTCACCCTGGACGGCAAGACCGTGAAGGCGAGCGAGCTGCCGGAGGGCGCCAGCGTGCGCGCGAAGTTCCAGTTGGATGGGGATGACACCGTCGCGCTGGAGCTGAAGGCCACCTCGCCCAAGGGCGCGGTGAAGAAGTAACGCGCGTCCATCCTTCGTTGAACCTTCGGGCCCGCCTCCCACCAGGGATGGCGGGCCCGGCTTTTTTTGCTGCTCATCAGTGTGGAACCAAGAGCACGGGTCGCCCTGCGAGCGCAGGACGACCCGTGCTCTGATTTACGACGTAAAGCCGACTACGACTTGCGGCACCGGCAACCAAACGGCCACGCCCAGTAGCCGTACTTCCGGGCATCCATGACCTTGCCCGTACGGTAATGGCGGTAGTACCGAGTGAATCCACCGCCGCACTTCGGACACTTCATCTTGGGATCAACCATTCGCGATGCTCCTACTAGCGGAGTCGCCACTTCCGCGCTGTTGACACACGGAAGGCCATCGCGTTACCCACCTCGGAGCCTTGCGGGACGCCGAAGTTGATTACGCGCTCCATGTGGTTCTCGACCGACCTGGGTTGCAGCCCAGGTCGGTCGAATTTTTCGTACGATGACAAGACGCACGAGTACTGGGGGACTGCCACCAAGCCCAAGCTGCCAGCGACTCAAACGGAGCCGCTGGCACACCGGGGCTTGATCGCAATGGCGTCCCGCTGAAGGAACAAGAGACGCCGGCACAGGAAACGCCGGCCCCGCGTGTGAAGTTTCGACTACGGCTTGGTCACGACGAGCTTGTAGATGCCCCACATGAAGGGGAACAGCAGCGCAGCGCTGCCAAGCCCCCAATGGAGCATCTTCGCCCAGAAGTTCGCGTCCATGGACGCACCCTCCCCTTTCTGCAGGGAAAGCGCCTCGACACGACGATGCCAGTCGTACTGTGCCGAAGAGCCTCTCTGCTGCTGTTGTTGAACTTCTCTAGTTTGCGTGCCCCGCACGCATGTCGGATCACGTCATGCCTCTTCCTTCCTCGTCATCGAGCGTCATCCTTGCGCTGCAATGTTGCGTTCAAACGCAACAGTGGGCATGTTCTCCCTGCCAGTCGTGCTGTGCCGAAGCGTCTCTAAGAAAAATGGGTGTCCACCTTGCCGGGTGGGCACCTTTTTTTTGAGCACTTCAGCCCCTGACGACCCACTCAAGCTATGGGGGGTCTACCAATGTGTCAACGCTAGATCCTGTGAGAGCTAGCCCTGCCAGTGGGATCGATGCTTGCAATCTATGATCACTCAACGGGCCCATTCTGGAGGTTCGGCGGCGGACATAGTTCTCCACGTCGGTGGCCACCTCGATGGGATGAAGAGGTGTTGGCTCCCAGAGAGAGAAGAAGAAGCGGCAGCGACGTATCTTCAGCTCGGCGTTCAAGACCGGAGCAGTGAAGCTGGTGCAGGAAGAGGGCAAGTCCGCTGAGGCAGTGGCGCAGTAGCTGTGCCTGACCGAGAAGGCTTTCCGCAGATAGGTGGAGTGGGCCAGGACGGACAAGGGCCAGGGCAAGCCCGCCGCGCTCACCAGCGAGGAACGAGCGCAACTCTCCGAACTGCGCCAGCCCGAGGCCTGCTTGAGACTGCGGAGGCTTTCATGTGCCGCCATCTGAACGTCTCTTGCTCCGACTCCCTGCTACTAAGCAGGGGCGAAGAGGCCCGAGTCGCAGCGCAAGAAGCGCGACTGCGAACCCAACGTGGAGGTGGCTGCTCATCCAAGGCACCGACTTCGCCCGAGTGGGAAAAAGATTGCCCTCTTCCGAGTGGGCCGTGAGCGGACCACCCGTTCTTTGGGGCAGGTACGCCGCTTGCTTAGGGCACACGCGGGGAGATCACGGTGAATCGACGACTGCTGGGCGTGTGGGTTGGGGCGATGGTGATGTCGGCGTGGGGTTGCGGCGGGTCGGACGGGCCCACCACCCCAATCGATGACAGGGACAACATCGATCCCCGGCCAGGGATTGATGCGGGGACTGGCGGGGGCACGGACGGAGGGACGGACCCCGGCACGGATGCGGGCACGAACGACGGTGGCACGGATGCCGGGACGGACGCGGGCACCGACGGCGGCACGGATGCCGGGACGGACGCGGGCACCGACGGCGGCACGGACGCGGGCACCGACGGCGGCGTGGTGGATCCGGACCCCGTCGGGGACCGGTGGCCCACGGATCCGGTGACGAACTACTCGGAGCGCTACGGCATCGGGCGGGTGCAGTCGGTGGGCCTGGACCAGGGCAAGAACCTCTGGGTGCTGGACGGCAGCCGCATTGGCGTGGTGCGCGCGGACACGCAGCAGCTGGTCTGGGTGTCGGGCGCCGTGGGGCAGGCGGCGGCGGGCGGCAACGCCACGGTCATCTGCGGCGGCGCGGCGGGACGGGCCTACGTGGGCTACAGCGCGGAGGACCTCCAGCCGGATCCGGAGTTCCCCGGCCTGCACACCAACTTCATCGTCACCAACCCGCCGTGCGAGGTGCCGGTGGGCGACACCCAGTGCTACGCGTACAGCGAGCGGCGCCTGAACTTCTACAAGGCCGGTGACGTGGACGCGGTGAAGCTGACCGCCAACGGCCAGGTCGCCTTCGAGGAGCACATCAACCAGTCGGTGCGCCACTCCTCGGGCGGCTCCGCCGTGCAGACGGGCCCGCGCGTCGTCAACGGTGTCAGCCTGGGCATCCGCAACAGCAACGACCACCACTTCGACGAGGACCGCAGCATGCTCAGCTGCGTGTCGGTGATGCGCGGCCCGAACAAGGGCGACGTCTACGTGGGCAGCAACCACGGCGTCACGCGCATCCGCGACCTGCAGTACAACGCGCACCGGCACCCGGTGTGGTTCGACTCGCGCGGTTCGCAGTACGCGGGCTACACCTACGGCCTGGGCATCGCGCAGGACGGCGACGTGCTGATGGCCAACGACTGGACCTTCGGCATGGTGAGCCCGTCCCCCCGCCTGGGTGACTGGGACAACACCGACACGGCCATCAACCCGTCCAAGGTGAAGTCCTCCTACCTGCCGGAGCTCAACTCGCAGGCGGACTTCGACTACTGGCGCGGCTTCCAGCAGACGACCGACGGCGCCTACTACCTGGGCAGCAAGTCGCTGGGCCTGTGGAAGATGGACCTGACGTCCTCCACCAGCCCCACGCAGAAGGGCACGCGCATCGGCGCGGACGTGGAGGCGCTCAACGCCATCAACTCGCTGGCGGCCACCAACGACGGCTCGCTCTTCATCGCCACCCACTCCGGCGGCCTGTACCGGCTGACGCCCGCCAAGACGCTGGAGAAGGTGGACAGCGTGCGCGCCAACCGCGTCCTCCAACTCGTCTACGACCCGTCCGTGACGCCCGGCATGCTGCTGGTGCTCACCACCGACGGCCTCACGGTCCTGCGCGGCTACTAGAAGCCTCCGCCCCACGGGCACACGCGAGCCGCATCCATGAGACCCCTCGGCGTGCCGTCCTGGCGCCGGGGGGTCCGCGTGCCTCCGGCCTCCGGCCCAGCGTGGAGGTGTCCCACCTGGGTGCCAGGGCACGGCGCATGTGGCACGGAGAAGCACCGGGGCCTACCCGCCTGGACGCCGGGAAGGGGGCGGAAATGTTCCGTCAGGGGGCCCGGTTCTGATTCCACCCCGTGCTGGCCGCAGGGGGAACAGGCGGGCCGGGGACCCCGGGCTTACGGCGATCCGATCCGCTCTCTACAATCGCTCACCGTCTCGCTGGAGGAATCCGAACGCATGCGCCTGAGACTCGCCCGCCGCCGTCACGCCGCTGGTGCCTCCTCCTCCGCCGCCCAGGCCGAAGCCCTGGAGATGGAGTCGCACGGCCGCAACGAGCTCCTGGCGCGAGGACCGGATCCCTTCCGTCCCGACCGCCGGCTGCGCTGGCGCGACCACTTCGTGCTCACCGAGCACCTGCTCCAGTTGAGCGGCATCGCGCCGGAGCATGACGGGCTGCGGATTGCCCAGCTGTCGGACGTGCACGTGGGACAGGCGACGTCGGACGTGCGGATCCGCCGCGCGGTGGCCGCGGTGAACGCGGCGGCGCCGGACCTGGTGTTCCTCACGGGCGACTACGTCACGCACAGCCCCAAGCCGCTGCCGCGCGTGCGCGAGCTGCTCAAGGGCCTGGAAGGGCCCGTCTTCGTGGTGATGGGCAACCACGACCACTGGGTGGACGTGCGCTACCTGCGCGCGGGCTTCGAGGACCTGGGCTACACGGTGCTCCAGAACGAGCACCGCGTGGTGCACGTGAAGGGCGCGCCGGTGACGGTGCTGGGCATCGACGACGGGCTCACCCGCATGGACGACGTGGAGGCCACCTTCCGGGGCGCGCCCACGTCGGGCACGCGGCTGGTGCTGGCCCACACGCCGCCCACGGTGGAGAAGCTGCCGTCGCACGCGGGGCTGGTGCAGTTCTCCGGTCATACGCACGGCGGGCAGTTCATCGTGCGGGGCCTCACGGAGGCGCTCTTCCGCCGCGCGGGCCAGCCGTACATCCGCGGCCACTACCGCGTGAACGGCAACCACCTGTATGTGAACCAGGGGCTGGGCTTCGGCTTCGGCGGCCCGTACCTGCGCCGGGGCAGCACGCCGGAGGTCGCCTTCTTCACCCTGCGCAACTCCGCGGCCGCCCACGTCGGCGCGCCCTGATCCACAGCAGGCATCTGAAGCACCCAGGCCCCTCGCCCCCGCAAGTCGGGAGCGGGGGGCTTTCGCATGTCAGCGCAGCGGCGCGCCCAGCTTCATGCCGCCCAGCGACGTCTCGCGCTTCTTGCGCGACAGGCTGAAGGGGCCAGGCCCGAAGTAGACGATGAGCAGCGCGCCCCCCGCCATGGAGAGGTTCTTCATGAAGTGGATGAGGTTGTTCTGCGCCTGCACCGGGTCCTCCATCCGCCAGAAGTGATGGACCATGAAGGCGGAGGCCAGGAGGAAGACGGCGAGCATGGCCGCGCCCAGCCGGGCGAACACGCCCAGGAGCACGCACAGGCCTCCCACCACCAGCACCCCGCCGGACACCAGCACCGCGAGGCGCGGGTCGGGCACCCCGGACGCCTGCGCGTAGGCCGTCAGGGCCTGGAGCTGGAAGAAGTGATTCAGGCCGCTGGTGATGAAGATGACCGAAAACAGCAGCCGGCCCAGCGGCGCGAGCAACCCCATGGATGACCTCCGTGCGTCTAGCCTCTCCCCCATCAACGTGGACGGGCCGGTGTCATTCTCTACTTGTGCACGGATGGGCGGGCGGACAGGCAGCCCCTGCTCCCCTGGCGGCCCCCTGGACGGGAGGACAGTCGGTGCGTCTCCAGGACGACGCACCGGCGGGCTGCGACAACTCGCCGCAGTTTCCCGGGACAGGGGGGCGTTAGGGTGGCCACGCCTTGAGAACCCCCTCGCCCCTGGCCCTGGCCGTCCTGTGCGCCGCGCTCCTCATCCCCGCCTCGCGGGCGTGGGCCTGCGCGAGCTGCGCGTGCGGAGACCCCACGCTCACGTCCATGGGCGGCGAGCAGCCCTTCGAAGGGCGCCTGCGGCTGTCCACCATGCTGCGCGCGTGGGGACACACCGAGGGCCAGCAGAACCTGGACGCGCAGCGGCTGCGCGAACTGCGCATGGACGTGGCGGTGGCGTACGCACCCCGGCCCTGGCTGGTGCTGGCGGTGAACCTGCCGCTCCAGGCGCGTGAGGTGCGGGACGTGAGCCTGGCGCGCGAGCGCGGCTGGGGCCTGGGCGACATCGACGTGAGCGCGAAGGCGTTCGTGTGGAAGGACAAGGACTTCTCGCCGGACCACCTCTTGAGCGTGGTGGGCGGGGTGAAGCTGCCCACGGGTCCCCGGCTGATGGCGCGGGACGGCACGGCGCTGGGGCTGGATGCGCAGCCGGGCAGCGGCTCGGTGGACCCCATGGCGGGGCTGGCGTGGCAGGGCTTCCGGGGGTCGTGGTCGTTCATGGCCAGCGTCCTGGGCTTCCTGCCCACGCGCGGGCGCGAGGACTTCCGGCTGGGCGCGTCGGTGCGCACGTCGGTGGGAGCGCAGTACCAGCCCTCGACGCGCTGGGCGGTGCGTCTGGGATTGGACAGCCGGGCGGAGCGCGCGGCCGACACCGCCGGCGTCTCCGAGGAGAACGGCGGAGGCTTCATCGCCTATGTGTCGCCGGACGTGCTCTTCAGCCCGGGCATGGACGTGGTGGTGCAGGCCGGGGTGCGCGTCCCGGTCGTCAACCAACTGCGCCGGGTGACGTCCACGCCCATCGCGCAGCTCTCGCTCGCGTACGACCTGTGATGCCATTGTCCTCGCGTTTCGTGTCAGGCGTCGTGTTGCTCGGGGCCCTGTGCGGCCTGGGCGCTTGTGGTGAGCGGCTGGACGGCGTGCACGTCACGCTGGGCCTGGAGCACCGGGCCACCTCGCACGGCGTGGAGGCCTCCGGCGGTGGACGCTCCCTCACCCGGACGGATGGACAGACGCTCACGCTGACGCGCGGCTACGTGACGCTGGGCAGCGTGGAGTTGAAGCCGTGCGAGGAGGCCCTGGGCTGGCGTCTGCTGCGGGCGGTGTCTCCCCTGGGCACCGCGCACGCGCACTCGGCGGGGTCGCCGCGGCTTCTGGGCACGCCGCATGTCAGCGGGCTGGAGCGGCCGGATGGGAACGTGCTGACGCTGGGCACGCTGCGGCCCGCGCCGGGGCGCTATTGCCGGGCGCGGCTCACCTTCGAGCCGGCGGACACGGACGCGGAGGGCCTGCGGGCGGCGGCGGACAGCGGCGTGGACATGGTGGGCCGCACGCTGTGGCTGGAGGGGACGCGGGTGCCGGCGGGAGGAGGCGAGCCCCAGCCCTTCCGCCTGGTCACGTCGAACATCGCGTCGGTGGAGGTGGTGCTGGACGGGCTGACGTTGTCGGAGGAGGAGCCCACCGCCGAGCGCACCTTCGTGCTCGCCTGGGACACGTGGCTCGCGAACGTGGACCTGGAGTCGCAGGGAGCGGCGGCGGCCGTGCTGGACACGGTGGCCCGCTCCGTGGCGATGTCCTCCGTCGCGCCATGACGACCCCGCCGCCCGCGTCGCCCCTTCCTTCCGAACCCTCGCCCCGGGCCCGCATCAACCTGGTGTGGCTGTTGCGGCTGCGCTGGGGCGTGCTCGTGGGGCAGGCCGTGCTGGTGGCGGTGGCGGCGTGGGGCCTGAAGCTGGCCCTGCCGGTGACAGCGCTGGTGGTGCTGCTCGCGGTGGAGGCGCTGACGAACGCGGCGGTGAGAGCGGGCCTGTCCCGGGCGCGGCCGGTGGCGGAAGCGGCCATCTTCGGGCTGATGCTCTGGGACACGCTGGTGCTCACGGGGCTGCTCGCGCTGAGCGGCGGGACGCACAACCCCTTCACGACGCTGTACCTGGTGAACGTGGCGCTGGGCACGGTGCTGCTGCCCGCGCGCCGGACGTGGGCGATGCTGGTGTTCACCCTGCTGGCGTTCGGTTCGCTGTTCGTGTTGCAGGACGTGACGCTGCCGGGGCTGGCGCGGCCGGACCACGCGGAGTTGATGCGTCTGCATTTGAGCGGCATGTGGGTGGCGTTCGCGGTGGCTGCGGGCTTCATCGTGTATTTCATTCAACGCGTGACGCGGGCGCTGGCGGAGCGTGAGCAGGAATTGGCGCAGACGCGGGCCCGGCACGCGCGGCAGGAGAAGGTGGCCTCGCTGGCGACGCTGGCAGCGGGCGCGGCGCATGAGCTGTCCACGCCGCTGTCCACCATCGCGGTGGTGGCGAAGGAGCTGGAGCGGGCGCTCGCCGCGTCCAGCCCCTCCGAGTCGGTGCGCGAGGACCTGCGGCTCATCCGCCAGCAGGTGGACCGGTGCCGGGACGTGCTGGTGCAGATGTCCGCGGACGCGGGCCAGACGACGGGCGAACCCTTCCACCCCATCCCGCTGGAGCGGCTGGTGGAGGAGACGCTGTCGGAGCTGTCCGGCCGCGAGCGCGTGCGGGTGGAGCTGCCCGAAGCGCTGAAGGTCTACCGGGTGCACGGGCCTCCCCGGGCGCTGGCGCGGGTGCTGCGGGGGCTGGTGAAGAACGCGTTGCAGGCCACGCCGGGCAACCGGCCCGTGACCTTGAGCGCGCGGGCCCAAGGCCCGGGCGCGCGGCTGGAGGTGCGCGACGAGGGCCAGGGGATGCCGGACGCGGTGCTGGCGCGCGCCGGGGAGCCCTTCTTCACGACAAAGGCGCCGGGCGAGGGCATGGGGCTGGGGTTGTTCCTGGCGCGCACCCTGGCGGAGCAGTTGGGCGGGTCGCTGGAATTGCGCTCGAAGCCAGGGGAAGGCACCACGGTGGGCTTGAGCCTGCCGGCCGCGAGCGCGCAGGAGGCGGCGGCGTGAGCACGACCGTGGTGGACCACCGCCCCAGCCTGTTGCTGGTGGACGACGACGCGACGCTGCGCGAGCGGCTGGCCCGGGCCTTCCGCGAGCGCGGCTGGGACGTGACGACGGCGGGCCACCACGAGGAGGCGATGGCGGCGGCGGGGCGCGAGTCACCGGAGTACGCGGTGGTGGACCTGCGGATGCCGGGACACAGCGGGCTGGAGCTGGTGAGGGACCTGCTGGCGGTGGACGCGTCCACGCGCATCATCGTGCTGACGGGCTACGGCAGCATCTCCACCACGGTGGACGCCATCCGGTTGGGGGCGGTGAACTACCTGCCGAAGCCCGCGGACGCGGACGACATCCTGGCCGCGTTCGCCCGGGCGGCGGAGGAGCCGTCCGTGGCCGCGCCGGAGACGCTCCAGGCGCCGTCATTGGCGCGGGCGGAGTGGGAGCACATCCATCGCGTGCTCGCGGACAGCGCGGGCAACATCTCCGAGGCCGCGCGCAAGCTGGGCATCCACCGGCGCTCGCTCCAGCGCAAACTCCAGAAATACCCGCCGTCGCGCTGACACGGCGCCCCGGAATAAATCCTCCCGAAGCGGCGATATGGCGCCATTTCCGTGGCGTTGGACCTCATGTCCCCCCTGGGACGGGGGCATCCATCTCTAGCTCCGGGAGAGCTGATGAACAGTCGTTGGATTCTCGTCGCCGTGACCTTGATGTCCGTGGGCTGCGCCCATTCACAGCGTGGGTCCGATTCGGAGCTGCCCAAGTACGAGCACGTCTTCCAGAAGCCGCTGGCGGAGGCCCTGGACGTCACGCGCCAGCTCCTGGAAGCGAAGGGCTACTCCTTCGAGCAGACCGAGGACCCGACCCAGCTTGTCACCGAGTGGAAGTCGCCCGACAAGACCCACGGCAGGATTGACACCTATTCGCGCTACCTGGTGACGGGCATCGTCCTGAGCCCGCGCCAGTCCGTGGTCCGCATCTTCCGGATGGCGCATGAGACGGCGACCAACGACGTCGAGTGGCGCAAGCATTGGTGGAAGGTGTCCTCCCAGTGGGCCGAGCACTACTCGGACGCCTTCGTTCAGGAAGTGAACCTGAGGCCGAACAGCAACGACGAGAAGCGGCTGGCCATGCTGCGCGGCGTCCAGCACGGCATCCGCGACCTGGACCTGGAGCAGGCGCTCACGCTGCGGCTGGAGTCCGCGCCCTCCGTCGAGGTCGTCAGCGGCAACATCGCACAGGAGAAGCGCCCCACCGCGGTGAGGGATTCGGACTTCTACCTGGAGGGCTGGAAGGAAGAGGCCAGGGCGGAGGGACCGTGCACCGAGACCGTGCAGGGCCTGCCGGGATTGCTGCACCCGGGCCTGACGCTGCTCATCGGCGAGCAGTTGGGTTCCAACGAAGCGCCCCGGACGGTGGGCCACGTGGTGTGTCAGGCCGCGCAGACGGGGCTCGCGGTCGTGCTCGGCCTGTCCATCCCGGACACGGAGCAGGCGCGCATCGACGCGTACCTGGCGAGCCCCGGCGCCCCGGCGGACCAGGACGCGCTGCTGGAAGGGCGCTTCTGGTCGCGTCCCTACCAGGACGGCCGCAGCAGCCGCGCCATCATGGAGCTCATCGACCGGGTGCGCGCGCTGCGCACTGCGGGGCAGCGCGTGACGCTGGTGGCCTACGACACGGACCTGCTGCGCGGCAGCGAGCGCGACGCGGCCCAGGCGAAGCTGTGGACCGAGCGCCGGACCGCACAGCCGAATGAAGTCCACATCGTGCTGTCCGGCAACACGCACACGCGCATCGCGAAGGGCACGGAGTGGGACCAGGGCTTCACGCCCATGGCGCACCTGATGAAGGACTATCCGTCGCTCGTGGTGCTGGAGATGAGCTACGCGCAGGGCACGCGCTGGGGCTGCGACCTGGACCGGAACGGAAAGCTCGCCTGCGGCCTCGTGGGCGCCACGCCTTCGCCCAAGGTGGCCGCCCGCGAGGGACTCAGCCCGCACATCCGGCGGCTCGACGTGCCCGCCAGCGAAGGCTTCCAGGGCCTGCTCTACGTGGGAAAGATCTCCCCCTCGCTGCCCGCCATCCTGGGCCCGCAGGAAGCGTCCACCGGGCCCTCGCTCAACCTGCGGCCCCAGCCCCGCACGGGCGGAACCCCCAGGCCGTTCTAGGCCGTCCGGACCGGGGTTGACAAAAGTTAACGATAGGATTAATCATTCACCCTATCGTTAACGACTTTCCCACCGGAGTGACCGCCATGAAACCGCTCCCCGAAGGCTGGCCTCGCATCTGTTCCGGCATCTTCTATGAGGACGCGCCCGCCGCCATCGACTGGCTGGAGCGCGTCTTCGGCTTCCAGACGCGCCTCAAGGTCGAAGGGGCGGGCAACACCATCGAGCACTCGGAGCTCGTCTACGGCGACGGCGTCATCATGGTGGGCTCCACCCAGAAGCGCTCCTTCCACGCGAGCCCCAAGCAGCACCAGGGCATGAACACCCAGTACCTGATGGTCCACGTGGACGACGTGGACGCCCACTGCGCGCAGGCCCGCGCCGCCGGGGCCACCATCTTCCTGGAGCCCGAGACGAAGAACTACGGCGACGACTGGGGCACCAATCGCTCCTATGGCGCCACCGACCCCGAAGGCCACCGCTGGTGGTTCACCCAGCGCGTCACGGGGCCGGTGTAATCCCAACCATGGCCACCCCGTCCGCGTTGGACCGCACCCTCTCCGCCCTCGCCGACCCCACGCGCCGGGGCGTCGTGGACCGCCTGCGCCAGCGGCCCCACCCCGCGGGGGAGCTGGCCGCCGCCTTCGACATGAGTCCCCCCGCCATGTCGCGCCACCTGCGCGTGCTGCGCCAGACGGGGCTGGTGGAGGAGAACATCGACGCGGACGACGCCCGCGTGCGCGTCTACCGCCTGCGCCCGGAGCCCTTCGCCGCCCTGCGCGGCTGGCTGGACGAGGTGGAGTCCTTCTGGGAGGACCAGCTGGGCGCCTTCAAGGCCCACGCGGAACGCACCCGGGGAACGAAGGGCCCCGGAACCTCGGGAGGCCGCAAGTCATGATGCCGTCCGCCGACCGTGCCCGCGTCACCACCTTCGTCGCCGTGTCCCCGCTGGACGCCTTCGAGGTCTTCACCCAGGAGACCGACGTCTGGTGGAGCAAGGGCCCGCGCAACCGGGCCTTTCATGCGTCCAACAGCAGCCTGCGCTTCGAGCCTCCCGGCCCCGGCGGCCGCCTGCTGGAGTCCTCGGAGACGGAAGTCTTTGAAGTCGGCCGCGTGCTCGTCTGGGAACCCGGCGCGCGGCTCGTCTTCCAATGGCGCGCCAGCAACTTCGCCCCGGACGAAATCACGGAGGTGGAGGTCCGCTTCGAGCCCTCTTTCGGAGGCACCCGCGTCGTGCTCGAACACCGCGGCTGGGATTCCATCCGCATGGACCACCCCGCCCGCCATGGCATGGATGGCCCGGCCACCGTCGGGATGATGGGTCGTTGGTGGGGGGACCTCGTCACGCGCTTCCGGCTTCGCGCTGGGCGGCCCCTCCCCGCATAGACAGACAGTCTCCCTGGCGATTACTGGCAGGGACCGCAGTCCGCCGCGCAGCTGTTCGGCGTATTGCTGGTGCCGCACTTCTCCGTGAGCTGGCAGACGTTGTCGCCGCACCGGTAGATGTCCTGGGACAGCATGCGCGTGGTGATGGGCCGGTACGTCACGCCGTTGTACGTGCACCGCGTGTAGTAGGTCCGCGTGGCGTCCAGCGTGCAGTAGTAGCGGCACGCGCCCACGTGCTTCATCGGCGTGCACGTCGTCGTCTCGCTCCAGGACGACAGGCCGCAGGTGCGCACCGTGCTCTCGTCGTAGTCCAGGTAGGCGCCGTCATTGGCCGCGAAGGCGCCCTCTCCTGTGAAGAGGTTGCCGAAGAAGCACGCCTCGGGCTCGGCGTAGGTGCTCAGCTCGTCCGTCGTGTACGGCACCGTCCCGCCCACCGCGTCGCGCCCCAGCACGGAGATGTCCACGTGCACGCCGTACTTGTTCGCATGCGCCGCCAGGCACGCGCTCACCACCTGCTGCTCCGCCACCGTCGCCGGCGCGCCCCCCGCCCAGCCCGGCGCCAATCCCAGACTCCCCTTCCACGTGTAGTTCGCCCCCGTCGTGGGCGACTGGTACGTCAGCTGATTCCCCGCCGCCATCGAGCACTGCACCACGTAGCGCATCACCATGTCCGCCGACGCCGGGTCCGCCGTGAACCACGTGCGGAACCCATTCGTGGACAAGCCATTGGTGGACAGGCCATTCGTTGACAAGCCATTGGTGGACAGGCCATTGGTCGACAAGCCATTGGTCGACAAGCCATTGGTGGAGAGCCCATTCGTGGAGGCGAGCGCGTCCGAGGCCTGCGTGGGGACAGCAGCCTGCTCGTCCGCCGCCAGCGGCGCACCACAACCGGTCAGCGCGGTGGCGAGCACCAGGGACAGCCAGCAAGACGACCGGGACGAGGGGATGCGAGGGGGACTGACGTGCATGGGGACTGCCTCCGCGTGGGTGGCCGCACGAGCCGTACGGCCTGATCAACCGGTAAACGCGCCTCCGCGAAGCGAGCAGTGCCCCTGCACTCCCGACCCATCCCCTTCGGTCCTTCGCCCAACACGCAGTGCGTGTGACAAAGGACGCTCACCCGTTCACCGCATGGCGGTGAACGCTCACCCCTTCCAAAAGCTCAGGCGGTTCGCGTGCGACCTCGCGACGCCTTCGCCTTTGCCTTCGGACGCGGCGGCCGGGGCAGCTTCACCGTGAACGTGGTGCCGTCCTTCTCCGACGAAGCCACCTCCACGGTGCCCCCGTGCGCCTGGACGATCTCCTTCACGATGAACAGCCCCAGTCCCAACCCCGCATTGCGCCGGCTCTGTTCCCGCTCCCCTTCACCCTGGCGAAAAGGGTCGAAGAGCCGCTCGCGCAGCTCCTCGGGGATGGGCGTGCCGGGGTTCTGCACCTCCAGCACCTGGTGCTCGCCCTTGGCCCAGCAGCGCAGGAACACCGGCGCCTCCGGCGTCCCGTGCTCCAGTGCGTTGCCCACCAGATTGCTCAACACCTGCGCCAGCCGCTCCGCGTCCCACTCGCCTTCGGCCTTCCCATCCACGTCCACCGCGATGGCGCGCTCCGGGTAGGCCGCCGACAATTCGTCCACCACCTGCTGACACACCACCCCCAGGTCCGTGGGGCCCTTGCGCAGGGGAATGCCGCCGGCCAGCCGGGCCCGCGTCAAATCCAACAGGTCCGCGATCATGTTCCCCATGCGCGTCGCGGAGGACTCGATGCGCTGCGCGTGCTGCCGGTGCTGCTCCGGCGTGCACTCCAGCGGTCCGCGCCGCTTCTGCGCCCGCGCCGACAGCACGATGGCGTTGAGTGGATTGCGCAGGTCATGCCCCAGGATGCCGATGAAGCGCTCGCGGAAGCGCGCCTCCTCCACCATGGACGCCAGCTCGCGCGTGCGCTCGGTGACGTCCATCATCGAACCAATCATCCGCACCGGGCGCCCTTCGTCATCGCGCGCCAGCACGCCCCGGTCCAGCACGTGCGCCCAGCTCCCGTCCGCGCGCTGGAACCGGTACTCGTCCTTCCAGACGTCTCCGGTGGACGCGACGAAGTCCACCAGCTTGTCCACCACCCGCTCGCGATCGTCGTCGTGCACGCGCGCGCCCCACCAGCCCAACTGATGATCCAACACCGCCGTGGCGTGGCCGAACGCGTCCCCCGTGCCCGGGTCCCACCGCACGCGGTCGGTGCCGAAGTGCCAGTCCCACAGCACGTCGTGCGTGGCCCGCGTCGCCAGCCGGTAGCGCTCCTCCGCCTCGCGCAGCGCGCTCACCGTCTGCTCCGTGCGCGCCAGCGCCTCCTCCACCTCGCGCCGGGCGTTGCGCTCCCGGGCCGCCTGCTGCGCGTCGGACGCGCGTCCCTCGTCGCGCGGCAACAGCCACAGCGCGAGCCCCTCACCGTGGCGCACCACCACGTACTGGCGCCCCGCCACGTCCCCCGGCACCTGGCCCACGTGCGGCACGCCGCGCAGGAGCACCCGCGCGCACGCCATCACGTCCACCAGCGCGACACCTTCCAGCATCCACAATGACAGATGCCGGCCCAGCTCCAGGGAACGCACCCAGCCCTCGGCGGGGACGTTCATGGACGTCCACCGGAAGTCGAGCACCTCGCCCGTCTCCCCATGCAAGGGCTCCAGGAGGATGCAGGGCGTCTCGTTGTCGGCGGGCAATTCCCACGCCGAGGCCATTCCCGGCCCCCAGGACAAACCCATCATCGTACTCCCCCCGACGCTTCGGGCCTTGCCCCTGCCCTCGGCGACGGTGCCAGGCAGGCGTGAATAACCCGCGTCTCGCGGAATACTGACACATTTGGGCACTGGAGGATCGGCCCTGGAGTGCAGGGTGGGCGAAAAAATGCTCACCCCTGAGCACTGGGCCTACCTGCCAGGGCGGTTCAGTACCGCCCTTTGACGCCGATGATGGGCAGGGCGATGGGTAACCCCACGGAATTCTTGGTCAAGGGCTGCCGGCTGAAGCCTCCGCCCTCGTATTCGAAGCCCAGGGTCTCCTGGTTGAGGGTGACGTTGAGCATGTCCAGGTAGGCCTCCAGGGTGAAGGTCTCGTAGGCCCAGGCCTTGGACACGCGCACATCGAAGCGGAAGAAGGGCGGCAGCCGGTCCACGGCGTCCCTGTCCACCCTCACCCACGCGGGGCGGCCGTCGCTGTCGGTGCCCTCGCGCATCGTCTGGCTGCCCAGGGTGCCGTACTCGGGACGTCCGGTGTTGAAGTGGAGCACGCCCCCCAGGGTGATGTTGTTGGAGAACTTGTGACTGACCACCAGGTTCAGGATGTGTGTCTGGTCGAAGGCGAAGGGCAGGTCGGCCTTGTCCTCGGAGATGGCCTTCCCCGTGGAGTCGTAGCGGAAGAAGGTGGTGCGCCGCGTGCTGCGCTGCAGGCTGTAGGACAGCCACCCGAACCAGTTGTTCCCCAGCGGGTAGCGGATGAGCAGCTCCATGCCGTACGCCAACCCGTGGCTCTCGAAGTCCGGCAGGTCCCAGTCGTCGCGGCTGACGGGAGGCTCATCCACGTTGATCTGCCGGGCACGCACCCGGCGGAAGCCGTTCTGGGTGACGCCACCGCCGGGCAGGTCGGGCTCGCCAGGCTCGGAAGGCTCGCCGGGGCCCAGATCGTCGCCCAGGCCCTCGTCGGAGAAGGGCGTCAGCTCGATGGTGCGCAGCAGGGGGTTCACATAGAAATCCAGCCCCACCTCCCACTTGCTGAAGGCCTTCCATTCCGCGCCCACGGACATCTGGACGCCCTCCTGGAGGCCCAACAACAGACTGCCCACGTCCACCACCGGCAGGCTGATGAGGGTGGTGGGCGGCTGGTGGAAGATGCCCGCGCCGCCCTTGAGCGACACGGTGTCGGTGAGCTTGTGGCGCACGGTGAGGCGCGGCTCCAGGACCTTGTGGTCGAACCCGCCGGACAGGTGGTAGCTGTCCAGGCGCAGGCCGGGCACCACCGTCCACTTCGGGTTCGGCGTCCACACCGCCTCCGCGTAGGCGCCCGCGAAGGTGGCCAGCGCCACGGGCGCGTGGATGCTGTCCTCCTCCACCTCCTCGCCGCCCTCCACGCTGATGAGGTCCACGATGGCGCGCTTGTGGTCCACGTCCGCGCCAGCGCGCAACAACAGACGCTCCGACAAGGGCACGCTGTAGCCCACGCGCCCCGACAGCGTGCTCTGGTCGATGTAGATTTCATCGCCGTTGTCCGGCCCGCGTGACACGACGGAGAAGCGGTCCAGGCCCCACGTGCCGCCCACCTCGAACTCGCCCTTGCCCACCGGGTAGCGGCCCCGCAGGTCCACGCGGTGGAAGATGATGGATTGCAGCGCGGTGTCGCCTTGCGCGTCCTGCGCCTCGGAACCGAAGGTGTCCGACGAGCCAAAGGCAAACAGCCGCAGCTTGCCCTTGCCCACGTCCTGCTCCACGCGCGCCTGGTAATCCCAGAAGTCGAGCACCACCTTGGGGTTGGTGCGGCCCGGCGGCGCGGGGTCCTGGAGGCTGTTGGCCGCCAGCGCGATGATCCACGGTGTATAGGAATAGCGTCCCGCGAGGCTGACGTTGGTGCCGGTGGACTTGAAGGGCGTTTCAATGAAGAAGCCCGCGTTGATGAAGTCCGCGTACGCGCTGCCGTGCACCCGGTCATCGCGCGGCCGGGTGAGGCGCCCGTCGATGGCGCCCCCCATCAGCCGGCCGTACTGCGGCGGCGGCGTGCCCGGATAGAAGTCGATGGCGTCCAGGAAGTCCGGGTGGATGACCGCGGGGCCCAGGAACAGGTGGAAGAGGATGGGGATGCGGATGCCATCCAGGAAATAGCCCGTGGACGCGGGCTGGCTGCCGCGCACCACCGGGTAGGCCACGCCGGACAGCATGCTGCCCACGCCCGGCAGCAGCATGACCACGCGGAAGGGGTCGCCCATGGTGCCGGGCACCTCGCGCAGCTCCGCGTCGTGCAGGGTGATGCGGCTGACCTCGGTGCGCTCGCGGTCGCCTCGCACCACCGTCTCGTACGGGTTGAGCACCAGCGGCTCCAGGCCGTAGACGACCTCCAGCGACTCGGTGCTCTTCAGGGCCTCGCGGTACAGGCCGGGTTTGTGGCCCGGGGCGAACACGCGCACCGCCTGTCCCCCCGTGGGGAAGCGCGCCTCGAAGCGGCCGTTCTCATCCGTCTGCACCGGGAAGTCCGGCGCCGCGTCCGACACCAGCGTCGCCCCGATGAGCGGCTTGCGGTTGCCCTTGGCGCGCACCAGACCCTTGAGGGTGATGGGGCCCTTCAGCTGAGTGCCTTCGGTGCCGCCGTCCGCGCCGGTGGCCACCGGCAGGGGGGCCTCGAAGCGGTACTCGAAGAACAGGCGCACCGCGACGGGCTTGCCCTCCATCAGCGCCGGGGAGAAGCGCAAGCGGGGCGCCGCGTGCAGTGCCGCCTCGTTGAGCAGCGGGTGCACGCCCTCCACCAGCGTGGCGGTGTCCACCTCACCGGCTTCGTCCACCAGCAGCTCCAGCTTCACCGTGCCGGCCACGCCCTCGCCCACCAGGAGCGGCGGGTACGGCGCGGGGGAGTCCCCCACCAGCGCGGGCGGCACGAAGGCGGCCAGCGCCGGCCCACCGTCGGGGGCGGCCCCGGCCTCCACCGCCCAGCCCGCGTCGGTGCGCTGCAGCTCCGCCTCCTTCGCCACGGTGCCGGCGCCGCCGTCCGCGGACGTGCCCTGCCCTTCGGTCCACGGCGCGTCCATGCCCCGGGGGGCGGAGCCGGTGGTGAGGTTCTCCTCCGTGACGGGCAGGCCCGCGTCCAGCGTGTCGCCCAGGCGCTCACTGCCGGGGCGCTCTTCGCCCACGGCGGGAGTTGCGGCGGGTGGCACCGCGCGCGCGGGAAGGGCCGGCAGCAGGAAGGCCAGCACCAGCGCCATCCCCACGAAGCGCCAGGGCTCGCTCCTCTTTCCTACGGGCATGGGCCTACGGTCATGGTCGGTGGAGCTCGTCGTACGTGAAGTCGGTTCCCGGCCGCGCCCATGAGGCCAGGGGATGTGCGCCCTGACAAGCGCCCCTCCGTGATCGCGGCGAATGCCTTGGCTCGCGGGCGCGCCACAATCCACGCATCCTTCCTCTGGCGGACACTTGGACGCGGGCCGTCGTCGCGCCGTGGATGCCCGCCCCCGCCCTCGGGACGGGAC
>NZ_RAWI01000890.1 GCF_003612125.1 Corallococcus praedator
GACTGGGACCGCGACGGGATCGGCTACTGGATGGTGTCCCAGGCGTGTGGCGAGCCCGCGATCGGGGTGGCGGGGGTGCGCCTCTCCGGCGTCGTCGATGCCGGCCACGCCGCGTACAACCTCTACTACCGCTTTCGGCCCGTCGCATGGGGCAAAGGGTTCGCGCGTGAGGCCGGGGCAGCGGCGATCGAGGCCGTCGCTGCCCGCGATGCCTCTGCCGTCGTGCTCGCGGTCATCCGTGAGGACAACCTTCCCTCGGTCCGCGTCGCGACCGCGCTGGGCCTCACCGTCGACGGCACGACTTCACACAACGGGGGCGAGCGACTGCGCTTCGCGTTGCGCCTCTCGGACTGCGCAGACCCTTCGCCCGTGATCGCTTCTCAGTAACTCTGTTGGATGATCGTGGCGACCTTGCCGACGTCGTCGTTGGCGGCGAATGCGCCCTCGATCGAAGAGAAGACGCTGTTGGAGGCGACGATGG
>NZ_RAWI01000891.1 GCF_003612125.1 Corallococcus praedator
GCGAATTTCCGGCCAGTGGAACGCTTTGACGAGCGGTTTGGGCAAAGCGAGGCCAGAAGTTTCGATCAAAATGCAGTCAATGCGATCGCGCCGCTTCAGCAACTCCAGCATCGAGGGCAAAAATTCTTCCTGCACCGTGCAGCACAAGCAGCCGTTCGTCAGCTCGACCACGTTTGCATCCGGCTCATCTTCGGGGCAAACCTGACACGATCGCAGCAGATCGCCGTCGATTCCCAGTTCGCCAAATTCGTTGACCAAAACGGCGATGCGGCGACCTTGATTATTCTGCAACAGATGGCGAATCAGCGTGGTTTTGCCGCTGCCCAAGAAGCCAGTAACGATCGTAACGGGAATTTTTGCGGCCATGTCCAACCCAAACAATTACCCAGACATTATTGCAAAAATTAGCGATCGCCGTTCGACCCGATCGCCTATCAACTCGGCAAAAATTCCGCGAGTGAATTTGGCCGCACTGTAGAGT
>NZ_RAWI01000892.1 GCF_003612125.1 Corallococcus praedator
TGATGACGGAGATCTGCGGGATGACGCCCGAGGCCAGGGTGTTCTCCAGGAAGATGTCGGCATAGCCCGCCAGGCTCTCGACGCCTTCCTGGATGCGCGCGCCGCCGGCGTCGAAGAGGCCGATGATCGGGGCCCCCATCTTCAAGGCCTGGCGCTGGACCTTGAGGATCTTCTGGGCGTGGGCGCCGGAAAGGGAGCCGCCGAACACCGTGAAATCCTTGGAGAAGACGAAGATCAGGCGGCCGTTGATGCGGCCCCAGCCGGTGACCACGCCGTCGCCGGGAATCTTGGCCTCGCCCTTGTCGAAGTCGTTGCTCCGGGGCTCGACGAACATGTCGAACTCCTCGAAGGAGCCCTCGTCGAGCAACAGGTCGATGCGTTCGCGCGCGGTGAGCTTGCCCTTGGCGTGCTGTGACGCGATCCGCCGCTCTCCGCCGCCCACGCGGGCGTCCTCGCGCCGCTTCTCGAGTTCTTCAAGGA
>NZ_RAWI01000893.1 GCF_003612125.1 Corallococcus praedator
CAGTGCAATTGTATAGAACCGAGTTTGCGTCGTGCAGCGAAGCGGGCCTGAGCGCCATCAGCGAAGGAATCCTGCTGTTTTCCTGCCGGAGGATGCCGTTTTCAACAAGCAAGTTATTCAGCTTGGCAATGTTCTGCGCCAGTACCATATCGGATTCTTCTCGTGCCTTTGCTTCTGCATGCAGCTTTTCTTCTAGCTTGTTGATGTTTTCCTTGATGCTCGAAAAGGACTCAAGCACAAGAGCTCCGACGTTGCTGCCAGGCTTCGTCCGACCAGTCGGGATTACTTGGGCCCATGCAGATGCGTTGGCGATCGATGTCTCCAGCTCCGGCGTGAGGACTTCTGGACTCTATACGACATGAAACATGACTCTCATTCACATTCTTTCAAGTGGTAGCGCAACAAGCCATCACGTATTCGACGAGGTTTGCGGATGAAGAATAACTTCAATTAGTACTCGTGTTTGACTGGACGTATAT
>NZ_RAWI01000894.1 GCF_003612125.1 Corallococcus praedator
CTCGTAGCTGGAGTGAAGCTGCCAACCTGCGCGAGAAGCTGAATCAGTCCGACTTGTCTGAGATAGCAGCTTTTGCCGCTGGCGTTTGGCCCCGTGAGAATGATCAAATCTGGTAGATTTTGGCTGGCAAGTTCGACCGAGTTGGGGACGAAGAAGCCAGACGGTAGAGACTGCTCGACGACGGGGTGACGACCGGACTCGATCGCCAATTCTCGCGTCGCCACAATTTGCGGACGGCAGTAGCCTCGGTAGACGGCAATTTCAGCGAACGCGCAAAGGACATCAACGGAGGCGATCGCCTGTGCCAAAATCCGAATCTCGTCGGCATGTTGGCCGACCTGTTCGCGCAAGCTGCCGAAAATGTCGTACTCTAGCTGACCCAAATCATGACGAGCGTGGAGAATCGTGCTTTCGCGGTCTTTCAATTCTCCGGTGATGTAGCGCTCTTCATTCGTCAGCGTTTGTTTGCGGATGTAGCC
>NZ_RAWI01000895.1 GCF_003612125.1 Corallococcus praedator
AGTTTTGCCAGATTCAAAGCTGGTCTTTGATTTTCAGCCGCAGGCGGTTCCCTTAAATTTCAGCCAGTATCCGTATCCGATTTTTGACGATTTGAGTCTGGAGGCAAATCGAATTGCGTACCTTCAGCCCCAGGCGATCGATGAACCCTGGCTAACCGCCGCCGCCCGCTATCAAGCTTCGCTCGGTCGGGTCGCGGACTATCGAGCAATGGAAACGCGCTTGGTCACGCAGCCCGGAGACGTCAAGGAAAATGAGCGGCTAATCGTGATCGGGACGCCTAAAACTCAAAGCGCGATCGCCAATCTCAACTTGCCCCTCGACCTTGAGAACGGCAAGCTGCTTGACGCCCAAAAGCGCCCGATTCCCGATGATGCGGGTGTTCTCGTCCTGACAACGACGGCAGAAAATCGCGTTCCCGTCTTGGTGGCGACCGGAAATTCTGAGGCGGGCGTGGCGAAAGCCGTGCAGTTCTTGGTGC
>NZ_RAWI01000896.1 GCF_003612125.1 Corallococcus praedator
GGAGGGTGCAGAGGGGCCGAAGGGGGCCGCCGCAGCATAGGGTGCGGCGGATGACGCAAATCGACCGCTCTGCATTCGCGACGGCATTCGATGCCCTTCTTCCACGGCTTGCCCTGGATCCCCTCTTCGAGGATGGGGACACGGAGCGCCTGGCCCCCTGGCGTCTGCCGTCAGCCGCGGGTTTCGAGGAACTCTTCGCCCAGGCAAGACAGCAAGGCGCCGCGCCCTGGCACCTCTATGCACTCGCCCGGGTGGCCACCCAATGCATCGGGACAGCAGCCCCCACCCTGCGGGCATCCGGCGTGGCTTCGGAAGAGAGCGTCTTCATCCCGGGAGACCTGAAGACTTCGGGGAACTTCGCGGTGGAGGGCACGCTGGTCGTCGGCGGGGACCTTGTTGTCCCGGGACTCCTGTCGGACCGCGGTCCCGACTCCATCCTCATCGTCCTGGGCAACCTGTCCGTGCAGGCGCTCCGCACC
>NZ_RAWI01000897.1 GCF_003612125.1 Corallococcus praedator
ATGGTCGGCCTCGGGCGTGAGTTGTCCGTAGGCGTGCCGGCGCACGTCGGCCAGCGTGGTGATGCGCTCCAGCCCCTCGGGCACCAGCAACTGCGTGACGGCGTTCACCTCGCGGATGCCGACCAGGCCGATGAGCATGTCGCTGGCCGTGTTGTCGCTGTAGATGACCATCTGCTCCAGCAGCCAGCGCACCGTGAGGGCCGCGCCCACGGGCTGGCGGTTGGTGGTACCGGCGCCGTCCACGTAGTCGCCCGCGCGCAGGGTCAGCGGAGTCTCCAGTGCGAAATCGCCTCGCTCCACCGCGCGCAGCACGGCGATGGCCACCGGCACCTTCACCGACGATGCCAGGTACCAGCGCTCGTCGCCGTGAAAAGACATGCGCTGGCCGGTGGCGAGGTCGTGCACGTACACGCCGAAGCGCACGTTCTCGTGCCGCGCAAAGCGCTCCAGCTCCTGATGCATGGCGCGTGCCCATGGGG
>NZ_RAWI01000898.1 GCF_003612125.1 Corallococcus praedator
ATCGATCGCTCACCCGTTACGAGTTTGCCGCCGCCCTGAATGCGGCTCTGGATGTGGTGAACGCGCAGATTGCCCAAGGTGAACAGCCGAGCTTAGAAGATTTGCAGGCGATCGAGCGGCTGAACATTGATTTTCAGTCAGAGCTGGCAAGTTTGAATTTGCGAGGCGATCGACTTGAAGCCCAAACCGCTCAGCTTGAAGGGCAGCAGTTTTCGACAACCGCCTTTTTAAATGGGCAGACGATTCTCAGTCTGGCGTTTGGCGAGGGTGGAGATCCGCCCGGAAGCGGAGAAGGTAATGTTGTTCTGACGCATTTGACGCTGCTTCAGATTGCGGCTTCGTTTCACGGTAACGACGTGCTGCGGGTGGGACTGGAGGCCGGAAATTTTCGCGATCGCGGCTTTGCTAGTCCCAACGGTTTCAACACCAACATGGCGCTGCTATAGCTGTATTCATTCTGGTTAGGACGCTGCTTGCT
>NZ_RAWI01000899.1 GCF_003612125.1 Corallococcus praedator
GCATAGAGGTAGTGGTTGTTCATCCACTGACTGTAATGGTGTTCTCCACGAGGAACGATGTCGCCCACATAACCACTTTTCACGGCATCGTAGCCATTATCTTTCATGAATTGATAAGCCTGGTCAAGATGACGTTCGTAGTTGCGAACAGACGAAGAGGTTTCGTGATGCATAATGAGCTTCACATTCTTGCTTTTCGCATAATTGCTGAGCCATTTGACATCAAAATCGGGATAAGGAGAAACGAAATCGAAAACATAGTCTTTCTGATGACCGAACCAGTCTTCCCAACCTTCATTCCAACCTTCCACCAAAACGGCGTCAAAACCATTCTTGGCTGCAAAGTCGATATATCGCTTCACATTTTCAGTGTTGGCAGAGTGTTTACCGTTGCTAGGTAATTTAGAATAATCGGTTTTACCCAACTGCACACTAGAAACGGCATCAGTATAAGCCCACTTGCCACGACCGGTAATCA
>NZ_RAWI01000089.1 GCF_003612125.1 Corallococcus praedator
CTGCCTGCCCCTTCCCCACATCCACTGGTCGACAGAGTGGCTGTGCGCCCCCGGGCACTCCTCTCGTCCTGCGGAGGGAATCCGTTGCCTTTCCGGAGGTTCGAGGAAGCCGAGTGAGGACCGAGACACCAGACAAGAGGTGTCTATTAAGGAAATCCCGCGAACTTTTGTCAGGGGCGCGGGGTCAAATCCCAGGGTTGGCCCCGCCAGCGGGGAGAGGGGAGGGCAGACGATGACAGGGCTTCCAGGCGCAGCCTGGAGCCAACCCCACGGGACCCGAAGGGCGTGTCAGGGTTCCCAGGTGGGCGCGGTCCTTACGCGGGTGCTCTCCTCCCTTCGGAGCCCCGGGCCGGATTGGTAGTCCAAGGAGCACACCATCCATGAAGTCTTTTCTCTTGGTACCCAAGGAGTCCATCGAGACGCAGGCCCGGCCGGGTGTACGTGGCACGGCACAGGGCGAGCGCGTCCTCGTTCGCAGCACCGCGTTGCGCTTCAGCGGCGCGCAGAAGGCACCGGACGCCCTCTCGGCGCTGGGCCTGCGTTCAGCCACCCTGCCCGGCATGAAGCCGGCCATCAGCGGCCAGGAGCCCAAGGGCCGCAAGCGCGGAGGCCGCAAGAGCGCGCCCACGCGCGGCGCTGACTCCAGCACCGTGCCCATGCCGGGCGCGGCCGTGACGGAGCAGACCGGCTCCGAGGCGGGCAGCTACCGCTTCATGCCCCTCATCGGCGCCACCATGGCGCACTTCTACTCCGTGGACGCAGAGAACGCGGCCCGCGGGGAGCTGGCGGAGGACTTCGAGTTCATCCCGGACGTGGTGCCCCTGTCCTTCCCCGGCCCGGTGTCGGCCGGACAGACGGGACCGCGCAACCGCGGCATGAGCTCGCTCGCGCAGCGTGAGTGGCCCGACGAATCCGGTGTCCCCCTGGCGCACGCCCAGGGCATCCGGGGCGCCGGCGTGATGCTGGGCATCCTGGACACCGGCGTGGACGCGGACCACCCGGAGCACGCGAGCAAGACCATCCAGTTCCGCTACGTCTCGCTCTTCCCCAACTCGCCCCACAACCCGGCGCGCGACGTGCGCGGCTTCGATCCGGACGGCCACGGCACCCACGTGTGCGGCATCGCCGCGGGCGTGCACCACGGCGTCGCGCCGGAGGTGGACCTGTACGCCGCGTCCGTCATCGAATCGGAGACCATCCGCACCAGCCTGGGCCGCGTGGCCGCCGGCATGGAGTGGCTGCTCCACCAGTTCAGCGCGCCGGAGAACGCCTCACGTCCCGCCGTCGTCAACCTGTCGCTGGGCTTCCCGCTGCAGCCGCCGCCCGGAATCTCCGAAGCGGACTACCTGCTGAATCAGCGCGCCCTGCAGACCATGTTGCGTCGACTGCTGGACAGCAACGTGCTGCCAGTTGTCGCGGCGGGTAACAGTGGGCCGAACACGGTTGGTTACCCAGCGGCCTTTCCTGAAGCACTGGCTGTGGGGGCAGTCGACTTCGAGCGCACCGTGGCCACTTTCTCGGCCAGCGGCGCAGTGGGGCGGCGCGTCGTGCCTGATGTCATGGGCTACGGGGTGAACGTGTATTCGTCTACTGAACGCCGCTGCAATAATCAGGCGTTCTATGAACGAATGAGTGGCACGAGCATGGCGGCGCCTTATGTCGCGGGTATTGCTGCACTGTATCGTTGCCGTGCCCCTGACTTGACGGCGTTGGAAGTGAGAGAGTTAATCCTGGCCAATGCCATCAAGCTTCCTCGCTCGGCGAATCACCGGACGGGGAAGGGCCTGGCTGTTTTCAGGTGACGCGGTAGTTGACCGGGGCCGGTGCCAGGTGAGCACCGGACCCGGGAGAGGATGTTGGCCATGAGCAGGAAGAATGGCGTGCCGGGCGAAGCAGGTGACATGTCGACCCGGATGTCCTCCGTCGCCGCCGTGCGTCCGTTGCCGGGCAGCGGCGGCGGCTCCGTGCACATGCTGCCGGGCTCCGGCTACGCGCCGGAGCGCGACGTTCCCCAGCAGGGTGGCGACATCGACGTGACGGTGATGCCTCGCGAAGCCGCGCCCCCCAGGGGTCGTGCGGCCGCCGCGCGGGCACCCGTGCGTTCGCGCGCGGAGGTCTATCAGGCAGGCAAGGCGGAGAGCGCCCGCTTCCGCGAGAGCTTCATGCTCTGGCTGGAGGCCAACAAGCTCATGGGGTCCGTGCGCGCGATGAGCGAGCCGGGCGGTTCCCTGCCCATGCTGCACGTGCGCTGTGCGCCCCGCGTGCTGGACCAGCTGCGCCGCGCGCCGGAGTTCGAGGCGGGCACGATGATGCCGCTCGAACGGCTGTACTAGAAAGTCCCTGCCGCAAGCCTCCAGTCACAAGCCCCGCGTCCTCCATGGGCGCGGCCAGCGTGCTTCCGTCAGACCGCGAGCCCCGCTTCCCTTGTAACGGAAGGCGGCCCTCAGGCGGTCCAAGCCGCCTCGCGAAAGAGAAGCGGCTCGCATTGGGGGAGCGCTTCCATCCGCCTGGGAAGAAGCCCCGCGCCCTGTTCGTCCCGGTGGAACCGACGGCGGGGCTGCTTCTTCCTGATTAACCTAGAAACTCAGGATTGTGGCGGCTGAATGCCACTGAACCCTGGTTGGGTTCTTCCGTCTGGAATTGGACGGACTAGTCGATGCGGCAGGCGTCCTCGAAAGACAGACGCGGGTTGCGGGGGAAGAGCTTCGCCGGGTCGCCGTAGCCCAGGTTGATGAGGAAGTTCGACTTCCAGCCGGTGCCCTGCAGGAAGGCCTCGTCCGTCTTCGCCTTGTCGAAGCCGCCCATGGGGCCGCAGTCGAGCCCCAGTGCCCTGGCGGCGAGGATGACGTAGGCGCCTTGCAGCGTGCCGCTCTGGACGGCGGTGTACTCGCGCGCCTCCGGGGGCAGCGCCGCGAAGTAGCTCTTCATGTCGCGCGCGGGGAACAGCTTGGGCATCTGTTCGTGGAACGCGGTGTCGTGCGCCACGATGACCGTCACGGGCGCCTGCATCGTCTTGTCCACGTTGCCCGCGGCCAGCGCGGGCTTCAGCCGCTCCTTGGCCTCGCGGCTCTTCACGAACACCAGGCGCACCGGCTGGGTGTTGGCCGCGGTGGGCGCCATCTTCGCCAGCTCGTAGATGCGGCGCAGGGTGTCGTCCGTCACCGGCCGGTCCTGCCAGCCGCTGTGCGTGCGGGCCTCGGTGAAGAGCTGCGCCAGGGCGCCTGCGTCCAGGGCGGTGTTCGTCGCTTCCATCGGTGTGTCCCCTTCGCGGAGGCGGACGCGATCCGCGCCCGCCATGGCCCATGGGTAGCGGGGGTGCTTTTATTTTGCAAGTAACTTCCTAAAAGTAAGTAGATGCCGGTGCGTGTTCCTGCGGGAAGGGGAGGGCGGGGGCTATACTCAGGCAGGAGGCGCGACGATGCATGACGACCTACGCCCGCTGTGCGAACGGTTCCTGACGGCGGCCGAGCTGCTGGGCCGCCGGTGGACGGGCATCATCCTGCGCATCCTGCTGGACGGGCCGTGCCGCTTCGGGGAGCTGACGGAGCGCATTGGCGGCATCAGCGAGCGCGTCCTGTCGGAGCGGCTCAAGGAGCTGGAGGCCGAGGGCGTCATCGAGCGCCACGTGGACCCCGGCCCGCCCATCCGCTCCGAGTACCGGCTGACGGAGAAGGGGCAGGCGTTCTGGAAGGTCTTCCACGAACTGGGCCAGTGGGCGGAGCAGTGGGCGGACGTGAAGCCCGCGCCGAAGCCGGACGTGAAGCCCGCCGCGAAGCCGGCGAGCCGGGACGCGAAGTCCGCGCGGGCCGCGCCCCGGAAGCGCAAGACGGCCTGAGCTTCCGGAGCAGGGTGGGGCGGGCCTAGAAGTTGAGGCCGCCGTCCACGTCGATGGTGCGGCCGTTGAAGTAGTCGCACTCGATGACGAACTTCACCGCCACCCAGATGTCCTCCGGCAGGCCGATGCGGTTCACCGGGATGGAGGCCACCAGCGCGTCGCGGGCCTTCTGGTTCATGCCCTGCGTCATGGGCGTTTCAATCATGCCCGGGGCGATGGCGCCCACGCGGATGCCAAAGGGGGCGAACTCGCGCGACCAGGTGACGGTGTTCGCGGCGAGCGCGGCCTTGGCGGACACGTAGTTGGACTGGCCGCGGTTGCCGTGCCGGGCGATGGACGACATGTTGACGATGACGCCGGGGCGCTGGTCCGTCTCCACCATCTTCGTCACCACCTCGCGCACCATCAGCGTGGCGCCCGTGAGGTTGACGCCGATGACGGCGTTCCAGTCCTGGGTGGACAGCTTCTTCACCTGGCCGGTGGTGCGGTCCTTCTTCACCAGCAGCGCGTCGCGCAGGATGCCCGCGTTGTTGATGAGGCCGTTGAGCCCGCCCATCTCACCGTGGGCCCACGACACGAAGTCGATGACGTCCTGCTCGTTGGACACGTCCAGCTTGCGGCGGTGGATGCCCTTGGGCAGCTCCGCCAGCCGCTCCTCGTTGACGTCGCCCACGGCCACCTGGCCGCCCGCTTCGTGGATGCGCTGGGCGAAGTGCGCGCCCATGCCCTGCGCGCCACCCGTCACGATGATCTTCAGGTCCTTCAGCTGCATGTGCCTCTCCTTGAGCGTCGAAAACGCGCGCAGGGTACGCACACCGCCCCGGCGCTTTCCAGCGCCGAGGAGGCTGAAACCTGAATCGACCTTCAACTTTTTCCAGGCCCCCCGGGCGCCCCGGCCATCAACGCGGTGCGTTGGGCTTTCGGGGCGCGCGCGGGCCTGATTCCTACAGCGCGTCGGAGATGACGGAGCCCAGCCGGCGCATGCCCTCGGCGATGAGGTCGGGCGGACGGTTGGAGTAGTTCAGGCGCATGAACTGGGGCTGCTGCACGGTGGCGAAGAAGGGCGCGCCGGGGACGAAGGCGACCTTCTGTTCGACGGCGCGGGGCAGGAGCGTGGCCGCGTCCAGCCCGCCGGGCAGCTCCACCCAGAGGAACATGCCGCCGTCGGGCCGGGTCCACTTCGTGCCCTGGGGCATGTGCTGCTCCAGCGCGGCGAGCATGGCGTTGGCGCGCTCGGCGTAGACGGGCATCAGCGCGGCGATGTGGCCCGCGTAGTCGAAGGTTGACAGCAGGCGCGCGGTGGCGCGCTGGGCGAGCGTGGCGGTGTGCAGGTCGGTTGCCTGCTTGGCGATGGTGAGCGCCTTGAGCAGCGCGCGCGGCCCCGTCACCCAGCCCAGGCGCAGGCCGGGGGCCAGCGTCTTGGAGAAGGTGGACAGCGACAGCACCACGCCCTGGTCGTCCAGCGACGCGAGCGACGGCAGGTGCTCTCCGCGGAAGCGCAGCTCGCCGTACGGGTCGTCCTCCAGGATGAGGAAGCGGTGCTCCTGCGCCAGTCGCACCAGCGCCTTGCGGCGCTCCAGCGACAGGGTGGTGCCCTTGGGGTTCTGGAAGTTGGGGATGACGTAGAGCAGCTTCGGCTGGCGCTTCTTCACCAGCGCGGCCAGGTCATCCGTGTCCATGCCCGCGTCGTCGCTGCGCACGGTGGCGAAGTCCACCTCGTAGCCGCCGAAGGTCTGGAGCGCCGCCAGGTAGCTGGGGTCCTCCACCACCACCAGGTCGCCGGGGTCCAGCAGCACCTTGCCCACGAGGTCCAGGCCCTGCTGCGAGCCGCTGGTGATGAGCACCTGGTCGGCGTGGGTGTGGTGACCCTTCCTGGCCAGGTGCGAGCAGATCCACTCGCGCAAGGGGGCGAAGCCCTCCGTGGTGCTGTACTGGAGCGCCGCGCGGCCTTCGGTGGCGAACGTCTCCTCGAACGCCCGGGCGATGGCCTCCAGCGGGAAGAGCTCCGGGGCGGGCAGGCCGCCGGCGAAGGAGAGGATGTCGGGGCGCTCGGCGATCTTGAGGATCTCCCGCACCGCGGACGTCTTCATCCGGGACATGCGCTGGGACAGCCGGTAGGCCGGAGGAGGGGGCAGGGGGGCACTCATAGCGTCCGCGCTCATGTTCATTCTCCGTTCAACTTCGCTTCGGGGACACGCACGTGCGTGTCCTCCTTCAAGGTCGACAGGACGATGGTGGTGCTCGTGCGGGTGACACCCGGGATGGTGCGCAGCGTCTCCACCAGCAGCACGTCCAGCGTCCGGGTGTTGTCCGTTTTCACCTTCAACACGTACGAGTCCTGGCCCGCGACCCGGTGTGCCTCCAGCACGTCCGGCAGCTCCGCCACCTTCTTGGCGAAGCCCTCGAAGTGCTTGGGGTGTTCAATGCTCACCCCGATGAAGGCGGTGATGTCCTTGCCCAGCTGCGTCGCGTCCACCCGCGCCGTGTAGCCGGTGATGACCCCGCGCTCCTCCAGCTTGCGGATGCGCTCGGCCACCGCGGGCTGGGACAACTTCACTCCCCGTGACAGCTCCAGTTGGGTGGCCCGGCCATCGCGCTGAAGCATGTCCAAGATGCGATAATCCAGGGCGTCCATGGGGCATCTGACCTTATTTTTATAGGTCGTTTGGGTGAGCGACGGTGAAGTTATATGCCCCCGCTCAGGATTGCAAGTCCGTTGGTGTGCAAACTTGTAGGGCGGCGCAAAGGGTCGGATTCCCGACCTCCCGCGTCCTGTTCTGGCGCCTGCCCGCCCGCCCTTCCGGCCTTGGACGGCGAGGCTTTGACGCTCCGCGTTCATGTCTGTCTTTGACGCAAGGAGCCATCCAACGGCTTTTGACAAGGTTGTCGGGCGGGTGCTACCCGTCCTGAAAGATGAATCGCCCTTCAACTTCAGAACGAGTCCCGGTGACGCCGCGTGGCCAGCGGACGCGGCAGAAGCTGTTGAAGGCGGCGGAGGCGGTGTTCGGGGACAAGGGCTACGAGCGTGCGTCCATCGCGGACCTCACGCGCAAGGCCAGCGTCGCGCTGGGCACCTTCTACGTGTACTTCCCGGACAAGCAGTCCATCTTCGTGGAGGTGGTGGACGAGCTGGGCGCGCGCCTGCGCCGCCTCATCGCGGAGTCCACCGTCGCGTGCACCACGCGTCTGGAAGTGGAGCGCGAGGGCCTGCGCGCCTTCTTCCAGTTCGTGCGCCAGCACCCCAACCTCTACCGCGTGGTGCGGCAGGCGGAGTTCGTGGACGCTGACTGCTACCGCCGCTACTACGACCGCTTCGCCAAGGGCTACGTGCGCGGCCTCACGCAGGCCATGGACGCCGGCGAGGTGCGCCGCATGGATCCGGAGGCGCTCGCCTACTGCCTGATGGGCATTGGCGACTTCCTGGGCATGCGCTGGGTGCTCTGGGAGGAGGACATGGGCCTGGAGCGCGTGCTCGACACGGCGATGACGCTCCTGACCCACGGCCTGCCCTCCGGCGCTCCCGTCCTCAAGGCCGTCCCGCCGCCCAAGGCCCCCAAGGCCCCCAAGGCCGTCGCGAAGTCCCCTTCGAAGTCTCCTGCGTCTCCTTCGTCTCCTTCCCCCAGGCCCCGCCGTCCGGCGCGCGGCCCCCGGAGCTGAAACACCGCCATGCGTTACGCGAACATCCTGTCCACCGGCCGCTACGTCCCCGAGAAGCTGCTCACCAACGCCGACGTGGAGGCCATCCTCGGCGAGAAGGTGGACGAGTGGCTCCAGCAGAACGTGGGCATCAAGCAGCGCCACGTGATGGCGGATGATCAGGCGACGAGCGACCTGGCCGTGGCCGCCGCGAAGGAGGCCCTGGCCCGCGCGAAGGTGGACCCCAAGGACCTGGACCTGGTGCTGGTGGCCAGCGACACGCCGGACTACCTGAGCCCCGGCACGTCGTCGGTGGTGCAGGCGAAGCTGGGCGCCATCAACGCGGGCACCTACGACATCAACGCGGCGTGCGCGGGCTGGGTGACGGCGCTGGACGTGGCGTCGAAGACGATTTCGGCGGACGACAGCTACCAGCGCATCCTGGTGGTGGGCGCCTACGGGATGACCCGGTACGTGAACTGGAAGGACAAGAAGACCTGCACGCTGTTCGCGGACGGCGCGGGCGCGGTGGTGCTGGGCGCGTCCGACAAGCCGGGCTTCCTGGGCGCGAAGCTGCTGGCCAACGGCGAGTACCACGACGCGCTGGGCATCTACACGGGCGGCACCAACCGGCCCGCGACGGCGGAGACGCTGAAGCTCACCGACGGCAAGCCCGCGGTGCAGTTCGTGCGCAAGTTCCCCTCCACGTTCAACACCGAGCGCTGGCCCATCCTGCTGGACACGCTGCTCAAGCGCGCGGACCAGACGCTGGATGACGTGAAGCTGTTCGTCTTCACGCAGCTCAACCTGCGCACCATCGAAGCCACCATGAAGGCGCTCAACCAGCCCATGGCCAAGGCGCACTACACGATGGACAAGTGGGGCTACACGGGCTCCGCCTGCATCCCGATGACGCTCGACGACGCGGTGCTGCAGGGCAAGGTGAAGAAGGGCGACCTCGTGGCCTTCTGCGCCAGCGGCGGCGGCCTGGCCATGGCGTCCGCGCTCTACCGCTGGACGGCTTAAGTTCCACCCTCGAAGACACAGCCAGGAGGTACGCGCATGTTCATCGGGGATTGGATGGGGCGGGGCGCCCTCTACTGGCCGGAGGCGGTGGCCGTGGTGGACGTGGCCCGCAAGGACGCGGGCCGCTTCACCTACCGGCAGATGAACGCGCGCGCCACGGCGCTCGCGGGCTGGCTGCGGAACGTGGCCGGCGTGCAGCGCGGCGACCGCGTGGGCATCGTCGCGCTCAACGGCGTGGAGCACCTGGATCTGCTCTTCGCGTGCGGGAAGCTGGGCGCCATCTTCGTGCCCTACAACTGGCGGCTGCACGCGGCGGAGCTGACCGAGGGCGTGCGCTCCGTCCGCCCGCGCGTGCTGCTGTTCGGGGATGACTTCCGCGACGCGGCGGCCCAGGTGCGTGAGCACGTGGGCGACGGCCTCCGCCTCGTGGCGCTGGATGCGCAGGGGCTTCCGGGGGCGGACGCCTACGCGAAGGTGCTGGAGCACGTGACCGCGGCCCCGGTCACGAATGATGCGGTGAGCGAGGAGGACATCCTCTGTCTCATCTTCACCGGCGGCACCACCGGGAAGTCCAAGGGCGCGAAGGTGTCCTACCGGATGGTGGCGTGGAACACGCTCAACACGCTGGTGCATGAAATCCGCCAGGGCGACGTCACGGTGACGCACACGCCGCTGTTCCACACCGGTGGACTGCTCGTGTACACGCTGCCGCTGCTCACCGTGGGCGGCACCGTGGTGCTGATGCGGCGGTGGGACGCGGACGAGATGCTGGGGCTGGTCGCGAAGGAGAAGGTGACGCTCTTCTTCGCGGTGCCTACGCAGTACCAGCAGTTGATGGACTCACCGCGCTGGCGCGGGACGGACTTCTCCTCCGTGCGCTTCGTCACCAGCGGTGGGGCGCCCCTGCCGGTGCCGCTGCTCCAGGCGTGGCAGGCGGTGCACCCGGTGCCCTTCAAGCAGGGCTTCGGGATGACGGAGTTCGGACCCGGCATCTTCAGCATGGGGCCGGAGTTCGCGGTGTCGAAGGCGGGCTCCATCGGCCGGCCCAACTACTTCATCGACGCGAAGCTGGTGGATGACGCGGGCCAGGACGTGCCCGTGGGCGGGGTGGGCGAGCTGGTGCTCAAGGGCCCGTCCATGTGCTCGGGCTACTTCGAGGACGACGCCGCGACGCAGGAGGCCATCGACGCGGGCGGCTGGTTCCACACCGGAGACCTGGCGCGCGTGGATGCCGAAGGCTTCTTCACCATCGCGGGGCGCAAGAAGGACATGTTCATCTCCGGTGGAGAGAACGTGTACCCGCTGGAGCTGGAGTCGGTGCTCTACGAGCACGCCGCGGTGCAGCAATGCGCGGTGGTGGGCGTGCCGGACGCGAAGTGGGGCGAGGCGGGCCGCGCCTACGTGGTGCTCAAGGCGGACGCGACGGCCACGGCGGACGCGCTGCTGGAGCACCTGAAGGGCCGGCTGGCGCGCTTCAAGGTGCCCAAGCGGGTGGAGCTGGTGAAGTCGCTGCCGGTGTCGCCCGCGGGGAAGATCCTCAAGCGGGAGTTGCGCGAGCAGGCCATCGCGGCGGACGCGCGCGACGCCTCGTGACGGACGGTATCCTCTCTTCAATCAATTCAACCAGGAGCGGCGCACATGGCTGACAGTTCCAGGAAGGTCGAGAAGCGGGACATCCCCACGGCACGGCTCGTGGTGCGCGCGAGGCTGGTGGGCGAGGAGGGATTTCCGGTCATCTTCGTGCACGGCAACTGTTCCTCCTCCGCGTTCTTCGAATCGCTGATGAAGACGCTGCCCGAGGGCTTCCGGGGCATCGCGCCGGACATGCGCGGCTACGGGGAGACGGAGCCCAAGACCATCGACGCGACGCGCGGCATGCGCGACTTCAGCGACGACCTGCTGGCGCTGATGGATGCGCTGTCGCTCAAGCGCGCGGTGTTCGTGGCGCACTCGGCCGGCGCGGGCATGGTGATGCAGCTGTCCCTGGACCATCCGGGGCGCGTGGCGGGCATCGTGGTGGAAGCGCCCCTGTCGCCCTATGGCTTTGGCGGCACGAAGGACGCGGACGGCACGCCGTGCTGGGCGGACTTCGCGGGCTCCGGCGGTGGCACGGCCAACCCG
This sequence comes from Corallococcus praedator, assembly GCF_003612125.1. Classification (GTDB taxonomy): domain Bacteria; phylum Myxococcota; class Myxococcia; order Myxococcales; family Myxococcaceae; genus Corallococcus; species Corallococcus praedator. The sequence continues at coordinate 10,619 of NZ_RAWI01000089.1, forward strand.
GACTTCGTGCAGCGGCTGAAGTCGAAGGACCGCTCCACGGAGACGCCCACGTCGCCCCGCAACGTGATGAACGGCTGCTACGTGAAGCCGCCGTTCCGTCACCCGGACGAGGAGATGCTCCTGGACTCGGTGCTGAACACGCACGTGTCGGACGAGCTGTACCCGGGCAACTTCACGAAGTCCGACAACTGGCCGGGCGTGGCGCCGGGCACCACGGGCATGAACAACGCCATGGCGCCGCGCTACTACAACACGTCGTCCTTCGCGGCGTTGAAGAACGGGCCGGACGTGCTGTGGATCCGCGGCGCGGACGACGCCATCGTTTCCGACACGTCACTGTTCGACTTCGGCTTCCTGGGCAAGCTGGGCGCGGTGCCCGGCTGGCCCGGGGAGGAGAAGTACCCGCCGCAGCCCATGGTGTCGCAGATGCGCGGCGTGATGGAGCGCTACGCGAAGAACGGTGGCCGCTTCCGCGAGGTCGTCCTCCACGACACGGGCCACAGCCCGCACCTGGAGAAGACGCAGGAGTTCGAAGCCCTGCTCACGCCCTTCCTGCGGGAGCACGCCCGCTAGTCATTCCTGACGCGCGGTGAGGCGCGGAGGGCCTTCCGGGACGACCCCGGTGGCCCTTGGCGCGCCCGCGCACCGGGGTTTCCCTGTCGCACGTCTGCTGTCGCCGCACCCTCTTCACCCACCCGGAGGTCCGCATGCGAAGCACCTGGACGTTGTCGCTCACGGCCGCATTGCTGATGGCAGGTTGCGGGGCAGAACCCCCTGCGTCGGAGGCGCCTCCGGTGGAGGCGGCCGTCGGCACGGCGGAGGCTCCGCTGGACGCGGACCTCGCGCCCTACTTCGACGCGGTCACCACGCCGACCAACAGCTACACCGTGGTGGGCACGCTGACGCCGCCCGCGTGGTCGTGGGGGCAGATTGAACTGCTGGAGGGACGCCAGCGCTTCCGCAGCGAGTACTACAACCCGCGCACCCAGAAGCTGCGCTACCAGGACACGTACCAGTCCAGCGACTACCCGCTGGCGACGTACTTCGGTTCGCTCAACCAGCAGCTGGTGGACGGCTTCAACCTCGCCTACTCGAACAGCTGTGCCACGACGGCGGGGAGCACCTGTCCCGCGGTCGGGCCCACCAAGCCGGCGGCGCGCTATGTGCTGCTCCACAAGGGCCGGGCCACGGCGGCGCGCACCTGCAACGTGAACCTGACGCCGACGCTGCTGGTGCACGGCGCCATCCAGGACGCGAACGTCTGGATGTTCCCCAACGGCAACAACGGTTCGGGCGGTTCGTACGGCAACGCGGCCCAGAAGACGGGCCTGGTGCAGGACCTGGAGTCGAAGGGCCGCTGTGTGTACGCGGTGACGTTCGGCTCGTTCCACGGCGACAACTACAACCACGCCATCCACGTGGCCAACGCGGTCAAACGCATCAAGGCGCTGCACCCGGGCGTGGCGCGGGTGGACGTCGTCGCGTGGAGCAAGGGCGTGCTGGCGGTGGATCCGTGGATGGCCAACGCGGCGACGTGGGGCGGCTTCAGCACCACGCGGCTCTTCGAGCGGCTGGCGAAGGAGCAGGCGTCGCAGGTGCCGGCGTATGACGACTCCGTGCGCGTGTACGTGCCGCTGTCCGGTCCGCACAAGGGCATCGATCTGAACTTCCGCCACCCCATCCACACGCTGACCATCGCGAGCACGTCGGCGAACGCGCCGGTGGGCCGTGGGCCGATGCCGTGGACGTACTTCTCCGCGTTCCAGTGCGTGACCTGGGGTTCGGACGTGCCCTGGTACAACAACCCGTATGCGGAGAGCGTGTGCGAGGGCTCCGGCGGCATGTGGCCGGACTTCTTCCGCCGCATCTACCTGTCGAACATCACGGGCCTGAGCAGCACGGGCGCGCCGGTGTCCGCGAGCACGCTCCAGTCGCTGAACACCACCCAGGGCCTGTCCGCGAGCGCGTTCAACTTCGACGAATACAACATGAGCCTGTTCGGCGCGGTGAACGACAGCGGCAAGTACGTGACGGCGTTCCCGGGCCAGCTCCAGGCGGCGTACGACCTGCGCGGCACGTACCCGATTCCGGACCGCAGCGCGTCGTCGTGGGACAGCGTGGATCCGAACGAGAACCGCTACTTCCCGTGGCTGGATTCGAAGCTCATCTACAACCCGTTGAACCCGTTCATCGCCGCAGGCTACATGGACGCGACGGACCACCGCGTGTGCCGCACCACCGCGTATGACCCCGCCGGTTCGCCGTGCTTCGCGTACCACGCGTACAACACGAACCAGAACGCGGAGGGCTACAACATCTCCAACTACGCGAAGTACCGCATCATGCAGGGCCTGGGCATCGCCACGGCGATGGAGATGGGCGGCAAGTTCATCACCCGGCTGGCGGAGCACGGCCTGGATACGCGCCTGCCGTCGCTCTACGTGCTCTACGGCACGGCGGCTGGCGCGCAGCCCTATGAGACGGACGGCATGACGTCCACGACGTCCGCGCCGCGCGGCGACGGCGTGCTGTTCGAGGCGAGCATCGCGGCGATGACCCAGCTCACCCAGGGCTGGACCGCGGCGAAGAAGACCGCGGACGCGAAGCAGGAGGGCATGGCGTACGACCACCTGAGCATGGGCATCACGCCGGCCGTGTGGAACAAGATCTCCGCGCACTTCGTTTCGCGGGATTGATGTGACGTAGCCACCGGAGCACGGGCGCGCGTTTCGCGCCCGTGCTTCTTCATGCCGGGTCTGCTCCATGCCCATCGTTCATGACTGGCTGGCCCGGCGGGCGTCGCTCGCTCCGGAGCGCGTGGCGCTCATCGACTCGCTTCGTGGCGGACGCCGCATCTCGTGGCGCGAGTGGAACGCGGCGGCGCACCGGACGGCGCTGCTGCTGCTCGACCTGGGCGTGACGCCTGGGCGCCGGGTCTCCGTGCTGGCGTACAACGGCGTGGAGACGCTGGACCTGCTGTTCGCCTGCGCGAAGCTGGGCGCGGCCCTTCAGCCCCTCAACTGGCGCCTGGGCGTGACGGAGCTGCGAGGGCTGCTCGCGGACGTTGAACCCCAGGCCGTCTTCTTCGGGCCGGAGTTCCGCTCGCAGGTGGACGCGCTGCGCCCCTTGCTGCCCCGGGTTCTTCACTGGATCCCCCTGGCGGATCCGCTTCCCGGGGAGCGCTCCTTCGCTTCACGCGACGACCTGCCTGCGTCCCGTGCGCTGCCCGTCATCGACGTGGAGCCCGACTCGCCGTGGGTGCTGTGCTCCACCGGGGGCAGCACCGGCCTGCCGAAGTCCGCCGTGCTCACCCATGGCTCGCTCACCGCGAACGCCGCGAACACCGTCGTGAGCTGGGGCCTCACCCAGGACGATGTGGCGCTGCTCAACGCGCCCCTGTTCCACACCGGCGGCCTCAACGTCTTCACGCTGCCCCTGGTGTACGTGGGCGGGGCTTCCGTCGTGTGCCGGGGCTTCGACGTGGAGCAGGCCTTCGATCTCATCCACTCGGGCTCCGTCAGCGTCGTCTTCGGCGTGCCCACCATGTTCATCGAGATGCAGCGCCACCCTCGCTTCGACGCGGTGGACTTCTCCCGCCTCAAGCTGCTGATCAGCGGCGGCGCCCCCTGTCCCGCCCCCGTCTTCGAGCGCTTCTTCTCCCGCTACCTCTTCTTCCGCACCGGCTACGGCCTCACCGAAGCGGGACCCAACAACTTCTTCCTCCCTGCCCACGCCGTGCGCTCCCACCCCGGCTTCGTCGGCGTCCCCCTGTTCCATGTCGAAGCGCGCATTGACGGTGAGCAGCGCCCCGGCGACGTGGGCGAACTGCTGCTGCGCGGCCCCCACCTGTGCGCGGGCTACTGGCGCAACCCGGAGGAGACCGCTCGGGCCTTCGTGGAGGGCTGGCTCCACACCGGCGACCTGGCCTCGCGTGACGCGGCGGGCTTCTTCCGCATCGAGGGCCGGCGCAAGGACCTGATCATCTCCGGCGGGGAGAACATCCACCCCTCGGAGGTGGAGAGCGTCCTCGCCGGCCATCCCGACGTCGCGGAGGTCGCCGTCATCGGCGTGCCCGACCCGAAGTGGGGGGAGGTCCCTCGCGCCCTCATTGTCCCCCGGCCCGGCACCGCCCCCACGCTCCCAGCGCTCCAGGCCTTCTGTGAGGGCCGCCTCGCCCGTTACAAGCTGCCCCGCACGCTGCGCCTCCTCACCGCCCTGCCTCGTACACCGGCGGGCAAGGTGGACCGGCGGGCGCTCGGCCTGTCGCACGGTCTGGACTGAATTTCCGTCCGTGACGGTCGTCCTCCCCAGGCGCGGGATGGCGCTTCCGGGGCCCTCTGTATGTCCGGCCGGACATGCGTCCGTAATATTTGGTCATGAAGCGGAAGCCCCCAGGAAATATGGGGGTGTCAGGTTGGGTGTGCGTGCTGGAGGCGGACGGTGGGGCTCCGGTTTTTTGGAGAGAAGCCCGGGTCCCCACTTCCGCCTCTGGTGCGCATCCCGGGAGACCGACCCATGGAGATGACCCCCCGCCCCACGACCTCGGAGGAAGCCACCATCCAGGTGCTGCTCGTCGAGGACGACGAACGCCTGGCCCGGCTCACCGCCCGCTACCTGCAGGAGCACGGCATCATCGTCACCGTGTCCGCGTCCGGCACCGACGCGCTCGCCCAGACGTCCCGCCACACCTACGACGTCATCCTGCTGGACCTGATGCTCCCCGGCCGTGACGGCCTGGAGGTCTGCCGCGAGCTGCGCACCCGCACCGACGTGCCCATCATCATGCTCACCGCGCGCGGCGAGGAGGCCGACCGCGTCCTGGGCCTGGAGTCCGGCGCGGACGACTACCTGCCCAAGCCCTACTCGTCGCGCGAGCTGCTGGCCCGCATCCGCGCCCAGGTGCGCCGCGCCCGGGGCAAGGTGGGCCCCACCAGCCACCCCGTGCACGCGGGCCGGCTGGTGCTGGACCCCCGCAGCCTGAGCGCGTCCCTGGACGGCAAGCCCCTGTCCCTCACCACCTACGAGTTCAGCCTGCTGCGCGTGCTCGCGGAGCGCGCCGGCCGCGTCCTCAGCCGCGAGCAGCTGCTCGACCTGGTGAAGGGCAGCGCGGACGAGGTGTTCGACCGCTCCGTGGACGTGCACATCTTCCGCCTGCGCCAGAAGCTGGAGGTGGACCCCCGAAACCCGCGCCTGCTCAAGACGGTCCGCGGTGCCGGCTACATGCTGGCCACCGAGACCGAGGCGGAGCCGTGAAGAACGCCCGTCGCTTCTTCCGCCTCCCTACCGGACTGCTCGCCCGCATCTACCTGGTGGGCGTCATTCAAATCGTCCTCGTGGCCCTCTCGCTCATGCTCGCGCGGGACTTCCTGCGCAACGAGGCCTGGCGCAACCGCTTCGACGACGAGCTGTCCTACTTCGTGGACGAGTGGACCGCCCTGCGCGACAACCCCGCCGCGCTCCAGGCCTCGCTCGGCCGCGCGCAGCAGCGCATGGGCATGCGCGTCACCCTGCGCGACGTGAACGGCGAGCTGCTCGGCAACACCCGGCCGGAGCCCTCGCCCGCGCTCAGCGCCGAAGAGCTGCACGTCACCTCGCGCGTCACCCGGAAGGGGCCTCCCGGGCCCTTCCCCGGCCCCGGTGGCGCCGGAAGGGGCCTCCTGGTGGTGAGCCCCTATCCAGGGCCCATCCAGGTCTATGCCTCCGTGACGCTGCCCCCACCGCCGCCTCCTCCCGACGGAGACCGCCAGACGGCCATCATCGTGGGCCTCGTCCTGGCGTGTACGGCCATCACCTCCGTCGCCTTCGCGCGCACGCTCGCGGGCCCCTTGAAGAAGCTGGCCTCCGCCGCCCGGGCCTTCGGCGCGGGACGGCTGGACGTGCGCGCGGGCCTGCGCCGCAACGACGAGCTGGGCCTCGTGTCGGAGGCCTTCGACGAGATGGCCGGCCGCATCACCCAGCTCCTGCGCTCGCAGAAGGAGCTGCTCGCCAACGTGTCGCATGAGCTGCGCACGCCCCTGTCCCGCATCCGCGTGGCGCTGGACCTGGCAGCGGAGGGCGACGCGCAGACGGCCCGGGAGCTGCTCCCCGACATCACCGAGGACCTGGCGGAGCTGGAGCGCCTGGTGCAGGACGTGCTCACCACGTCACGTCTGGAGCTGGTGACGGAGGGCGCCAGCGGCGCCGCGCCGCCCCTGCGTCTGGAGCACGTGGATGCGAATGCGCTCCTGGAGAAGGCCGCCGCCCGCTTTCGCGCCGCGCGGCCGCAGCACCGCCTGGAGGTCCAGGTGGACGGGACGCTCCCCGGGCTGGAGGCGGACCCCGTGCTGTTGCGGCGCGTGCTGGACAACCTGCTCGACAACGCGGGGAAATATTCGGAGGCCGGCACCACCGTGAGGCTGCTCGCCCGGACGGAGGGCGACGGCGTCCAGGTGGAGATCCGCGACCAGGGCATCGGCATCGACGCGGAGGACCTGGCGCGGGTGGGCACGCCCTTCTTCCGCACCGACCGCAGCCGCGCCCGCACGACGGGTGGGGTGGGCCTGGGACTGGCACTGGTCCGGCGCATCATCGCCGCGCACGGGGGCCACCTGACGCTGGAGAGCCAGCCGGGGCAGGGCACCACCGCCCGCGTCCTGCTGCCAGCCACCGGGGCGGCGGACACACCGGACGGCCGCCTCGTCGCGGGTCATCTTTCGTAATAGAGACGAGATTCGCCGAAACATTTCAGAACATACAACAAGGGGCATGAAGGCCTTGAGCGAGATGCCGCGGGAAGCGCCGGCCCTGGCGCCGGTGCCATTGGAAGAGGACGAGGGTCGCAAGCGCGGGGTGCCGCGCTGGGCCTGGATACTGGGAGTCCTGGTGGTGGCCGCGCTGGTCGTCTTCTGGCGCGTGCGTGCCTCCCGTCAGGCGGACGTCATCACCTACGAGACGGCGCCCGTGGAGTCCCGGAAGCTCATGGCCAAGGTGACGGCCACCGGCACCGTGGCGGCGCTGGTGACGGTGCAGGTGGGCAGCCAGGTGTCGGGCCGCATCCAGGAGTTGTTCGTCGACTACAACTCCGAGGTGAAGAAGGGGCAGGTCATCGCCCGCATCGACCCGCAGCTGGTGCAGGCCGCGCTGGACCGGGCGAAGGCGAACATGACGGCCTCTCGCGCGAACCTCCAGAAGGCGCGCGTCAACGCGGACGTGGCGAAGAAGCAGGCCGCGCGTTCGAAGGAGCTGCGCGCCCAGCAGTTCATCTCCCAGTCGGAGCTGGAGACGGCCGAGTCCGCCGCCGCCAGCGGTCAGGCGGAGGTGACGGCCGCGGAGGGCTCCGTCGCCCAGGCGCAGGCCGCGCTCAACGAGGCGGAGGTGAACCTCAAGTACACGACCATCGTGTCGCCCACCGACGGCATCGTCATCTCGCGCAGCGTGGACGTAGGCCAGACGGTGGCCGCGTCCCTCCAGGCCCCGGTGCTCTTCACCATCGCGGAGGACCTGCGCAAGATGCAGATCAACACCAGCGTGTCCGAAGCGGACGTGGGCAAGCTGCAGCCCGGCATGAAGGCCACCTTCACCGTGGACGCCTTCCCCGGTGAGGACTTCCAGGGCGTCATCCGGCAGATCCGCAATGAAGCCATCACGGTGCAGAACGTGGTCACCTACCTGGCCATCCTCGACGTGCCCAACCCCGACCTGAAGCTCAAGCCGGGCATGACGGCGAACGTCACCATCGTGACGCAGCAGAAGGACCAGGCGCTCTCCGTGCCCAACACGGCGCTGCGCTACCGGCCCGCGCCCGCGCCGGGGGCTCCCGCGCAGGCCGTGCAGCCGGCGGCGAAGGGGTCCCGCACCCTCTACGTGCTGCGCCGCCAGAAGGATGCGCCGCCCCAGCCCGCGCCCGTGAGCGTGCGCACCGGGATGACGGACGGCACGTACACGGAGGTGGTGGAGGGCGAATTGAAGGACGGCGACCGCGTCATCACCGCCGCGAATTCGCCGGCCGGTTCGACGTCCACCCCTCCAGCGGCGGCGAGCCCGGTGGGCGGCGCTCGCGGCGGCGGTGGCATGCGTCGCGGCGGCGGGCCGTTCTAGTCATTCACCATGGCAGGGCAGGGGAAGGAGGAGAGGCACATGGACGCGGATACGAAACAGGCGCCCCCGGTCGTGCAGCTCCGGGGCGTGAGCAAGGTGTACCGCACGGGTGACGTGGAGGTGCGGGCCCTGCGCGGCGTGGACTTCACGGTGGAGCCGGGCGAGTTCGTCTCCATCATGGGCTCCAGCGGTTCGGGCAAGTCCACGCTGATGAACATCCTGGGCTGCCTGGACCGGCCCACCGGCGGCGAGTACCTGCTCAATGGCAGGGACGTGGCGCGGTTGGACCGGGACGGCCTGGCGCGCGTGCGCAACCGCACCCTGGGCTTCGTCTTCCAGAGCTTCAACCTGCTGGCGCGCACCACGGCGCTGGAGAACGTGGAGCTGCCCATGCTGTACGCGGGCGTGCCTTCGAAAGAACGGCGCCTGCGCGCGAAGGAGGCGCTGGAGCGCGTGGGGCTGGGCGCGCGCCTGGACCACCACCCCAAGCAGCTCTCCGGCGGTCAGCAGCAGCGCGTGGCCATCGCGCGCGCGCTGGTGGGACGGCCTCGCGTCATCCTGGCGGACGAGCCCACGGGCAACCTGGACTCGCGCACCACGGTGGAGGTGATGGCGCTGTTCCAGCAGCTCCAGAAAGAAGGCATGACGCTGGTGTTGGTGACGCACGAACCGGACGTGGCCGAGTACACGCAGCGGGTGGTGGTGGTGAAGGACGGGCGCATCGTGAAGGACCAGCGCCAGTCGCCGCAGCCGGCGGTGGTCCCGGTGGAAGAGGTGGGGACATGAACCTGCTGGAGACGCTCGTCCTGGCGCTCAGGGCCCTCTTGCGTTCCAAGACGCGCTCGGTGCTCACCGCGCTGGGCATCATCATCGGCGTGGGCGCGGTCATCGCCATGGTGGCCATTGGTGACGGCGCGAAGGCCAGCGTGCAGAAGGTCTTCGACTCCATGGGCACCAACATGCTCATCGTCATGTCGGGTTCGTCCCGCTCCGGTGGTGCGCGCGGCGGCTTCGGCAGCCAGCCGACCCTCACCTGGGACGACCTGGAGGCCATCCGCACGCAGCTGCCCAGCGTGCGCGGCGCGGCGCCGGAGATGCGCTCCAACGCGCAGGTGTTCTCCGAGGACCAGAACTGGAACACCAGCATCATCGGCACGACGACGGACTACTTCATCGTGCGCAGCTGGACCATGGCGCAGGGCGCGCGCTTCACGGACGCGGACAACGAGGCGGGCGCGAAGGTGGCGGTGCTGGGCCAGACGGTGGTGGACAACCTGTACGGCAAGGGCTTCAACCCGGTGGGCCAGGTCATCCGCATCAACAAGACGCCCTTCACCGTGGTGGGCGTGACGACGCCCAAGGGCCAGTCCCCGGTGGGCCAGGACTTCGACAACACGGTGTTCGTGCCAGCCACGTCGTTCCGCCGTCAGGTGCAGGCGCAGACCATGGGCGCGTTCATCACCGGCGCGGTGTTCGTGCAGGCGGCCTCGGCGGACCTGACGTCGCGGGCGCAGGCGGACGTGACGCAGCTGCTGCGCGACCGTCACCGGCTGGGCGAGGGCGACGCGGACGACTTCGACGTGCGCAACCTGGCGGAGGTGGCCAGCGGTCAGCAGCAGAGCACGGAGACGATGAGCATGTTGCTCGCGGCCATCGCGGCGGTGTCGCTGGTGGTGGGCGGCATCGGCATCATGAACATCATGCTGGTGAGCGTCACCGAGCGGACGCGCGAGATTGGCGTGCGCGTGGCGGTGGGCGCGCGGCCTCGCGACATCCTGGCGCAGTTCCTCATCGAGGCGCTGACGCTGTCGGTGCTGGGAGGAATCATCGGCGCGGCGGTGGGCCTGGGCGTGGCGAAGCTGCTCGCGGCGCAGTTCGGTTGGCCCATGCTGGTGCGCCCGGATGTGGCGCTCTTGGCCATCGGGTTCAGTGGTTTGGTCGGTGTCGTCTTCGGGCTGTACCCGGCGCGCAAGGCGAGCCTGTTGGATCCCATCGATGCCTTGAGGTACGAGTGATGCGCGCGCTTCCGTTGACGCTCTCGTTGTGGGTCCTGCCCGTGGTCGCGGGGGCCCAGGCTCCGGCCGCCCAACCCGGGGCGACGCCCACCACGCCGGCTCCGGTGAAGCAGTCCCTGTCGCTGGCGGCCTCCGAGGGGCGCGTCATCTCCCTGGCGGAGGCCGAGACCGCGGCGCGCGAGCACCTGCCGACGCTGCGCTCGGCGCAGGCCGGCACGGATGCGGCGCGGGCCCGGGTGGATCAATCCTTCTCCAGCTTCCTGCCGCAGGTGAACGCCAACGCCAGCTACACGCTGGGCACCAGCAACCGGGCCGTCATCCAGAACGTGCCTGGCAGCGACACCGCCGTGGTGTCCAACTCCACGCGGCGCTTCAGCGGGGGCATCTCCGCCAACCAGCTCATCTACGACTTCGGCCGCACCTCCGGGCGCTACAACATCTCGAAGGAGAACGCGCAGGCGCAGGAGGACTCGCAGCAGCAGGTGCTCCAGGACTCGCTGCGGAATGTGCGCACCGCGTACTTCAACGTCCTCACGCAGAAGGCCCTGCTGGGCGTGGCGCGGGAGACGCTCCAGAGCGAGGAGGCCCGGCTCAACCAGGTGAACGCCTCCGTGCAGGTGGGCACCCGGCCTGAAATCGACCTGCTCCAGCAGCGCACGGCGAAGGCCAACGCGCAGGTGCAGCTCATCCGCGCGCAGAACGCCTACGCCACCGCGAAGGCGCAGCTCAACCAGGCCATGGGGGCGGAGACGTCCACCGACTACACCGTGCAGGACGTGACGGTGGCGGCCGTGCCGGGCGAGGACGAGCTGCTGGACGCGCTGGTGCTGCGCGCGCTGGAGTCCCGTCCGGACGTCGCGGCGCGCGAGCGTCAGGTGCGGGCGCAGGAGCTGCAGATCAAGGTGACGAAGGGCGGCCACTGGCCGAGCCTCAGCGCCACGGGCAACGTGTCGGACGTGGGCGAGAACCCGTTCAACGGCTCCACGGTGAGCGTGTCGGGCGGGCTGTCGCTGAGCTGGGCGCTGTTCCAGGGCGGACTCGTCAACGCGCAGACGCGCGAGGCCAACGCCAACCTGCGCGACATCCAGGCGCAGAAGGACGCGCTGCGCCAGCAGGTGCGGCTCCAGGTGGAGCAGGCCCGGCTGAACGTCGTGGCCACCCGCGAGGCGCTCACCGCCGCGGACGAGGCGCAGGTGAACGCGCGCGAACGGCTGCGGCTGGCCGAGGGGCGCTACCGCGCGGGCGTGGGCAACATCATCGAGGTCAGCGACGCGCAGGTGGCCTTCACCAACGCCGCCGCCCAGCAGGTGCAGGCGACGTACGACCTGGCCACCTCCCGCGCGGAGCTGGCGCGGGCCCTGGGCACCGTGGAGCTGAGCACGGTCGCCTCGCGGTAGCCGCGCTCCCGCCCCCTTCAGGAGCACGGAGGGGGCGCGTGTATCTCTTCCGGGGTGGACCCGAGCATTCCGGGCACCTGTCGCTGGACGCGCCGGACGCCGTGTATCTGTGTGGTGCTGAAAACACGAGCCAACCCTGAAGGGTGGCAGTGGCGGCAGGACGCCCAAACACCGTAGGAAACTTCGCCTCCAACGTGCTGGGTCACCTCCAGATAAGCCCGAAAAAGAGTGTGGATGAACCGGAACCGGGGCATTCTCCGAGGGCGCTCCGTCTCAGAAGAGGCCCGGGTGTCGGGGTTGCCCGGACTCCGAAAGTCCACCTCCCGCGCAGCGACCCTATGGGTGAACAATGGGAGGCTGACCCGGCAAGTTCTGTCTGTCTGCCTCTATACGTCCTATGCCGTCGGCCAAACGTTTCGGGTCGGCAAGCAAAGGCATGGACAAGAAACTCGCAACCACCATCGGCGCATCCGCACGGGTCGCCCGGGGCCGCATGGAGCTTACGCAGGCCGACGTGGCCGAGCGGATCGACGTGGCCACGGAAGTGTATGGCCGCCTGGAGCGAGGCGGCATGCTCCCCAGCGTCCAGACCCTGTTGAAGTTGTGCCACGAGCTGCATGTCTCGGCGGATGAGCTGCTCGGATTGGCGGCGCAGGGTGTCACTCCCGCGCGCGCCAACGAAGCTCCTCCGCCCACGCCCGAGCGCCCGGAAGTGCGCCGGCTGTTGCGCAGTGTCCGGCAGCTTGATCCTGCCCAGGTGAAGCTCCTGGGCCTGGTGGCCAACGCACTGACGCGGCGGTAGTCCCCGCCGCGCGGTCGTCGTTGATCACCCCGCTTCACAGATTCGACAGGATGCGCTCCAGGTCGGCCGGACGCACCGGCTTGGTGACGTGCAGGTCGAAGCCCGCCTTCAGGGCCAGGGCATGGGCTTCCTCCTCGCCGTAGCCCGTCAGCGCCACCAGGCGGATGTTCCGCCCCACGCGCGCGCGCAGCGCCTGCGCCACCTGGTAGCCGTCCACGCCCGGCAACCCGATGTCCACCAGCGCCACGTCCGGCGCGTGCGTGAGCGCCAGCTCCACGCCCCGCACGCCGTCCGGCGCCACCGCCACCTGGTGGCCCCACAGCTCCAGCAACTCGCGCATGGACTGGCGCGCGTCCGAGTTGTCCTCCACCAGGAGGATGCGCCGCGCCTGCCGCGCGTCCACGACGTTCGTCCCGCTCAACACCGGAACCCGCTCCGGGGGCATCAGGGGCAGCTTCACCACGAACTCGCTGCCCTCGCCGTAGCCGCCGCTGTAGGCCTCCACGCTGCCGCCGTGCATCCGCACCAGCGTGCGCACCAGGGTGAGCCCGATGCCCAGGCCTCCTCGGGAGCGCTCCAGGGACGTGTCCACCTGGGAGAACAGGTCGAACACGCCCGGCAGCTTCTCCGCGGGGATGCCGATGCCGGTGTCCTTCACCCGCAGCACCGCCTGCGCGCTGCCGTCCACGCCCTCCTGGAACAGCTCCACGTCCACGGTGCCCTGGTCCGTGTACTTGGCCGCGTTGTCGATGAGGTTGGTGAAGATCTGCTCCAGCCGCGTGGCGTCACCCTCCAGCCACAGGGGCGTCTGGGGCAGCCGGACCTCCAGCTTCAGGCCGCGTCCCTCCACGCGGGGCCGCAGGATGGAGAGCACCTGCTGGAAGCTCTCCGCCAGGTCCAGCGGCTCCTTGCGCAGCTCCACCTTGCCGCGGGTGATGCGGCTGACGTCCAGCAGGTCATCCACCAGCCGCGCCAGGTGGTGCGTCTGGCGCTGGATGATGCCGTGCATCCGCGCTTCCTTGGTGTCCACCGGACCCTTGCGCTCCAGGATGCCAATGGCCGTCATGATGGCGGCCAGCGGGTTGCGCAGCTCGTGGCCCAGCATGGCCAGGAACTCGTCCTTGCGCCGGTCCATCTCGATGAGCTGATCCGTGCGCAGGCGGGCCTGCTGCTCCGCGTGGCGCAGGCGCAAGAGCGAGCGCACCGTGGCGATGAGCTCCGACGGTTCGTAGGGCTGGGTGAGGTACGCGTCCGCGCCGCCCTCCAGGCCCTGCACCTTCTTGTCCGGCGTGATGAACGTCGCGGACGTGTGCATCACCGCGATGGCGGACGTGGCCGAGTTGGCGCGCAGCCGGGCGCACACCTCATAGCCGCTGATGTCCGGCAGCTTCACGTCCAGGACGATGACGTCCGGGCGGTGCTTCTCCGCCATCAGGAGCGCCGCCATGCCGGTGGCGGCCTCCAGCACGTGGTAGCCGGACATCTCCAGGATGCGGTTGACGAGGTACCGGTTGGCCTCGTCGTCGTTGACGTTGAGGACCGTGGCCATTCGCTGTTCAGCCACGGGGGTTGTTCTCCCTCAGGTCCCGGGTCCCCAGGCCCGCCTTGGTCAGCGCGTCGCGGATGCGCGTGATGGCCACCTCGCGGCTCAGCGTGTGCTTGGCCAGGATGGCGGACGTCTCCCGCGAAAGCCTGTCGCGCTCCGACTCCTGCAACTGGTGGGACGTGTGCAGGATGATGGGGATGTCGCGCGTGCGCGGATCCGCCTTCAGTTCGTCCAGCACGTCGAAGGCGGTGATGTCCGGCAGGATGAAGTCCAGGAAGATGAGGTGCGGGGCCTGCTCGCGGGCCAGGCGCACGCCGTCGCGGCCACCCGCGGCTTCCAGCAACTGGTAGGGCGTGTCCTTGAGCAACTGCTTGAGCAGGTAGCGGTGCACGTCATCGTCGTCGATGATGAGCAGCCGCTCCACCGGCCCGGTGCGCGCCAGGGCGGACAGCTTCTTCTGCAGCCGCACCTCGTCCACCGGCTTGAGCCAGAACTCGTCGGCGCCCAGGGCGCGCGCCTTCTGCTCGCGGTCCGTCACGGTGACGACGAGGATGGGGATGTCGCGCGTCTGCTCGCCGTTCTTCATCTCCGCGAGGAAGTTCCAGCTCGTCTCGCCCTCCAGCATCACGTCCAGCACCATGGCGGCCGGCCGCACCCGCTGCATCATCTTGCGAGCGTCCTCCACCGTGCGCACCGGCAGCACCTGGAAGCCGGAGCGCGCCAGGTACTTCTCGTAGAGGAACAGCGTCTGGCGGTCGTCCTCCAGCACCAGCACCGGCGCGCGCGCGGGATCCAGCGTCTGGCTGCGCAGCGCCAGCCCCGTCATCTCCGACACCTCCACGTGCACGCGCGGCAGGACGACGGTGAAGGTGGAGCCTTCGCCCAGCGCGCTCTTCACGCCCAGCGTGCCGCCCAGCAGCTCCGCCAGCTTGCGCGCCAACGGCAGGCCCAGGCCGGTGCCCTTCACCTGCCGCTGCAGGGGGCTGTCCACCTGGATGAACTCCTCGAAGACGCGCTCGTGGTTCGACGGCGCGATGCCGATGCCGGTGTCCTTCACCCTGAACTCCACCGTGTCGTGGGGGCCGGGGGCGACGGAGACGGTGATGGAGCCGGACTCGGTGAACTTCACCGCGTTGGAGACCAGGTTGCGCACCACCTGGCTGAGCTTGGCCTCGTCCGTCTCCATCTCCAGGCCGTCTGGCGGCGCCTCGAAGTTGAGGGCCACCTGCGAGTCCGGCGGGAGCAGCGGACGGGTCATGCCGCGCAGCGCGCTCATGAAGTCCGACACCGCGAAGTGCGTGTGGCGCAGCAGCGTCTTGCCCGACTCCACCTTGGACAGGTCGAGCAGGTCGTTGACGAGTTCGAACAGCGACTCCGCGGAGCTGCGGATGAACTGGACCTGCTTCTCCTGCTCCGGCCCGAGGCTGCCGTTGAGCGGGTTGAGCAGCACCTTGGACAGCCCGAGGATGGAGTGCAGCGGCGTGCGGAATTCGTGGCTGACGTTGGCCACCACGCGGCTCTTGATTTCAGAGGCGCGCTGGAGGCTCTCCGCCTTCTCGTCCAGGGCGGCGTGCAGGCTGCGCACGCCCTTGTTGGACTCCTCCAGCTCCTTGTTGAGGCGGGAGAGTTCCTCCGCGCGCTGCTTGAGTTCGTACTGCTGGCGCGCCGTCTCGCGGTGCAGCGCGGTCAGCTCCCCCAGCGTGGTGCTCACCTGGGTGAGCGCGGCGCCGTAGTCCTCCGGCACCAGGCTGCCCACCAGGGCCACGCCGCCCTCGTGGGGCCGGGCGCGGAAGGCGAACGTGGCGGGCTTGTGGTCGCGCTGGAGGATGAGCTCCCAGCCGTCCACCGCTTCGTCGAGCGCCTGCACGAGCAGCTTCTCCACCTTGTTCTCACTGCCGGCGCTGGCGAGGCTCTTCAGGCTCTGCCCCGGTTTGACGCCGAGCAGGCGCGCGGCCCGCTCGTCGCGCCAGACGACCATCCCCTGTGCGTCGCAAGACAGCGCCAGCTCGCGACTGAGGGACTCGAAGATCCCGGGGACGCGGTCATCCATTTGCATCATGAGGGAAGCTCCTCCCATGAAACGGGCGCACGTGCGAGCAACGTCCGTGCTTCCGCATGCTCAGGTCCCAGGGCCGCCTTCAGGGCGCCCAGGAGGTGGGGAAAGGTCACGGGGGCCAGCCCCCGCTGGGGCCAGAAGTCCGCGTACCACCGCAGGTGCGCTTCCCAGAGGTCCGGCCGGTCCAGGGCAAGCGCGTCCGAGAGATAGGACAGGTGAAGGCGCAGCTCTTGTTCCAGGCGCCGGCGATTTCCGGGCGGAAGGCGTGCTTCCAGCCTCCGGACCCCGTCCGCGATGAGGGCGGGCGAGGCGTCCTCCAACAGGTGCGCGGCCCCGCTGGGGTAGCGCAGGGCGTCACGGGCGGCCTGGACGTAGGTGTGGGGAAGGGTGCCCGGGCCGAAGCCTTCCGCCTGGAGGGCGAGCGAGAGGCCTTCGAAGTGCTGGTCCAGGTGGAGTGAGCACATGCCCCGGGTGAAGAGCAGGGTGCGCAGCCAGCGGGCGTAGTCCTCCAGGATGGCGGGGCGTTGGGCGTCGAGCGCCTGGACGAGGTAGCGCACGTGGAAGACGGCGTCCTCGTCACCGAAGCGGCGGGCGCGCTGGGGGCCGTAGCGGGCGTTCCAGAAGGGGTCGGCGTACAGGGGCTGGATGGAGGCGGGCGCGAGGGTCCGCGTCAGCGCTTCCACGGCCTGGCTCACGGGCGACATGGTGTCAGACCCCCAGGGTGCGGCAGGCGGAGGAGACCAGCTCGCGGGCGCTCTTGCCGAAGAAGGCGACGCCCAGCGTCTCCTCGAGGACGGGCCCCCAGTCGAAGGCGAGTCCGCCCACGGCGATGGGGAGGCGCGGGGAGACTTCACGCACCTTGAGGACGGCCTCGCGGACCTGGGGCATGTGGAAGGGCATGGTGACGGAGAGGGCCAGCAGGTGGGGCGGGGTTTCGCGCACCATGCGGGCCAGGTGGTCCGCGGGGACGTTGGCGCCGATGAAGCGCACGTCGAAGCCGGCCATCTCCAGGAAGTCGCTGGCCATGCGGGCGCCCACCTCGTGCAGCTCGCCCTCCACGCACGCCATCATCACGACCTTGCCGTTGGCCGGGTCGCGGGGCAGGTGGCGGTACAGGTGGGCCAGGACGAACTGGGAGATGGCGGTGGCCATGTGCTCCTGGGCCACGGAGATGTGGTTCTCCTGCCAGAGCCGGCCGATTTCGTACTGGGACGCCTGGATGATCTCCAGGTGGAGCTCCTGGAGCGGCACGCCACACAGCAGCCCTTCGTCCACCACCAGGCGCAGGGCCTCCTGGCGGTTTCCGGAAAGCTGGGCCGCGAGATAGCGCGCCCGAAGCGTGGAGATGGCGGAGGTCTGGTGGATCAAGAGCGTCTTCCCGGGGGGACGGGGCAGGGTCTGTCTCT
>NZ_RAWI01000008.1 GCF_003612125.1 Corallococcus praedator
CCCAGGGACCGGCCGCTGCCGCTGTCCTTCGCGCAGCAGCGCCTCTGGTACCTCCAGCAGTTGGATCCTTCGAGCGGCGCGTACAACAACGCGACCACGTTCCGCCTCACCGGCGAGCTGGACATCAACGCGCTCCAGGCCGCGCTGAACGCGCTGGTGGCCCGGCACGAAGTGCTGCGCACCACGTACTCGCTCGCGGGTGACTCCGCGGTGCAGGTCATCCACCCCGCGCGGGGGCTGCCCCTGCCGATGGTGGACGTGCCCGGCGACACGCCCGAGGCCCGTCAGGCGGAGCTGATCCGCATGTGCCAGGAGCACGCCTTGCTCCCCTTCGACCTGGAGAAGGTCGTGATCCGCGCCACGCTGTTGCGCGTGGAGCCGAAGGTGCACGTGCTGGCGATGGTGCTGCACCACTCGGTGTCCGACGCGTGGTGCACCATGGTGCTCGCGCGCGAGCTGACGGTGCTCTACGCGACGATCAGCGCGGGCATGGAATCGCCGCTGCCTCCGCTGCCCATCCAATACGCGGACTACGCGGTGTGGCAGCGCGACTGGCTGGAAGGCGGCGTGCTGGAGGAGCAGGTCTCCTGGTGGAAGCAGCGCCTGATGGGCGCGCCCGCGCTGGAGATGCCCACGGATCGGCCGCGTCCGGCCGTGCAGTCCTTCGCGGGCTCGGTGTACCGCTTCCAGTTCCCAGCCGACGTGGCCGAACCGCTGCTGGCGCTCAGCCGCCGTCAGGGCGCCACGTCGTTCATGGTGATGATGGCGCTCTTCCAGACGCTGTTGTCGCGCTACTCGGGTCAGGCTGACTTCGTGGTGGGCACGCCCATCGCCGGCCGCACGCGTCCCGAGGTGGAAGGCCTGCTGGGCTGCTTCCTCAACACCCTCGCCTTCCGCTCGAAGCTGGAGGGTTCGCCGTCGTTCAACGAGCTGCTGGTCCGCGTGCGCACGCAGGCGCTGGAGGCCTACGCGCGCCAGGACGCGCCGTTCGAGAAGATCCTCGACACGCTTCAGTTGCCGCGCGACCTGAGCCGCACGCCGCTGTTCCAGGCCATCCTGAACGTGCTCAACACGCCGGAGGCCAAGGCCCAGTTGCCGTCGCTGGAGCTGAGCCCGGTCGAAGTGCCCATGGACGCGGCCAAGTTCGACCTGGGCCTGGAGGTCTGGGAGCACCGCACCGGCCTGTCCTGCCGCTTCGAGTACTCCACCGCGCTCTACGACGAAGCCACCATCGTGCGGATGGCGGAGCACCTCATCGGCATTGCCCGCGAGGCCGTCGCGGCACCGGACGTCCCGCTCGCGCACCTGCCGCTGCTGAACCCGGCCGAGCGCCAGCAGATCCTCGTCGACTGGAACGCCACCCGGGGCGAGTACCCGCGCGAGGCGTGCATCCAGGACCTCTTCGTGGCGCAGGCCGCGAAGCGCCCGGACGCCATCGCCCTGGAGTTCGGGGACACGCGCCTGACGTACGCGGAGCTGGATGCGCGCACCAACCAGTGGGCGCACCTCTTGCGCCAGCACGGCGTGGGCCCGGACGTCCTGGTGGCGGTGTGCCTGGATCGCTCCGTCGAGCTGATCGTCGCCCTGCTCGCCATCCTCAAGGCCGGTGGCGCGTACCTGCCGCTGGATGCCTCATACCCGGCGCAGCGTCTGGCCGCGATGCTGGAGGACGCGCCGCCCAGGCTGCTGCTCACCACGCGCGCGGTCCGCGTGGGCCTGCCCGTGGATGACGCCCTGCCCTCCCTCTTCGTGGAGGAGCTGCGGTTGGACGAACAGCCCACGTCGCCGGTGCACGCGGGAACGCAGTCGCGCCACCTGGCGTACGTGGACTTCACGTCCGGAAGCACCGGCCGTCCCAAGGGCGTGGCGGTGGAACACCGGGGCGTGCTGCGCCTCCTGCACAACGCGCCCTACGCGCACCTGGGCCCGGATGAGACGTTCCTCCTCATCGCGCCCATCTCGTTCGACGCCTCCACGCTGGAGGTCTGGGGACCGCTGCTCTTTGGCGGTCGCCTCGTCGTCTTCCCGCCCCGTTCTCCGTCGGACCTGGACCTGCTGGCGCACGTCCTCCAGCACCACCGCATCACCACGCTGCACCTGACCGCGGGACTCTTCGCGCAGGTGGTGGACCTCAAGGCCGAAGCGCTCAAGGGCGTGCGGCAGATGCTCACGGGCGGCGACGTCGTCTCCGCGCCGCACGTGCGTCGCGTGGTGCAGGAGCTGGGCATCCCCGTCACCGCCTGCTACGGCCCGACGGAGACCACCCTCTTCGCCTCCACGCACCGGATGACGAACGCGGCCCAGGTGGGGAAGAGCATCCCCATTGGCCGGCCCATCGCGGACACGCAGCTCTTCGTGCTGGATGCCCACGGGCAGCCGGTGCCGGCCGGGGTCCCCGGTGAGCTGTTCATCGGTGGTGATGGCCTCGCGCGCGGCTACCTGTCGCGTCCGAACCTGACCGCCGAGCGCTTCGTCCCGAATCCCTTCGCCACCACGCCGGGCGAGCGCCTCTACCGCACGGGAGACCTGGCGCGCTGGAGGCCGGACGGGGTGATGGAGTTCCTGGGTCGCGCGGACAACCAGGTGAAGGTGCGTGGCTACCGCATCGAGCTGGCGGAAGTGGAAGCCGCCCTGCGCGCTCATGCGGAGATCCGCGAGGCCGTGGCCGTCGTGCGCGAGGACGTGCCCGGCGACAAGCGGCTCGTCGCCTACTTCGTCGCGAACCAGGACCTGGACCCGGTGGAGCTGCGCAAGTTCCTGCTGCAGCGGCTGCCGGAGTACATGCTGCCCTCGGCGTTCGTGCCGCTCGCGGCCCTGCCCCTGACGGCGAACGCGAAGGTGGACCGCAAGGCGCTGCCGGCCCCGGAGGGCCTGCGCACCACGAAGCGCGAGTACGTCGCGCCGCGCACGGAGATGGAGCAGCGGCTGGCCACGGTCTGGGCCCAGGTGCTGCGCGTCGAGCGCGTGGGCGTGGACGACAACTTCTTCGAGCTGGGCGGCGACTCCATCATCAGCCTCCAGGTCATCGCGCGCGCCCGTCAGGCAGGCGTGCAGCTCTCCGTGCGCGACATCTTCCAGAACCCCACGCTGGGGGCCCTGGCCACCAAGGCCCGGGTCAGCGCGGGCAGCCTCGCGGAGCAGGGACCCGTGGTGGGCGAGGTACCCCTCACGCCCATCCAGTTGGAGCTGCTGGAGCGCGACCCCGAACACGCCCACCACGCCAACCAGCCGCTGCTGCTGCGGGCCCGTCAGCCCCTCCAGGCGGCATACCTGGAGCAGGCGCTCCAGTTGCTCATCTCGCACCACGACGCCCTGCGCCTGCGCTTCACCCGTGAGGATGCGTCCTGGCGCCAGCGCAACGCCTCGCCCGAGGACTCGCCGTTCCAGTTGCTCCAGGTGGACCTGTCCGCGCTCCCGCCGGAGGCCCGTCCCGGCGTCATGGAGGAGCAGGCGAACCGCCTCCAGGCCGGCTTCGACCTCGCCCGGCCGCCGCTGGTGCGCGCCGCCCTCTTCCACTTCGGGCCGCAGGAGGATCAGCGCCTGTTGATCGTCATCCACCACCTGGTGGTGGACGCGGTGTCGTGGCGCGTGCTCGTCGAGGACCTGGAGGCCGCGTACCTCCAGCTGCTCGCGAAGCGTCCCCCCGTGCTTCCCGGCAAGACGACGTCCTTCCTGTCCTGGGCGCGTCGGCTGGGCAACCACGCCCTCTCCGACGCCCTGAGCGCGCAGACGGCGCTCTGGCTGGACGACGCGCGCAAGGACGTGGCCCCGTTGCCCGTTGACGCGTCGGGCCCCAACACCCATGAGTCGCAGCGCTCCCTCTTCGTCGACCTGAACGCGGAAGAGACCCGGCTGCTCCTCCAGGAGACGCCGGCCGGCTGGCGCGCGCAGATCAACGACGTGCTGCTGACAGCCCTGGCCCTGGCCCTGCGCGAGTGGACCGGTCAGTCACGCGCGCTCGTCGACCTGGAAGGCCATGGCCGCGAGGAGCTGTTCGCGGACGCGGATGTGTCCCGCACCGTGGGCTGGTTCACGTCCGTGACGCCCGCGCTGCTGCGGCTGCCCACGAGCGGCACCCACGGCGACAGCCTGCGCGCGGTGCGCGATTCGCTGAGCCAGTGGACCGACCACGGCATCGGCTACGGGCTCTTGCGCTTCATGGGGCCTCGCGAGGTCCGCGAGCGGATGGCAGCCTTCCCCCAGGCGCAGGTGTCCTTCAACTACCTGGGCCAGCTCGACGGCGCGTCCGCCGCCAGCACCCTCTTCTCCCTGAGCGACGAGTCCATCGGCACGTCGGTGGCCCCCCAGTCGCTGCGGCCGCACGTGCTGCTCGTCACGGGCTCGGTGCAGGGGGGACAGCTGCGGATGGGCTTCGGCTACAGCCACCACCTGCACCACGCCTCCACCATCGAGACGCTGGCGCAGCGCTTCCTCGCGTCCCTGCGCACGCTCATCGCGCAGCGGCACTCGGAGGACTCGCGCCGCAGGACGCCGGGCGACTTCCCGCTGGCACGCATCACCCAGCCCGCGCTGGACGGGCTGATGGCCTCGCAGGGGGCCGGCATCGAGGACCTCTACCCGCTCTCCGCGCTGCAACAGGGCATGTTGTTCCACTCGATCTACGAGCCGGACGGTGCCTTCTATTTCGAGCAGCGCTCCTGGTCGATCCACTCGGCCGTGGACATCGAGATGTTCCGCAAGACGTGGCAGGCGGTGGTGGACCGCAACCCCGTCCTGCGCACGAGCTTCGTGTGGAAGGACCTGGAGGCGCCCCTCCAGGTGGTGCACGCGCATGCGCTGCTGCCCTTCGAGCAGCAGGACCTGCGTCACCTGTCGCCGGAGGAGCAGCAGCTCCGGCTGACGCAGTTGAAGGAAGCCGAGCGCACGCGCGGCTTCGACGTGGCGCGGGCCCCGCTGATGCGCATGCTGGGCGTGCGCCTGTCGGACACGCACTGGCGCTTCATCTGGAGCCACCACCACCTGCTGCTGGACGGCTGGAGCTCCGGCCTGTTCTTCCAGGAGGTCTTCGCCCTCTACGACGCCTTCCATGCGGGCAGGACGCCGCCTCCGTCCACGCGGCCTCCGTTCCGGGACTACATCGCGTGGTTGCAGAAGACCGACGTCGCCGCGGACGAGGCCTTCTGGCGCGGACAGCTCGCCGGCCTCACCGCCCCCACGCCCCTGCCCGCCGAACAGCCGGCCACGGCCGCGCAGGCCGGCGAGTCCACGCACCTGAGCAGCCACTGGCACTTCCTGCCGCCGGAGACCACCACGGCGCTCCAGGCGTTCGTGCGTCAGCACCAGTTGACGCTCAACACCCTGGCGCAGGCCGCGTGGGCCCTGGTGCTCGCGCGCTACGCCGGCACGCAGGACGTCCTCTTCGGCACCACGCTGGCGGGCCGTCCTCCGGAGCTGGAGGGCTCGGACGCGATGCTGGGTCTGCTCATCACCACGCTGCCGGTCCGCATCCGGCTGCCCGAGGAGCACGCCCCCGTCCTGCCCTGGCTCCAGTCGCTCCAGGCGCAGCAACTGGGCATCCAGCAGCACCAGCACACGCCGCTGGTCACCGCGATGGGCTGGAGCGACATGCCGCGAGGCTCGCCGCTCTTCAACTCGCTGCTCGTGTTCGAGAACTTCCCCCTCGATGAGTCCCTGTTGAAGCGCTCCACGGCGCTCGACATCCGCGACCTCCAGTCCGGGGAGAGCAGCCACTACGCCCTCACGGCGTCGGTGATGCCGGGCAACCGGACCCAGATGCATCTGGCGTACGACTCGCACCGCTTCTCGCTGGAGTCGATCCGTCGCGTGCTGGTCCACTGGACCCAGGCGCTGGTGTCGCTGACCGCGCCCGCGGCCCGGCTGGCGGACGTGTCCCTGCTCTCACCGGCCGAGCGTCAGCAGGTGTTGGTGGAGTGGAACACCACGGCCGGGGGCTACCCGGACGTCCGCATCCACGACCTCTTCGAGCAGCAGGCCGACCTGCGCCCGGACGCCATCGCGCTGGAGTTCGCGGAGCAGCGGCTGAGCTACGCGCAGTTGGACGCGCGGGCCAACCAGCTCGCCCACGCGCTGCGCAAGCACGGCGTGGGGCCGGACTCGCTCGTCGCGCTCTGCCTGGAGCGCTCCGTCGAGCTGATCGTCTCCCTGCTCGCCATCCTCAAGGCGGGCGGCGCCTACGTGCCGCTGGATGCCTCGTACCCGGCACAGCGTCTGGCCGCGATGCTGGAGGACGCGCCGCCCCAGGTGCTCATCACCTCGCGCGCGCTGCGCGCCACCCTGCCCGTCGCCCAGGAGGTGCCCTGCCTCCTGGTGGAAGACCTGCGTCTGGACGAGCAGCCCACGTCCCGTCCCGTGACGGCCACGCAGCCGCGCCATCTGGCGTACGTGGACTTCACGTCGGGAAGCACCGGCCGTCCCAAGGGCGTGGCCGTGGAGCACCGGGGTGTGCTGCGCCTCCTGCACAACGCGCCCTACGCGAAGCTGGGCCCGGATGAGACGTTCCTCCTCATCGCCCCCATCTCGTTCGACGCCTCCACGCTGGAGGTCTGGGGACCGCTGCTCTTCGGCGGTCGGCTCGTCGTCTTCCCGCCCGTTCCGCCCACCGACCTGGACCTGCTGGCCCACGTCCTCCAGCACCACCGCATCACCACGCTGCACCTGACCGCGGGACTCTTCGCGCAGGTCGTGGACCTCAAGGCCGAAGCGCTCAAGGGCGTGCGGCAGATGCTCACGGGCGGCGACGTCGTCTCCGCGCCGCATGTGCGTCGCGTGGTGCAGGAGCTGGGCATCCCCGTCACCGCCTGCTACGGCCCGACGGAGACCACCCTCTTCGCCTCCACGCACCGCATGACGGACGCGGCCCAGGTGGGGAACACCATCCCCATCGGTCGGCCCATCGCGGACACGCAGCTCTATGTGCTGGACGCCAACGGCCAGCCGGTGCCCCCGGGCATCCCGGGCGAGCTGTTCATCGGCGGTGATGGCCTCGCGCGCGGCTACCTGTCGCGTCCGGACCTGACCGCCGAGCGCTTCGTCCCCAACCCCTTCTCCACCACCGCCGGTGAGCGCCTCTACCGCACGGGAGACCTGGCGCGCTGGAGGCCGGACGGGGTGATGGAGTTCCTGGGCCGCGCGGACAACCAGGTGAAGGTGCGTGGCTACCGCATCGAGCTGGCCGAAGTGGAAGCCGCGCTGCGCGCCCACGCGGACGTGCGTGAGGCCGTGGCCGTGGTGCGCGAGGACGTGCCCGGCGACAAGCGGCTGGTGGCGTACGTGGTCCTGCACCAGGACGTCGAGCCGGCCGCGCTGCGCGCGTTCCTGGCGCAGCGGCTGCCGGAGTACATGCTGCCGTCCGTTTTCGTTCCCCTCGCGGCCCTGCCCCTGACGGCGAACGCGAAGGTGGACCGCAAGGCGCTGCCGGCCCCGGAGGGCCTGCGCACCACGAAGCGCGAGTACATCGCGCCCCGCACGGAGATGGAGCAGCGGCTGGCCACGGTCCTGGCCCAGGTGCTGCGTGTCGAACGCATCGGCGTCGAGGACAACTTCTTCGAGCTGGGCGGCGACTCGATCATCAGCCTCCAGGTGGTCGCGCGGGCACGTCAGGTCGGCGTGCAGCTCTCCGTGCGCGACCTCTTCCAGCACCCGACGCTGGGCGCGCTGGCGGTCGTGGCCCGGGAGAGCACCGTCAGCCTCGCGGAGCAGGGACCCGTGGTGGGCGAGGTGCCCCTCACGCCCATCCAGCTCGATCTGCTGGAGCGCGACCCTGAACACGCCTACCACTTCAACCAGCCGCTGCTGCTGCGGGCCCGTCAGCCCCTGCAGGCGGGCCCCCTGGAAGAGGCCCTGCGGCTGCTGCTGTCCCATCACGACGCCCTGCGCCTGGGCTTCAGCCGGGACGCGGGCGCGTGGCGTCAGCGCAACGCCGCCCCGGACGAGGCTCCCCTCTCGCTGATCCAGGTGGACCTGTCGTCGCTCCCCGCCGGTGACCGGCTGGGCGCCATGGAGGTGGAGGCCCGTCGTCTCCAGTCCAGCTTCGACCTGTCCCGGCCGCCGCTGGTGCACGCCGCCCTCTTCCACTTCGGACCTGACGAAGCCCAGCGCCTGCTGCTCGTCGTCCACCACCTGCTGGTGGACACCGTCTCCTGGCGCGTGCTCGTCGAGGACCTGGAGGGCGCGTACCAGCAACGGCTCGCGGGCCGGTCGCCCGTGCTGCCCGCGAAGACGACGTCCTTCCAGGCCTGGGCGCGCAAGCTGGAGGCGCACGCCCTCTCCGACACGCTCTCCGTGCAGACGCGGCTCTGGCTGGACGAAGCACGCCAGGACATCGCCCCGCTGCCCGTCGACGCTTCGGGCCCGAACACCTTCGAGTCGAGCCGCGCGGTGGCCGTCCGGCTGGAGATCGATGAAACGCGGCTGCTCCTCCAGGAGACGCCGGCCGGCTGGCGCGCGCAGATCAACGACGTACTGCTGACGGCGATGGCGCTCGCCTTGCGCGAGTGGACCGGCCAGTCGCGCGCGCTCATCGACCTGGAAGGCCACGGTCGCGAGGAGCTGTTCGCGGACGCGGACGTGTCCCGCACGGTCGGTTGGTTCACGACCACGGCCCCCGCGCTGGTGAAGCTGCCCGAGGGTGGCTCTTACGGTGACAGCCTGCGCTCGGTGCGCGACTCGCTGCGCAAGTGGCCGCACCACGGCCTCGGCTACGGGCTCTTGCGGTACATGGGCCCGCCGGACGTCCGTGAGCGGATGGCGGCCTTCCCCCGGGCACAGGTGGCCTTCAACTACCTGGGCCAGCTCGACGGCGCGTCCGCCGCCAGCACCCTCTTCACCCTGGGCGATGATCCGGTCGGCAGTCCGGTGGTGGCGCGCGCGTTGCGTCCGCACCTGCTGCTCGTCAACAGCTCGGTGCGCGAGGGACGGCTGCAACTGGACTTCGTCTACAGCCACCACCTGCACCACGCCTCCACCATCGAGACGCTGGCCCAGCACTTCCTCGCGTCCCTGCGCGCCCTCATCGCGCAGCGGCACTCCGAGGACGCACGCCAGATGTCACCGGGCGACTTCCCGCTGGCCCGCCTCGCGCCCGCGTCGCTCAACGCGCTGCTGGCGTCGCAGGGGCCCTCCGTGGAGGACCTCTACCCGCTCTCGCCGCTGCAGCAGGGCATGCTGTTCCACGCCCTCTACGAGCCGGACTCGGCCTTCTATTTCGAGCAGCGCTCCTGGTCGATCCACTCGGCCGTGGACATCGACGTGTTCCGCAAGACGTGGCAGGCGGTGGTGGACCGCAACCCCATCCTGCGCACCAGCTTCGTGTGGAAGGATCTCGACGCGCCCCTCCAGGTGGTGCACGCGCACGCCCCCCTGCCGTTTGAACAGCACGACTGGCGACACCTGTCCGAGGAGGAGCAGAAGGCCCGGCTGGAGCGGTTGCTCGTGGAGGATCGCGAGCGCGGATTCGACCTCGCCCGGGCGCCGCTGATGCGGCTGACGGCCATGCGTGCCTCCGACACGACCTGGCGCTTCATCTGGAGCCACCACCACCTGCTGCTGGACGGCTGGAGCTCCGGCCTCTTCTTCCAGGAGGTCTTCGCCCTCTACGACGCCTTCAGCACCGGCGCGACGCCCGCCCTGCCGACGCGGCCTCCGTACCGCGAGTACATCGCGTGGTTGCAGCGGACCGACCCCGCCGCGGACGAAGCCTTCTGGCGTGGCTACCTGGCCGGGCTGAGCACGCCCACGCCCCTGCCCGCCGCACTCCCGGCGCTGACGGATGGCGGCGCGGCGGATCCGCGCAGCCTGGAAGTGGCGCTGTCGGCGGAGACCACGGCGGCGCTCCAGGCGTTCGTGCGCCAGTACCAGCTCACGCTCAACACCCTGGTGCAGGCCGCCTGGGCCCTGGTGCTCGCGCGCTACGGCGGCATGCAGGACGTCCTCTTCGGCACCACGCTGGCCGGGCGTCCTCCGGAGCTGGAGGGCTCGGAGTCCATGCTGGGCCTGCTCATCACCACGCTGCCGGTCCGCGTCCAGCTCCCCGAGGAACACGCGCCCCTGCTGCCCTGGCTCCAGAAGCTCCAGGAGCAGCAGCTGGGCATCCAGAAGCATCAGCAGACGCCGCTGGTCACCGTGCAGTCGTGGAGCGACATTCCTCGGGGTACGCCGCTCTTCAACACCCTGCTGGTCTACGAGAACTTCCCCGTCGACGAAGGCGTGCTGAAGCGCTCCACCGCGCTGGACCTGCGCGACCTCACCACGGGCGAGAGCACGCACTACGCGCTCTCCGCCTCCGCCATCCCGGGCGGCAACCAGCTCCGGTTGAACCTCGCGTATGAAGCGCGCCGCTTCGAGCCCGGGTCCATCCAGCGCATGCTGGGCCACTGGACCCAGGCCCTGGCGTCGCTCATTCAGACCGACGCCCGCCTGTCCGACCTGACGCTCGTCACATCCGAGGAGCGCGCGCGGCTGGTGGGTGAGCTGTCCGGCGACGTCCTGGAGTTCGAACGCGACGCCACGCTGCACGGCCTCCTTGAAGAACAGGTGGCCCGCACGCCGGACGCGGACGCAGTGGTGTTCGAGGAGACGACGCTCTCCTTCCGTCAGCTCGACACCCGCGCCAACCAGTTGGCCCGGCACCTGCGGTCGCTGGGCGTGGGCCCGGAGGTGACGGTGGGCCTGTGCCTGGAGCGCTCGGCGGAGGCCATCGTCGCGCTGCTCGCGGTGCTCAAGGCCGGTGGCGGCTTCGTGCCGTTCGACCCGACGGCCCCGGCCGCGCGCAAGTCGTTCCTGTTGAAGGACTGCGGCGCGTCCGTGCTGCTGACCTCGCGTGCCATCGCGGACGCGTGGAAGCCCGACGTGGCGCACGTGGTGCGGCTGGACTCCGAACAGGAGAAGGCGCACCTGGCGTCGCTCTCCGGGGAGGCCCTGCCCTCGTCGGCCCGTCCGGAGAGCCTCGCGTACGTCATCTACACGTCCGGCTCCACGGGCACGCCCAAGGGCGTGATGGTGCAGCACCGCTCGGTGCTCAACCTGCACCGGTCGCTGACGCGGACCATCTACGCGGGCCTGCCGCGCGGCCAGCGCATCACGGTCAACGCGCCGCTGTACTTCGACGCGTCCATCGAGCAGGTCCTCCAGCTCCTCGACGGCCACTGCCTGGTGGTCGTCCCCGAGGACGTGCGCCTGGATCCGGAGCGGATGCTCCCGTGGCTGGAGCAGCGGCGCATCGACGCGCTGGACTGCACCCCGTCGCAGCTCAAGCTCCTTCTGGCCGCGGGCCTGTTGGAGCGCGCGCACATGCCGGCCCTGTTGTCGGTCGGTGGTGAGGCGCTGGACGAGGTGATGTGGCGGCAGCTCGCCGCGACGAAGCGCACGCGCGCCTTCAACGGCTACGGCCCCACCGAGTGCACCGTCGACGCCACGACGTTCCCCCTCCAGGGCGCTGCCCAGACGGTCCCGGTCATCGGCCGGCCCGTCCACAACCTGCGCGCCTACGTCCTCGACGAGCGTCAGCGGCTGGTGGCGTTCGGCATGCCGGGCGAGCTGTGCTTCTCCGGTGAAGGCGTCGCGCGCGGCTACCTGGGCCGGCCGAACCTCACGGCGGAGCGCTTCCTGCCCGACCCGTTCAGCCCCGAGCCCGGTGCACGCCTGTACCGCACGGGCGACAAGGCCCGCTGGCGCGAGGACGGCACGCTGGAGTTCATGGGCCGCCTGGACTTCCAGGTGAAGGTCCGTGGCTTCCGCATCGAGCTGGGCGAAATCGAAGCCACGCTGCGCGGCTACCCGGGCATCCGGGACGCGGTGGCGCTGGTGCGCGAGGACGTGCCCGGCGATGCGCGCCTCGTCGCCTACGTCGTGCCGGAGGTGGACACCGCGCCCCTGCGCGAACACCTGCGCAAGCACCTGCCGGAGTACATGGTGCCCGCCGCGCTGGTCGCCCTGCCCGTCCTGCCGCTGACGCCCAACGCGAAGGTGGACCGCAAGGCACTGCCCGCGCCGGAAGCGTCGCAGCTCGGAGTGAGCACCTACGTGGCGCCCGC
Source organism: Corallococcus praedator (assembly GCF_003612125.1). GTDB lineage: Bacteria > Myxococcota > Myxococcia > Myxococcales > Myxococcaceae > Corallococcus > Corallococcus praedator. Next base: position 12,033 of record NZ_RAWI01000008.1, read on the forward strand.
GACGCCGACGGAGATCGCCCTGGCCACGCTCTGGGGTGAGCTGTTGCGCGTGCCCGCCGTGGGCCGCCACGACAACTTCTTTGAACTGGGTGGCCACTCGCTGCTGGCCACGCAGGTGGTGTCGCGCATCCGGTCCACGCTGGGTGTGGAGCTACCTCTGGGAGACCTGTTCAGCGCTCCCACGGTGGCGGAGCTGGCCGCGCGGCTGGTCCATGCTGCTCGCGCCAAGACGCCGCCGCTCGTCCGGGCGGACCGGACGTCGGCGCCGCCGCTGTCGTTCGCGCAGCAGCGTCTGTGGTTCATCGATCAGTTGGAGCCGGGCACCACGCTCTACAACATGCCCCTGCCGCTGCGCTTCACCGGTGCGGTGGACGAAGGGGCGCTGCGCCAGAGCCTGGATGCGCTGATCGCCCGACATGAGGTCCTGCGCACCACGTTCCGCGTGGAAGCGGGCCAGCCCGTGCAGCACATCCACGCCGGGGCCACCGTGCCCTTCGAGTCCGTGGACCTCACGGACATCGCCGACACGACCGAGCGTCAGGCCGAAGCGAAGCGACGCGCCATCGCGGAGTCCCGCCGTCCGTTCAACCTGGAGCAGGGGCCGGTGATTCGCGCCCTGCTGCTCAAGTTGGACGCGCAGGAGCACGTGCTCGTGCTCCACCTGCACCACATCGTGTCCGACGGCTGGTCGTTGGGCGTGCTGGTGCGCGAGATGACGGCGCTCTACGAGGCCTTCCGCCACGGACAGGCCCCTGCCCTGCCGGAGCTGCCGGTGCAGTACGCCGACTTCTCCGTGTGGCAGCGCGGCTGGCTCCAGGGTGAAGTGCTGGGGGCGCAGCTCGGCTGGTGGAAGCAGCAGCTTGCGGGCGCGCCCCATGCGCTGGACCTGCCCATCGACAAGCCGCGTCCGGCCGTCGCTACCCAGCGTGGCGGTGCGGTGCCCGTGCACCTGCCGCGCGTCCTCGCGGAGAAGGTGGAGGCCCTGGCCCAGCGTGAAGGCGCTACGCCCTTCATGGTGTTGCTCGCGGCGTTCCAGACCGTGCTGCATCGGTACTCGGGACAGGACGACGTGCTGGTGGGCTCGCCCATCGCGAACCGTCGCCATGCGGAGACGGAGGGCCTCATCGGCTTCTTCGTCAACACGCTGGTCCTGCGAGGAAGCTTCGGTGCGCGGCCTTCGTTCCGGCAGCTCGTCGCGCAGGTGCGCACCACGACGCTGGGCGCATACGAGCACCAGGACATCCCGTTCGAGCGGCTGGTGGAATCACTCCAGACGACGCGCGACCTGTCCCGCACGCCTCTCTTCCAGGTGATGTTCGCGTTGCAGAACGCGCCCCTCCCGGAGCTGGTGCTGCCCGGCCTTTCCGTGAAGGCCGCCGACATCGGGGGCCGAGGCACGTCGCAGTTCGAGCTGAGCCTGGACCTCAACCGTGAGGCGGACGGCTTCGTCGGACTCATCGACTACGCGACGGACCTGTTCGAGCGCTCCACTGTCGAGCGCCTGATGACTCACCTGCGGGTGTTGCTGGAGGGCGCACTGGAGCGTCCGGACGCACCGCTCGCGGACCTGTCCTTCGTGGGTCCCGAGGAGCGTCAGCGACTGCTGGGCGACCTGAGTGGCACCGTCGCGGACTTCGACCGCGAGGCCACGCTGCATGGCCGCATCGAAGCGCAGGTGGCCCGCACGCCGGGCGCGGACGCCGTGGCGTTCGGGGACACGACGCTGTCCTTCCGGCAGCTCGATGCCCGCGCCAACCAGCTCGCCCGACACCTGCGCTCGTTGGGCGTGGGTCCTGAAGTGACGGTGGGCCTGTGCCTGGAGCGGTCGGCCGAGTCCATCATCGCGCTGCTCGCCGTCCTCAAGGCCGGCGGAGCGTTCGTGCCGCTCGACCCCGCAGCACCCGCCGCGCGTCGGTCCTTCATCCTGGGCGACAGCCACGCATCCGTGCTGCTGACCACCCAGGCCCTGGCGGAGGCGTGGCGGCCCGACGTGGGCGCCGTCGTGTGCCTCGACGCTGAACAGAAGCCCTGGGCGGAGCTGTCATCGGAGGCACTGGCCTCTAACGTGGGCCCGGAGAACCTGGCCTACGTGCTCTACACGTCGGGCTCCACAGGTACGCCCAAGGGGGTGGCGGTGCAGCACCGCTCCGTGCTCCACCTGCATCAGGCGATGGCGCGGGACATCTACGTGCAGCCGCAGCGCGGCCTGCGTGTCAGCGTGAACGCGCCGCTGTTCTTCGACGCGTCCATGGAGCAGGTCATCCAGCTCCTGGACGGGTACTGCCTGTGCCCCGTCCCCGACGAGACGCGCAAGGACCCGGAGGCGATGCTCTCGTGGTTGGAAGCGCAGCTCATCGACTCGCTGGACTGCACGCCGTCGCAGCTCAAGCTCCTGTTGGACGCGGGCCTGCTCGAACGGGCCCACGTGCCGGCGCTGCTCATCGTCGGTGGTGAGGCGCTGGACGAAGTGACGTGGCGGCGGCTCTCCACGACAAAGCGCACGCGCGCCTTCAACGTGTACGGACCCACCGAGACCACCGTCAACGCGACGTCCTGGGCCCTCCAGAACGCCCCCCAGATGCTGCCCGTCATCGGCCGGCCGCTGGACAACGTGCGGGCGTACATCCTCGACGCGCAGCAGCGGCTGGTGCCCTTCGGCATGCAGGGCGAGCTGTGCCTCGCGGGTGAAGGCCTCGCGCGCGGCTACCTGGGACGCCCGGACCTCACCGCGGAGCGCTTCGTTCCGAATCCGTTCAGCACGGAGCCCGGAGCGCGCCTGTACCGCACCGGAGACAAGGCCCGCTGGCGCGAGGACGGGACGCTCGACTTCATGGGCCGCCTGGACTTCCAGGTGAAGGTCCGTGGCTTCCGCATCGAGCTGGGCGAAATCGAAGCCACCTTGCGCTCGCACCCAGGCATCCGGGACGCGGTGGCCCTCGTCCGTGAGGACGTGCCCGGCGATGCGCGCCTCGTGGCCTACGTCGCGCCGGAGGTGGACACCGCGACGCTGCGCGAACACCTGCGCAAGCACCTGCCGGAGTACATGGTCCCGGCGGCGTTCATGGCGCTGCCCACCCTGCCGCTGACGTCCAACGGCAAGGTGGACCGCAAGGCCCTGCCCGCGCCGGAAGCCTCGCAGGTCGGCTCGCGCAACTACGCAGCGCCCGAGACGCCGACGGAAGTCGCGCTGGCCGCGCTGTGGAGTGAAGTGCTGCGCATCCCCACCGTGGGACGGTACGACAACTTCTTCGAGCTGGGCGGCCACTCGCTGCTGGCCACGCAGTTGGTCTCCCGCGTGCGCGCCCACTTCGGGGTGGAGCTGCCCCTGCGCGCGTTCTTCGAGCGGCCCACCGTGGCCGCGCTGGCCGCGCTGATTGATTCGTTCCAGGGCCCGGATGGCACGGGTGCGTCCCTGCCCGCGCTGGTGCGTGGGGAGCGGCCGGACGTGCTGCCCCTGTCGTTCGCCCAGCAGCGGTTGTGGTTCATCGAGCAGTTGGGTGCGGCGGGCACCGCGTACAGCCTGCCCATCGCGCTGAAGCTCGAAGGCACGCTGGACACCATCGTGCTGCTCGCCGCGTTCGATGAGCTGGTACGCCGTCACGAAGCGCTGCGCACCACCTTCCATTCGGACGAAGGGGCGCCGTCGCAGGTCATCCACCCGCCCTTCCCCATGCCCCTGCGGCACGTGGACCTCACGGTCCTGGCGTCGAGGGAAGAGCGTGAGTCGGAGGCCAATCGGCTCGCACTGGAGGAGGCGCGGGCTCCGTTCGACCTGGAGCAGGGCCCGCTGTTCCGGGCGCTCCTGCTGAAGCTGGCCCCCCAGGAGTACGTGCTGGTGCTCAACACGCACCACATCATCTCCGACGGTTGGTCCGCGGGCGTCCTGGTGCGCGAAATGGGCGCGCTCTACGCGGCCTTCTCCGAGGGCCTGCCCTCCCCGCTGCCGGAGCTGGCGGTGCAGTACGCCGACCACACCCTCTGGCAGCGCGGCTGGCTCCAGGGCGACGTGCTGGAGCAGCAACTCGGTTACTGGCGCGAGCAGCTGGACGGCGCTGAACCGTTCCTGGACCTGCCCACGGACTTCACGCGTCCGGCGCAGCAGTCCTTCCAGGCGGCGGACGAACACCTGGTGCTGTCGCGCGAGCTGACCGACGCCCTGGAGACGTTGGCGAAGCAGGAGTCCGCCACGCCGTACATGGTGCTGCTGTCGGCCTTCAAGCTGCTGCTGCACCGGTACTCCGGCCAGGAGGACGTGCTCATCGGTTCGCCCATCGCGGGCCGCCGTCACGCCGAGTCCGAAGCGCTCATCGGCTACTTCGCCAACACCGTCGTGCTGCGCACGCAGGTGAAGGACACGCTGACCTTCCGCGAGCTGCTCGCGCAGGTGCGCACCACGACGTTGGGGGCCTACGAACACCAGGACCTCCCGTTCGAGAAGCTGGTGGAGGCCCTGAAGCCGGACCGCGACCTGAGCCGCACGCCGTTCTTCCAGGTGACGTTCACCCTGCAGAACTCGCCGATGCCGGAGCTGGTCCTTCCGGAGCTGACGCTCAGGGGCCTGGACAATGATCCGGGCATCATCCTCTTCGACCTGCAGCTCGTGATGAACCGCGGGCCCGACGGGTTCACGGGCGGGCTGCTCTACAACACGAGCCTGTTCGCACAGCCCACGGCGGCGGGCATGGTCCAGCGGCTGGTGCTGTTGCTGGAGGCCGCCGTCCGCGCGCCGGACACACGCCTGTCCGACCTGCCCCTGCTCACGAATGGGGAGCGCCGACAGGTCCTGGTCGAATGGAACCGCACGTCCCGCGACTACCCGCGTGACGCCTCCGTGGCCGCGCTCTTCTCCGCGCAGGCCGCACGCACGCCCAATACCCTGGCGCTGAAGTCCGGCGAGCAGACGCTCACGTACGCGGCGCTGGACCGCGCCTCCAACCAGTTGGCGCACCACCTGCGCCGCCTGGGCGTGAGGCCCGGAGACCGGGTCGGCCTGTGCCTGGAGCGCTCGTTCGAGCTCATCGTCGGCATGCTCGGCATCCTCAAGGCCGGGGCGGCCTACGTGCCGGTGGAGGCGAAGTATCCGGCCGACCGCATCACCTGGATCCTCCAGGAGGCGGGCGTCAGCGTGCTGGTGACGCAGGAGTCGCTGGCGGATGAGCTGCCGTCGGTGGCGGACCTCCAGGTCCTCATGGACGGGGACGCGGTGGTGCTGGCGAAGCAGCCGGAGACCGCGCTGGAAGTGGAAGTGCCGGCCGAGGCGCTGGCGTACGTGATGTTCACGTCGGGCAGCACGGGGCGCCCCAAGGGCGTCAGCGTGCCCCAGCGCGGCATCGTGCGGCTGGTGCGTGGCAACGACTTCATCCACTTCGGGCCGGAGGAAGTCTTCCTCCAACTGGCGCCGGTCGCGTTCGACGCGTCCACGTTGGAAGTCTGGGGCGCGCTGCTCAACGGCGCGAGGCTGGTGCTCGCTCCGCCCAGGGCGCTGTCCCTGGAAGAGACGGGGGCGCTCCTCACCACCGAGGGCATCACCACGCTGTGGCTCACCGCCGCGCTCTTCGAGCAGATGGTCAACGACCAGGGCGAAGCGCTGGCGAGGGTGCGGCAGGTGCTGGCGGGCGGCGACGTGCTGCCCGTGGAGCGCGTGCGCGACCATCTGGCGCGGATGCCTTCGGGATCCGTGCTCGTCAACGGCTACGGTCCCACGGAGAACACCACGTTCTCCGCCACGTATGCCCTGGGTGCCGGGGACAGCGTGGGCCGGTCGGTGCCCATCGGTCGGCCGCTGGCGCAGTCCACCGCATGGGTGCTGGATGCTGCCCTCCAGCCCGTGCCGGTGGGCGTGCCGGGTGCGCTCTACGTCGGCGGCGATGGCCTCGCGTGGGGCTACCTGAACCGTCCGGACCTGACCGCTGAGCGCTTCATCCCCCACCCCTTCGCCACGGAGCCGGGTGCTCGCCTCTACAGCACCGGCGACCGCGTGCGTTGGCAGGCGGATGGGACGTTGGAGTTCCTGGGCCGCACCGACTTCCAGGTGAAGATCCGCGGCTTCCGCATCGAGCCGGGCGAAGTCGAGGCCGTGCTGCGTCAGTCGCCGCACGTTCAGGAAGTGGTGGTCCTGGCGCGCAAGGACTCGTCCGGTGACAAGCGGCTCGTCGCCTACGTCGTGTCCGCGGGAGAGGGTTTTGATTCCTCCGCGCTGAAGGCGTTCGTCCAGAAGCAGTTGCCCGAATACATGGTCCCCACGGCCTGGGTGGAGCTGTCCGCCCTGCCGCTGTCGGCCAACGGCAAGGTGGACCGCAAGGCGCTGCCCGCCCCGGAGGCGCCGCGCGTCTCCGACGCGAAGGTGTCCGCGCCTCGCAACGCGATGGAGACGGCCCTCGTCGCCATCTGGGCGGAGGTGCTGCACCTGGAGACCGTCGGCATCCACGACGACTTCTTCGAGCTGGGCGGCCACTCGCTGCTGGCCACGCAGGTGGTGTCGCGCATCCGGTCCACGCTGGGTGTGGAGCTGCCGCTGGGAGACCTCTTCAGCGCGCCCACCGTGGCCACGCTGGCGGAGAAGCTGGGCAGCGCCAGCCGGACGCAGGCGCCCCCGCTGGTCCGCGCGGAGCGGACCACCGCGCCGCCGCTGTCGTTCGCGCAGCAGCGGCTGTGGTTCATCGACCAGTTGGAGCCGGGCACCAGCCTGTACAACATGCCGCTGCCGCTGCGGCTGACCGGTGCGCTGGACGAAGGCGCGCTGCGCAAGAGCCTGGATGCGCTGATGGCGCGGCACGAATCGCTGCGCACCACGTTCCGCGTGGAAGCGGGCCAGCCCGTGCAGCACATCCACTCGGAAGCCACCGTGCCCTTCGAGTCCGTGGACCTCACGGGCATCGCGGACGCGACGGAACGGCAGGCGGAAGCAGAGCGACGAGGCCTGGCGGAATCCCGCCGCCCGTTCAACCTGGAGCAGGGCCCGGTGATTCGCGCCCTCCTCCTGAAGCTGGGTGCGGAGGATCATGTCCTGGTGGTGCACGTGCACCACATCGTGTCCGACGGCTGGTCTCTGGGCGTGCTGGTGCGCGAAGTCACCGCCCTCTACGAGGCCTTCCGCCACGGCCAGACGCCGGCCCTGCCGGAGCTGCCTGTTCAGTACGCGGACTACGCCGTGTGGCAGCGCAACTGGCTGCAGGGCGACGTGTTGAAGGCGCAGCTCGGCTGGTGGAAGCAGCAGCTCGCGGGTGCGTCCCACGTGCTGGATCTACCCACCGACAAGCCGCGTCCGGCCGTCGCCACCCAGCGTGGCGACGCGGTGTCCGTGCGCCTGCCGCGCGCGCTGTCCGAGCAGGTGGAGGCCCTGGCGCAGAAGGAAGGCGCTACGCCCTTCATGGTGCTGCTGGCGGCCTTCCAGACCGTGCTGCACCGGTACTCCGGTCAGGACGACGTGCTGGTGGGCTCCCCCATCGCGAACCGCGGCCACGCGGAGACGGAGGGCCTGATCGGCTTCTTCGTCAACACGCTGGTGCTGCGTGGAAGCTTCGGCGCCCGGACGACGTTCCGGGAGCTGCTGGCCCAGGTGCGCACCACGACGCTGGGCGCGTACGAACACCAGGATCTCCCCTTCGAGCGGCTGGTGGAGTCGCTTCAGACCACGCGTGACCTGGGCCGCACGCCGCTGTTCCAGGTGCTGTTCGCGTTGCAGAACGCGCCCCTCCCGGAGCTGGCGCTGCCCGGCCTGTCCGTGTCGGGGGCTCACTTCGGCGGACGGGATCTGTCCCTGTTCGAGCTGAGCCTGGACCTGAACCGGGACGCGGACGGCTTCGCCGGAATGCTCCAGTACGCGACGGACCTGTTCGAGCCCGCCACCATCGAACGGTTCGCGACGCACCTGCGCGTGCTGCTGGAGACCGTGCTCGTGCGGCCCGATGTGCCGCTGGCCGACGTGCCGCTCAGCTCGCCGGAAGAGCACGCCCGGCTCGTGAGCATCGCGCGTGGGGACGTCGTGGACTTCGACCTGGAGTCCACGCTGCATGGGCTCATCGAAGCGCAGGTGGCCCGTACGCCGGACGCGGACGCCCTGGAGTTCGAGGGGACGACGCTGTCCTTCCGTCAGCTCGACGCCCGCGCCAATCAGCTCGCGCGGCACCTGCGCTCACTGGGCGTGGGCCCGGAGTCGACGGTGGCCCTGAGCCTGGAGCGCTCCGCGGACGCCATCATCGCGTTCCTCGCGGTGCTCAAGGCGGGCGGCGCGTTCGTGCCGCTCGACCCGGCAGCCCCCGCCGCGCGCAAGGACTTCCTCCTGCGCGACTGCGGCGCCTCCGTGCTGCTGACCACCCGGGCCCTGGCCGAAACGTGGCAGCCCGACGTCGAGCACGTGGTGAAGCTGGATGTCGAACAGACCTGGCTGGCGGCGCTCTCCGACGAGCCCCTGCCTGCCTCCGCGGGCCCGGACAACCTCGCGTATGTCATCTACACGTCCGGTTCCACGGGCACGCCCAAGGGCGTGATGGTGCAGCACCGCTCCGTCGTCCACCTGCACCACACGCTGGTCCGGAAGGTCTACACGCAGCAGCGCCCGCTGCGCGTCAGCCTGAACTCGGCGCTGTACTTCGATGCCGTCATCGAGGCGTTCATCAAGCTGCTCGCCGGCCACTGCCTCTGCATCATCCCCGAGGACACGCGCCGGGATCCGGAGCGGATGCTCACGTGGATCGAGCAGCAGCGCATCGACCTGCAGACCAGTACGCCCTCGCAGATCAAGCTCCTGCTGGAAGCGGGAATGCTGGAGCGCGCCTGGGTGCCGTCGCAGTTCCTGGTGGGCGGCGAGGCCATGGACGAAGCCCTCTGGCGCCTCTTCGCCGGGACGACCCGCACGCGCGCCTTCAACGGCTACGGCCCCACCGAATGCACCGTGGCCGTCACGGCGTACGACGTCCAGGGCACCACCCTGCCCCGGCCCGTCATCGGCCGGCCGCTGGACAACCTGCGCGCCTACGTCCTCGATGAGCACCAGCACCTGGTGCCCTTCGGCCTGCCCGGCGAGCTGTGTTTCTCCGGCGCGGGCATCACGCGCGGCTACCTGCGCCGCCCGGATCTCACCGCGGAGCGCTTCATCCCGGATCCGTTCAGCACGGAGCCCGGTGCGCGGCTGTACCGCACGGGCGACAAGGCCCGTTGGCGCGAGGACGGCACGCTGGAGTTCATGGGGCGCCTGGACTTCCAGGTGAAGCTGCGCGGCTACCGCATCGAGCTGGGCGAAGTCGAAGCCACCCTGCGCTCGCACCCGGACATCCGGGATGCCGTGGCCCTCGTTCGCGAGGACGTGGCCGGCGATGCGCGCCTCGTCGCCTACCTCGTGCCGGAGGTGGACACCTCGACGCTGCGCGAACACCTGCGCAAGCACCTGCCGGAGTACATGGTGCCCGCCGCGCTGGTCGCCCTGCCCGCCCTGCCGCTGACGCCCAACGGAAAGGTGGACCGCAAGGCCCTGCCCGTACCGGAAGCCTCGCAGGTTGGCTCACGCAACTACGCAGCGCCCGAGACGCCGACGGAAGTCGCGCTGGCCGCGCTGTGGAGTGAAGTGCTGCGCATCCCCGCCGTGGGCCGTCACGACAACTTCTTCGAGCTGGGCGGCCACTCGCTGCTGGCCACGCAGTTGGTCTCTCGCGTGCGCGCCCACTTCGGGGTGGAGCTGCCCCTGCGCGCGTTCTTCGAGCGGCCCACCGTGGCCGCGCTGGCCGCGCTGATTGATTCGTTCCAAGGCCCGGATGGCACGGGTGCGTCCCTGCCCGCGCTGGTCCGCGCGGAACGTCCGGACGTGCTGCCGCTGTCGTTCGCCCAGCAGCGGTTGTGGTTCATCGAGCAGCTCGGCACGGCGGGGACCGCGTACAGCATCCCGGTGTCGTTGAAGCTCGAAGGCCCCCTGGACACGGCCGTGCTCCAGCGCGCGTTCGATGAGCTGGTGCGCCGTCACGAAGCGCTGCGCACCACCTTCCGTCCGCACGAGGGCTCACCGTCGCAGGTCATCCACCCGCCCTTCCCCATGCCGCTGCGCCACGTGGACCTTACGTCCATCGCATCGCCGGAGGAGCGTCAGGCGGAGGCCCTGCGGATCGCCAACGACGAGGCGCGCATCCCGTTCAACCTGGAGACGGGGCCGCTGGTCCGGGTGCTCGTGTTGAAGCTGGGCCCCACGGAGCACGGCCTGGTGCTGACGCAGCACCACATCATCTCCGACGGCTGGTCCACGAGCGTCCTGGTGCGGGAGATGGGCGCGCTCTACGCGGCCTTCTCCAAGGGCCTGCCTTCGCCCCTGCCGGAGCTGGCGGTGCAGTACGCCGACCACTCGCTCTGGCAGCGCGGCTGGCTGCAAGGCGATGTGCTGGAGCAGCAGCTCGGCTACTGGCGTCAGCAGCTCGACGGCGCCGCGCCGTACCTGGACCTGCCCACGGACCATCCGCGTCCGGCACGGCAGTCCTTCCAGGGCGCGGACCAGACCGTGTCCCTGCCGCTCGCGCTGAGCGAAGCGGTGGAGGCGATGGCGAAGCGGGAGTCCGCCACGCCGTACATGCTGCTGCTGGCGGCCTTCAAGCTGCTGCTGCACCGGTACTCGGGCCAGGAGGACGTGCTCATCGGTTCGCCCATCGCGGGCCGCCGCCACGCCGAATCCGAAGCGCTCATCGGCTACTTCGCCAACACCGTGGTCGTGCGCACGCAGGTGAAGGACACGCTGACCTTCCGCGAGCTGCTGGCCCAGGTGCGCACCACGACGCTGGGCGCGTACGAACACCAGGACCTTCCGTTCGAGAAGCTGGTGGAGGTGCTGAACCCCGAGCGTGACCTGAGCCGCACGCCGTTCTTCCAGGTGACGTTCACCCTGCAGAACGCGCCGATGCCGGAGCGGGTGCTCCCGGAGTTGACGCTCCGGCCGATGGACAGCGAGCTGCGCTACAGCCTCTTCGACCTGCAGTTGTTGCTGGGCCGTACCCCCGACGGCTTCGGCGGGACGCTGCTCTACAACACCGCGCTGTTCGCGCCCGAGACGATGGCGGGGCTCGTCCATCGATTCCAGGTCCTGCTGGACGCGGTCCTGGCTTCGCCCGATGTCCCCGTGGCGCGGCTCCCGCTCATCACGCCCGAGGAGCGCCAGAAGCTGCTCGTCGGGTGGAACTCCACGTCCCGCGACTACCCGCGCGACGCCTCCGTGGCCGGGCTCTTCTCCGCGCAGGCCGCACGCACGCCGGATGCTCCCGCGTTGAAGTCCGGGGACAAGACGCTGACGTACGCGGCCCTGGATCGCGCTTCCAACCAGTTGGCGCACTACCTGCGCCGGTTGGGCGTCAGGCCGGGCGACCGCGTGGGCCTGTGCCTGGAACGCTCGTTCGAGCTCATCGTCGGCATGCTCGGCATCCTGAAGGCCGGGGCGGCCTACGTGCCGGTGGAGGCGAAGTACCCGGCGGACCGCATCACCTGGATGCTCCAGGAGGCGGGCGTCAGCGTGCTGGTGACGCAGGAATCGCTGGCGGATGAGCTGCCGTCGGTGGCGGACCTCCAGATCCTGATGGATGAGGAGGCGGCCATCATCGCGAAGCTGCCGGAGACCGCGCTGGACGTGGATGTGCCGGCCGACGCGCTGGCGTACGTGATGTTCACGTCGGGCAGCACGGGGCGCCCCAAGGGCGTCAGCGTGCCCCAGCGCGGCATCGTGCGACTGGTGCGCGGCAACGACTTCATCCACTTCGGACCGGAGGAGGTCTTCCTCCAGTTGGCGCCAGTCGCGTTCGACGCGTCCACGCTGGAGGTCTGGGGCGCGCTGCTCAACGGCGCGAAGCTCGTGCTGGCCCCGGCGAAGGCCCTGTCCTTCGAGGCGACGGGCGCGCTGCTGGTGGGCGAAGGCATCACCACGCTGTGGCTCACGGCCGCGCTCTTCGAGCAGATGGTCGTCCATCAGGGCGAAGCGCTGGCGGGTGTGCGACAGGTGCTGGCGGGCGGCGACGTGCTGCCCGTGGAGCGTGTGCGCGACCACCTGGCGCGGATGCCTTCCGGCTCCGTGCTCGTCAACGGCTACGGCCCCACGGAGAACACCACGTTCTCCGCCACGCACACGTTGCATGCCGGAGACCGCGTGGGCCGGTCGGTGCCCATCGGTCGGCCGCTGGCGCAGTCCACCGCGTGGGTGCTGGATGCGGCCTTCCAGCCCGTCCCGCCGGGAGTGCCGGGTTCGCTGTACGTCGGCGGCGACGGTCTGTCCTGGGGCTACCTCCAGCGCCCGGACCTGACCGCGGAGCGCTTCATCCCCCACCCCTTCGCCACGGAGCCGGGCGCCCGCCTCTACAGCACCGGCGACCGCGTGCGCTGGCAGGCGGATGGGACGTTGGAGTTCCTGGGCCGCACCGACTTCCAGGTAAAGATCCGCGGCTTCCGCATCGAGACTGGCGAAGTCGAAGCCGTGCTGCGCCAGTCATCGCAGGTGCGCGAGGCCGTGGTCCTGGCGCGTGAGGACGTGCCCGGGGACAAGCGGCTGGTCGCGTACATCGTGCCCACGGCTGACGCAGGCGACCTGGATCAGCTCAAGGCGTTCGCCCAGAAGCTGCTGCCGGAATACATGGTGCCGTCCGCGTTCGTCACCCTGCCCTCGCTGCCGCTGTCGGCCAACGGGAAGGTGGACCGCAAGGCGCTGCCCGCTCCGGAGGCGCCGCGCGTCTCCGACGCGAAGGTGTCCGCGCCTCGCAACGCGATGGAGACGGCACTCGTCGCCATCTGGGCGGAGGTGCTGCACCTGGAGACCGTCGGCATCCACGACGACTTCTTCGAGCTGGGCGGCCACTCGCTGCTGGCCACGCAGGTGGTGTCGCGCATCCGGTCCACGCTGGGTGTGGAGCTGCCTCTGGGAGACCTCTTCAGCGCGCCCACCGTGGCCACGCTGGCGGAGAAGCTGGGCAGCGCCAGTCGGACGCAGGCGCCCCCACTGGTCCGCGCGGAGCGGACCACCGCGCCGCCGCTGTCGTTCGCGCAGCAGCGCCTCTGGTTCATCGACCAGTTGGAGCCGGGCACCAGCCTGTACAACATGCCGCTGCCGCTGCGGCTGACGGGCGCGCTGGACGAAGGCGCGCTGCGCAAGAGCCTGGACGCGCTGATGGCGCGGCATGAATCGCTGCGCACCACGTTCCGAGTGGAAGCGGGCCAGCCCGTGCAGCGCATCCACGCCGAGGCCACCGTGCCCTTCGAGTCCGTGGACCTCACGGGCTCGACGGAGCCGCAGGCCGAGCTGGAGCGTCGGGCCCTCGCGGAGTTCCGCCGCCCGTTCGACCTGGAGCACGGACCGGTGATCCGCGCCCTGCTCATGAAGCTGGGCGCGGAGGACCACGTGCTGGTGCTGCACCTGCACCACATCGTGTCCGACGGCTGGTCTCTGGGCGTGTTGGTGCGCGAAGTCACCACGTTCTACGAGGCCTTCCGCCACGGACAAGTCCCGGCCCTGCCGGAGCTGCCCGTGCAGTACGCGGACTACGCCGTGTGGCAGCGAAACTGGCTGCAGGGTGACGTGCTGGAAGCGCAGTTGGGTTGGTGGAAGCAGCAGCTCGCGGGCGCACCCCACGTGCTGGACCTGCCCACCGACAAGCCGCGTCCGGCCGTCGCCACCCAGCGCGGCGACGCGGTGTCCGTGCGCCTGCCGCGTGCCCTGTCCGAGCAGGTGGAAGCCCTGGGCCAGAAGGAAGGCGCCACGCCCTTCATGGTGCTGCTGGCGGCCTTCCAGACCGTGCTGCATCGGTACTCGGGGCAGGACGACGTGCTGGTGGGTTCACCCATCGCGAACCGTGGCCACGCTGAGACGGAGGGCCTGATCGGCTTCTTCGTCAACACGCTGGTGCTGCGCGGCAGCTTCGGTGCGCGGCCCTCGTTCCGGCAGCTCCTGTCGCAGGTGCGCACCACGACGCTGGGCGCCTACGAACACCAGTACCTCCCATTCGAGCGGCTGGTGGAGTCGCTGCAGACGACGCGCGACCTGGCCCGCACGCCGCTGTTCCAGGCGCTCTTCGCACTCCAGAACGCACCGGTGTCGGGGGCGACGATGCCCGGCCTCGCCGTGCAGCCCGCCGACTTCGGCAGCCGTGCGACCACCCTGTTCGAGCTGAGCCTCGACTTGAGCCGTGACGCGGACGGCTTCGCGGGCCGGCTCGAATACGCGACGGACCTGTTCGAGCCCGCCACCATCGAGCGGCTCCTCACGCACCTGCGCGTGCTGCTGGAGACCGTGGTCGTGCGGCCCGATGCCCCGCTGGCCGACCTGTCCCTCGATGCACCCGAGGCGCAGGCGCGGCTCCTCGGCCTGGGACGCGGCGACGTCGTGGACTTCGACCTGGAGTCCACGGTGCACAGCCTCATTGAACAGCAGGCGGTCCGCACGCCGGACGCGGACGCCGTGGTGTTCGAGGGGACGACGCTGTCCTTCCGTCAGTTCAACGCCCGGGCCAACCAGCTCGCCCGGCACCTGCGCTCGCTGGGCGTGGGCCCGGAGTCGACGGTGGCACTGAGCCTGGAGCGCTCCGCGGACGCCATCGTCGCGTTCCTCGCGGTGCTCAAGGCGGGCGGCGCGTTCGTGCCGCTCGACCCGGCGGCCCCTGACGCGCGCAAGGCCTACATCCTGGAGAACAGCCGCGCCTCCGTGCTGCTGACCACCCAGGCCCAGGCCGAAGCGTGGCGGCCCGACGTCGCCCACGTCGTGAAGCTGGATGTCGCACAGGCCCACATCGCGACCCTCTCCGAGGAGCCCCTGCCTGCCTCCGCGGGCCCGGACAACCTCGCGTACGTCATCTACACGTCGGGTTCCACGGGCACGCCCAAGGGCGTGATGGTGCAGCACCGCTCTGTCGTCCACCTGCACCACACGCTGGTCCGGAAGGTCTACACGCAGCAGCGCCCGCTGCGCGTCAGCCTCAACTCGGCGCTGTACTTCGATGCCGTCATCGAGGCGTTCATCAAGCTGCTCGCCGGCCACTGCCTCTGCATCATTCCGGAAGACACGCGCCGGGATCCGGAGCGGATGCTCACGTGGATTGAACAGCAGCGCATCGACCTGCAGACCAGCACGCCCTCGCAGCTCAAGCTCCTGCTGGAAGCCGGAATGCTGGAGCGCGCCTGGGTGCCGTCGCAGATCATGCTGGGCGGCGAAGCCCTGGACGAAGTGACGTGGCGGTTGCTGGCCACGACGGGCCGCACGCGTGCCTTCAACGGCTACGGTCCCACCGAGACCACTGTTTGCGTCACGACGTACGACATCCAGGGCACCGCCCTGTCCCAGCCCGTCATCGGCCGGCCGCTGGACAACCTGCGCGCCTACGTCCTCGATGAGCACCAGCGCCTGGTGCCCTTCGGCCTGCCCGGCGAGCTGTGCTTCTCCGGCGCGGGCGTCACGCGCGGCTACCTGGGCCAGCCGGAGCTGACAGCGGAGCGCTTCGTTCCGGATCCGTTCAGCACCGAGCCCGGCGCGCGCCTCTACCGCACGGGTGACAAGGCCCGCTGGCGCGAGGACGGCACGCTGGAGTTCATGGGCCGCCTGGACTTCCAGGTGAAGCTGCGCGGCTACCGCATCGAACTGGGCGAGGTCGAAGCCACCCTGCGCACGTACCCGGGCATCCGGGACGCGGTCGCGGCGGTGCGCGAGGACGTGGCCGGTGATGCGCGCCTCGTCGCCTGGGTCGTGCCGGAGGTGGACACCGCGCCCTTGCGCGAACACCTGCGCCGGTTCCTGCCCGACTACATGGTGCCGGCCACGTTCGTCACCCTGCCCGCCCTGCCGCTGACGCCCAACGGCAAGGTGGACCGCAAGGCCCTGCCCACGCCGGAAGCGTCGCGGATCCCCACCCGCATCACCGACGCGCCCGGGACGCCCACCGAGGTGGCCCTGGCCGCGCTGTGGAGCGAGCTGTTGCGCGTGCCCGCCGTGGGCCGTCACGACAACTTCTTCGAGCTGGGCGGCCACTCGCTGCTGGCCACGCAGGTCGTGGCCCGGGTGCGTGCCCGCTTCGGCGTGGAGCTGCCGGTCCGTGCGCTGTTCGAATCGCCCACCGTGGCGACACTCGCCCTGCGCCTGCCGGACGCTCCGACGGCCACCGTGCTGCCGCCGCTGACCCCGGCCGCGACGCCTGGGCCGCATCCGCTGTCGTTCGCGCAGCAGCGGCTGTGGTTCATCGATCAGTTGGACCCGGGCAGCCCGCTCTACAACATGCCCACCGCGCTGCGCCTGTCGGGCACGGTGGACGTCCCGGCGTTCCAGCAGGCCTTCGACGCCCTGATCCAGCGGCATGAATCGCTGCGCACCACGTTCGAGGCCCACGACGGCGAGCCCCGTCAGCGCATCCACCCCGCCCCGGCGCGAAGCCTGTTCGTGGTGGACCTCACCACCCTGCCCCAGGAAGCGCGCGAGGCCGAAGTGCTCCGGCTCGCGAGCGAGGACGCCCTGCGTCCGTTCGACCTGGCCGCGGGCCCGCTGGTGCGGCTCACGCTGCTGAAGCTGGACGCGAGCGAGCACGTGCTGCTCCTGTGCCTCCACCACAGCATCAGCGATGGTTGGTCCATCGGCGTGCTGGTGCGCGAGGTCGTGGCCCTCTACGAGGCCTTCCGTCAGGGGCTGCCGTCGCCGCTGCCTCCGCTGCCGGTGCAGTACGCGGACTACGCCGTGTGGCAGCGCAACTGGCTCCAGGGTGATGCGCTCGATGCGCAATTGGGTTGGTGGAAGCAGCAGCTCGCCGGTGCGCCGCAAGCGCTGGCCCTGCCCACCGACAAGCCCCGTCCTCCGCAGCGCTCCGCACGGGGCGCCATGCT
Organism: Corallococcus praedator; assembly: GCF_003612125.1. GTDB lineage: Bacteria > Myxococcota > Myxococcia > Myxococcales > Myxococcaceae > Corallococcus > Corallococcus praedator. The sequence continues at coordinate 28,839 of NZ_RAWI01000008.1, forward strand.
CCCGGTGCACGTGCCTCCGGCCCTGAGCGAAGCGGTGGAGGCCCTGGCGCAGCGTGAGGGCGCTACGCCCTTCATGGTGCTGCTGTCGGCCTTCCAGACCCTGCTGCACCGGTACTCCGGTCAGGAGGATCTGCTGGTGGGCACGTCCATCGCGGGCCGGCGCCACGCGGAGACGGAGGGCCTCATCGGCTTCTTCGTCAACACGCTGGTGCTGCGTGCGCGATTCGACGCGCGTCCCTCGTTCCGTCAGGTGCTCACGCAGGTGCGCGCCAACACGCTGGGCGCGTACGAACACCAGGACATCCCGTTCGAGCGGCTGGTGGAAGCGCTCCAGCCCGCGCGCGACCTGTCGCGCACGCCGCTCATCCAGGCCCTCTTCGTGCTCCAGAACACGCCGGAGTCGGAAGCGCGCCTGCCGGAGCTCACGCTGCGGCCGGTGGAGGTGGAGCTGAACTCGACGAAGTTCGACCTGGACCTGAGCCTGAGCCGCACGGCCCGGGGGTTCGAGGGCGCCCTCTTCTACAGCACGGATCTCTTCGAGGCGGCCACCGCCCGGAGGCTGACGGAGCACCTGGTCCAATTGCTGGAAGGCGCCATCGCCACGCCGGACGCCGCCGTGGAGACGCTGCCCCTGCTGTCCGCGGACGAGCGTCAGTGGGTGCTGGAGGAGTGGAGCGGCGAGACGGCCGACTTCCCGGCCGACCTGTCCTTCCACACGCGCTTCGAGCAGCAGGTGACCCGCACGCCCAAGGCACCCGCCGTGGTGATGGGTGACACGACGGTCTCCTTCCACCAGCTCAACGTGCGCGCCAACCAGCTCGCCCACTACCTGCGCACGCTGGGGGTGGGCCCCGAGGTGCCGGTGGCGTTCAGCCTGGAGCGATCGCCGGAGGCCCTGGTCGCGCTGCTGGGCATCCTCAAGGCGGGCGGTGCCTACGTGCCGCTCGACCCGGCGGCCCCCGCCGCGCGCAAGGCCTTCATCCTGGAGAACAGCGGCGCATCGGTGCTGCTGACGACCCAGGCCCTGGCGGAGACGTGGCAGCCGACGGTGCGTCATCTGGTGCGGCTGGACACGGAGGCACGGCGCATCGACGCGCTGTCGCCGGGCAACCCGCGCGCGGACGTGCGGCCCGAACACCTGGCGTACATCCTCTACACGTCCGGCTCCACGGGCACGCCCAAGGGCGTGATGGTGCAGCACCGCTCCGTGATGCACCTGCATCGCGCCATGGCGGACGTCCTCTCCGCAGAAGGCCCGAAGGTCATGCGGGCCAGCCTCAACGCGCCGCTCTACTTCGACGTGTCCGTGGGGCAGCTGTTGCTGCTGCTGGATGGACACTGCCTGTGCCTCGTCTCGGAGGACGTGCGCCTGGAGCCGGAGCGGATGCTCGCGTGGCTGGAGCAGCAGCGCATCGACGTGCTGGATTGCACGCCGTCGCAGCTCAAGCCCCTGCTGGAGGCGGGCCTGCTGGAGCGCACCCACGTGCCGGCGAGCATCCTCGTCGCCGGTGAAGCGGTGGATGAAGTCACCTGGCGCGTCCTCGCCGGGACGACGCGCACGCGCGCCATCAATGCCTATGGCCCCACCGAGGGCACGGTGTACGCCACCTCGTGGAGCATGCAGGGCGCGCCGCAGCTGGCGCCCGTCATCGGCCGGCCGCTCGTCAACATGGGGGCGTTCGTGCTCGACGCGAGCCTGAACCCCGTGTCGGTGGGCGTGCCCGGGGAGCTGTTCATCTCCGGCGAGGGACTCGCACGCGGCTACCGCACCCGGGCGGACCTCACCGCGGAACGCTTCATCCCCCACCCGTTCAGCACCCGGCCCGGTGCGCGCCTGTACCGCACGGGCGACCGGGCCCGCTGGCGGCAGGACGGCACGCTCGACTTCATGGGGCGCGTGGACTTCCAGGTGAAGCTGCGCGGCTTCCGCATCGAGCCCGGTGAAATCGAAGCCGTCCTGCGCACGCACCCGGGCATCCGGGACGCGGTGGCCCTCGTCCGCGAGGACGTCCCGGGCCTGCCGCGCCTCGTGGCCTACGTGGCCCCCGCCGTGGACACTGCTCCGCTGCGCGGCCACCTCCAGCGCTCGCTGCCGGAGTACATGGTGCCGGCCACCTTCGTCGCGCTGCCGGCGCTTCCGCTCACGACCAACGGGAAGGTGGACCGCTTGGCCCTGCCGGCCCCGGTGGAGGGTGCGGTGGGAACGGGGGCCCTGATGGGTCCGCGCGATGAGACCGAGGCACGGCTCGCGCTGCTCTGGGCGCAGGCCCTGGGCGTGTCCGCCGTGGACGTGCGCAGCAGCTTCTTCGAGCTGGGTGGCCACTCGCTGCTCGCGGTGCGCCTGCTGGCGGCGGTGAACCGTGAGTCGGGCCGTCGCCTCCCGCTGTCGGCGCTCTTCCAGGCGCCCAGCGTGGAGCGGTTCGCGCGGTGGATGAATGAGGCGCAGGACACCCGGCCCTTCTCGCCGCTGGTGCCCTTCGCGAAGGAAGGCCCGGGCACCGCCCCGCCGTTCTTCTGCGTCCACCCGGTGGGTGGCAACGTGCTCGCGTACGCGGAGCTGGCGCGGCGGTTGGGCGCGGACCAGCCCTTCTACGGCCTGGAGGCGCGGGGCCTGGACGGCACGAGTGCACCCCTGGGGACGGTGGAGGAGATGGCCACCAGCTACGTGCAGGCGCTGCGCACGGTGCAGCCTTCCGGCCCCTACCACCTGGGCGGCTGGTCGCTGGGCGGCGTCATCGCGTACGAGATGGCGCACCAACTGCGCGCAGCGGGCGAGGAGGTGGCGCTGCTCGCGCTCATCGACTCGTACGTCCCGGAGACGGTGGCGGCTTCGGAGCCGGCCCTGGAGCGCACGCTGGCCGTGGGCTTGTTCGCCCAGGACTTGATGGGCGTGTCCCTGGCGGAGCTGGAACTGGACATGGCGGAGTTGGCGACGCTGGAGCCCGAAGCGGCCCTCACGCGGGTGCTGGAGTCCGCGGCGCGTGCCGGAGCGCTGCCGCCCGGCGTGGACAGCGCGAACCCGGCCGCCCTCTTCCGTGTCTTCGAGGCCAACCTCGAAGCGGCTCGGCGCTACCGCCCGCCCGCGATGGAACAGCAGGTGCTGCGCGTGCAGGCGGACACGGGTTCGGGTGACGGCGGCTGGTCGGCGCTTGTCGGTGAACGGCTGGAGTCGTACCGCCTGCCGGGCAACCACTACACGCTGCTGCGCGAGCCCACCGTGCAGACCGTGGCGGACCTGTTGAAGAAGGCCCTCCGCGATCCGCACGGAAAGTAGCGGCTGCGGAGGTGCCATAGGGCATCAGCCCCCCGCTCCCTCGCTTGAGGGAGCGGGGCGGAATCCGCGACTTCACCCCAGGTGACACCGTCCGCCGGACTCGGAACGTGACCTCCTCGGATCCTGTCGCACCGGTGCTGACACCGGACGCGATGATCACGATGCAGAGGAACTTCATGGGCTGGTTGGAAATGACCCTTCGGCCACGCCTGATTTTTCGCCCCTCCACGCCTCGCTTCCTGAGTGGGCTGGCGACAACGATCCTGTAGCGGGAACCGGCACAGGGAGTGCCTGAGGAGCACACGCGAGGGCTGCTAAGAAGTGCCGGCGTTTTCGACACTCTGGATGGCTCCCCGTGCCTGATTTTTCGCGAACCCTTCCTGGCGTCCTGTTGAATCTCGCGGTGGGGCCCTCGGCCCACGCGCCGCTCTACACCTTCCTCGGGGAGGCGGACGGCGAAGAGACCGTGCTCAGCGCGTTCGAGCTGGACGCGCGCGCACGTCGCATCGCCGCGGCGTTGCAGGCACGGGGCGCGGTGGGCGAGCGCGTGCTGCTGCTCTACCCGCCCGGCCTGGACTACGTCGCGGGCTTCTTCGGCTGCCTCTACGCGGGCGCGGTGGCGGTGCCGGCCTACCCGCCGGACCCGATGCGCCTGGAGCGCACCCTGCCCCGGCTGCGCGCCATCATCCAGGACGCGCAGGCATCGGTGGTGCTCACCACGTCGGGCATCCTGGAGCTGTCGGACTTCGTCTTCGAGCAGGCGCCGGACTTCCGCTCGTTGCACTGGATGGCGACGGACGCGCTGCCGGAGGGCGGTGAGAAGGACTGGCGCACGCCGGACGTGGACGCGGAGTCGCTCGCGTTCCTCCAGTACACGTCCGGGAGCACGGGCACGCCCAAGGGCGTGATGCTCACGCACGCGAACCTGCTGCACAACCTGGGGCTCATCCACCACGCGTTCCAGGCGCGGGCGGACAGCGTGGGCGTCATCTGGCTGCCGCCGTACCACGACATGGGCCTCATCGGCGGCATCCTGGAGCCGCTGCACGGAGGGTTCCCGGTGACGTTGATGTCGCCCATGGCCTTCCTCAAGCGGCCCATGGCGTGGCTGGAGGCGGTGTCGCGCTTCGGGGGCACCATCAGCGGCGGTCCGAACTTCGCGTTCGACCTGTGCGTGAGGAAGAGCACGCCCGAACAGCGGCGGGCCCTGGACCTGAGCCGCTGGGAGGTGGCGTTCTGCGGCGCGGAGCCCATCCGTCCGGAGACGCTGGATCGCTTCGTGGAGGCGTTCGGGCCCAGCGGCTTCCGGCGTGAGGCGTTCTATCCCTGCTACGGCTTGGCGGAAGGGACGCTCATCGTCTCCGGAGGCGAGAAGTCGGCCCCGCCGGTGTCGGTGACGATCTCCGGGAGCGCGCTGGAGCGCCACCGCGCGGAGGAGTCCGGCGCGGGTGAACCGGGCGCGCGGACGCTGGTGGGCTGCGGCCGGACGCTGTTGGAGCAGCGGATCGCCATCGTGGATCCGGACACGCTGGAGCGGCGAGCGCCCGGTGAGGTGGGCGAGGTCTGGGTGTCGGGCCCGAGCGTGGCGCGGGGCTACTGGGGCCGTGAGGACGCGACGCGCGAGACGTTCCAGGCGCGCATCGCGCGGGAGGACTCGGGGCCGTTTCTTCGCACGGGCGACCTGGGGTTCCTGCGGCCCGAGGGTGAGCTGTACGTCACCGGCCGGCGCAAGGACCTGATCATCCTGCGGGGCCGCAACCACTACCCCCAGGACCTGGAGGCGACGGTGGAGACCGCACACCCGGCGCTGCGGCCGGGTGGTGTCGCGGTGTTCTCGGTGGAGGTGGCGGGCGAGGAACGCGCGGTCGTCGTGCAGGAGATCGACGTGCGCCGGCTGGAGAGCCTGCGCCAGCAGTTCGAGGCGGTGGACGCGGCGCTCGGCGCCATCCGGCAGCGACTGGCGGAGTCGCATGAGGTGCAGGCGCACGCGGTGGTGCTCATCGAGCCGGGCAGCCTGCCCAAGACGTCCAGCGGCAAGGTGCAGCGGCACGCGTGCCGCACGGGCTTCCTGACCGGAACGTTGCAGGAGGTGAGGACGTGGCGGGAGGCCTCCGATTCCATGGTTGCCTCTGTGTCACAACAGACGGCGCTCGGCAGGGACTCGACGGTCCCAGCCGCGAAGCAGGACGTAGCGGCGGAGCGCCCGTCATCCGGAGTCGCTGCCTCCCAGCCCGTGGTGTTCAGCAGGGACGCGACGGCCCGGCCCTCTGAGCAGGACGTGGTGACATGGCTGCGTGCCGTGGTCGCGCGGCACTTGCGCATGCGCCCCGAGGACATCGACGTCTCGGCGCCGGTGACGCGCTTCGGGTTGGACTCGCTGGGCGCGGTGGAGCTGGCCCATGAGGTGTCCGCGGGCACCGGGCTGCGCGTTCCCATGGAGTGGCTCCTCCAGGGGCCCAGCATCACGTCCCTGGCTCAGCAACTGCTGACCCTCCGCGATGAAGCGGGTCCGGGGCTTGGTGCACCTCGCCGTCGGAACGTGGAAGGCGAACGCGCGGTGTCCTTCGCCCAGGCGGGACTGTGGTTCCTGGATCGGTACGCCCCGGGCGATGTGACCTACAACCTGCCCGCGGCCGTGCGGCTGGAGGGCGCGCTGGACGTGGCCGCGCTGGAGGGCAGCCTCGCGGCGCTCGCGGCCCGCCATGAGGCCCTGAGGACCACCTTCCGGGAGGTGCATGGACGGCCCTCGCAGGTCATCGCCCCGGACGTCGCGCTGCCCCTCACGCGCGTGTCCCTGGAGTCCCTGCCGGCCGGAGCCCGCGAGGCCGAGGCCTCCCGCCTGGCGCACGAAGAGGCCCGCCGCCCGTTCATCCTGGCGCGAGGCCCGCTGGTGCGCACCACGCTCCTGACGCTGGACGCGCGCACGCACCTGCTGGTGCTGGTCATGCACCACACCGTGTCGGACGCCACCTCCATGGCGGTGATGGTGCGCGAGCTGTCCGCGCTCTACGCCGCACGGCTCGAAGGCCGCCCGTCGCCCCTGCCCGCCCTGCCTCTGGGCTACGCCGACTACTCGGACTGGCAGCGGGAATGGCTGGACGGGGGCCGGCTGGAGTCCCAGTTGGAGTATTGGCGCCAGCAGCTCGCCAACGCGCCTCGACTGCTGGAGCTGGCCACGGATCGGCCGCGTCCAGCCGCGCGTGGGACCGCGGGCGCCCGGGTGCCGGTGGTGCTGGAGGCCGGACTCGCGGCCTCGGTGCGGACGCTGGCGGTGCGCGAGGGCGTGACGCCCTTCATGGTGCTGCTCGCGGCCTTCCAGACGGTGCTCGCGCGCCGCTCAGGGCAAGCCGACATCAGCGTGGGCACGGCCATCGCGGGCCGGAGCCGCGCGGAGCTTCAGGGCGTGGTGGGCTTCTTCGTCAACGCGCTGGTGATGCGCACCCGGCTGTCCGGTGAGCCCACCTTCCGGGAGCTGCTGGGCCGGGTGCGGGAGACGGCCCTGGGCGCGTACGCGCATCAGGACGTGCCCTTCGAGAAGGTCGTGGAGGCCCTCAAGCCCCCGCGCGATCGCGGACACACGCCGCTGTTCCAGGTGATGTTCAACCTCCAGGGCGCGCAGGTGGATCCGCCCGCACTGCCGGGCCTCCAGTCGCGCCTGCTGGACGTGCACACCGGCACGGCCATGTTCGACCTGACGCTGTCCCTGGCCGAGTCGCCTCAAGGCTTCGAGGGCTTCCTGGAGTACGCCACCGACCTGTTCGACGCGGACACCGCGATCCGGCTGGCCGGACACCTGCGCGTGCTGCTGGAGGCCGCGATCGAAGCGCCGGACGCGCCGCTCTTCCGCCTGCCGTGGCTTACGTCCGATGAGCGCCAGCAGGTGCTCGTCGCGTGGAACGACACCGTCCGCCCCTACCCCGCCGACAGCACCGTCGCGGCGATCTTCGCGGCGCAGGTCGCGCGTCGCCCGGACGCCATCGCGGTGGAGTCCGAGGACGAACGGCTGACGTACGCGCAGCTCGACGTGCGGGCCAACCAGCTCGCCCATGTCCTCCGGGCCCACGGCGTCGGACCGGACGTGCCGGTGGCGGTGTGCCTGGAGCGCTCGGTGGGCTTCGTCGTCACGGTGCTCGCCATCACCAAGGCGGGCGGGGCCTACGTGCCGCTGGATGTGTCCTACCCCGCGCAGCGGCTGGGCTTCATGCTGGAGGACTCCCGGCCGAGCCTGCTCCTCACCACGCGTGAGCTGCGCGGACGGTTGCACGTCCCCGATGCGTCCCTGCCCTGCCTCTTCGTGGAGGAGCTGACGCTGGAGGGTCAGCCCTCCACCGCGCCGACGGTCGACGTGGGACCGCGCCACCTGGCGTACGTCATCTTCACCTCCGGCAGCAGCGGTCGGCCCAAGGGCGTGGGCGTCGAACAGCGCGGCCTCGTGCGACTCGTGCACGCGGCGCCGTACTCGCGTTATGGCTCGCGCGACACGTGGTTGCTCTTCGCGCCCGTGTCCTTCGACGGCTCCGTGCTGGAGCTGTGGACCCCGCTGCTTCACGGCAGCCGGCTCGTCATCTTCCCCGGCAATGTGCCCGCGGGAGACATGGACACGCTTGCCCGGGTGGTGGAGCGCCATGGCGTCACCTTCGCCCACCTGCCCTCCGGCCTCTTCTCCCAGTTGATGGAGCACCGGCCCGACATCCTCGGGCGCCTGCGCGAGTTGCACGCGGGCGGCGACATCGTCTCCGTGCCGCACGTGCGTCGGGCGGTGGAGACGCTGGGACGGCCCTTCACCAACGGCTACGGTCCCACGGAGTGCTCGGTGGTCGCCACCACCTTCACGGTGGAGCGGCCGGAGCAGATCGGCGCATCGGTGCCCATTGGTGCGCCGCTCGCCAACACGACGGTGTACGTGCTGGACGCTCGGCTGGAGCCGGTGCCCGTGGGCGTGCCGGGCGAACTGTTCCTCGGCGGTGATGGCGTGGCCCGGGGCTACGTGTCGCGGCCGGATCTGACGGCGGAGCGCTTCATCCCGGATGCGCAGGGCACCACGCCCGGCGCGCGGCTGTACCGCACGGGCGACCTGGTCCGCTGGCTTCCCACCGGGGTGCTGGAGTTCCTGGGTCGAGCCGACCATCAGGTGAAGGTGCGCGGCTTTCGCATCGAGCTGGCGGAGGTGGAGGCCGCGCTGCGCGAACAGCCCGAGGTGCAGGAGGTCGCGGCGGTGGTGCGCGAGGACGTGCCCGGGGACAAGCGGCTCGTCGTCTACGCGATGCCGCGTGCCGGGCACTCGCTGGAGACCGCGCGGATGCGCGAGGCCCTGCGACAGCGGTTGCCGGAGTACATGGTGCCGTCGGTGTTCGTGACGCTGGCCACCCTGCCCCTGAATCCCAGCGGCAAGGTGGACCGCAAGGCCCTGCCCGCTCCGGACGCCGCGTCCACCGGACGGCAGGACCGCTTCGTGGAACCCACCCATCCGCTGGAGCAGCGCATCGCCCCGGTGTGGGCCCGTGAGCTGTCCACCGACCGGGTGGGCGTGCACGATCACCTCTTCGACGATCTGGGTGGCACGTCGCTGTCCGTGGTGCGCATCGCCGCGCGCTTGAGCGAGGAGCTGGGCCACGACGTGCCCGTGGTGTGGCTGTTCGAACACCCCACGGTGGAGGCGCTCGCGCAGCGCCTGGAGCGCGAGTCCCAGGGGCCGGGAGCCGCCGAGGCCCCCATGCCCGGTCACCGCCCCCGCGAGGCCCCGCAGGCCAGCGCCTCGGGTTCCATCGCGATCATCGGCATGGCCGGCCGCTTCCCGGGTGCGAAGACCGTGGCGGAGTTCTGGAGCAATCTGCGCGGGGGCGTGGAGTCCATCTCACGCTTCACGCCGGAGGAGCTGGAGCACATGCCCGGCCTGCCGGAAGGGCTGGAGCTGTGGCACCACCCGGCGTTCGTCCCGGCCGCCGGCATCCTGGAGGGCGTGGAGCAGTTCGACCATGCCTTCTTCAACATGTCCCTGCGCGAGGCCCAATTCACGGATCCGCAGCAGCGGCTGTTCCTCCAGACGGCGTGGACCGCGCTGGAGGACGCGGGCGTGGATCCGGAGCGCTTCCCCGGGGCCATCTCGCTGTACGCGGGGGCCTCCGGTTCCGGCTACTCGGAGACCGTGCGGCAGGCGATGCCGCTGGATGCGGCGTCGTTCCTGGAACTGCAAGGCACCGCCACGCACGAGAGCCTGGCGACCAAGACGTCCTTCAAGCTGGGGCTGACCGGTGAGAGCACGCTGCTCTACACCGCGTGCTCCACGGGCCTCGTCGCGGTGCACCTGGCCTGCAAGAGCCTCCGAGGGGGCGAGTCCGACGTGGCGCTCGCGGGCGCGACGCGGCTGGCGGTGCCGCAGCGCACGGGCTACGTGCACCAGGAAGGGCTCATCTTCTCGCCGGATGGCCACTGCCGCGCGTTCGACGCGAAGGCGAAGGGCACGCTGTCCGGCAACGGCGTGGGCGCGGTGGTGCTCAAGCGCCTGGAGGACGCGGTCCGGGATGGCGATGCCATCTACGCCGTCATCCGGGGCTCGGCCCTCAACAACGACGGCCTGCACAAGTCCGGCTTCACCGCGCCCAGCGTGCGCGGACAGGCCGCCGTGGTGACGCAGGCCCTGACCAACGCGGGCGTGTCGCCGAAGGCCATCGGTTACGTGGAGGCCCACGGCACCGCGACCCCGCTGGGCGACCCGATTGAAGTGGCGGCCCTGACGCGCGCCTACGGCCTGGGGCCGGAGCACCGGGGCACCATCGCGCTGGCGTCGCTGAAGACGAACGTGGGCCACCTGGACACGGCCGCGGGGCTCGCGGGCCTGATGAAGGCCGCGCTCGCACTGCACCACGGAGAGATTCCGCCCAGCCTCCACTTCGAGCAGCCCAACCCGCAGATCGACTTCGAGGCGAGCCCGTTCTTCGTCAACACGGCGTTGCGGCCGTGGCCTCGCGGTGAGAGGCCCCGCTTCGCCGCGGTCAGCTCGTTCGGCATCGGCGGCACCAACGCGCACGCCGTCCTCGGGGAAGCCCCCCTGCGGCGGAGCGGCGCGACTTCGCGTTCCCACCAGCTCGTCCTGCTGTCCGCGCGCACGCCGGAGGCACTGGAGGCGGCGACGCGTCAGCTGGAGGCGCATGTGCTCGCGGGGATGGAGGGCCAGTCCCTGGCGGACCTGGCCTTCACGCTCGGCGTGGGCCGCAAGGTGTTCGAGTTCCGCAAGGCGCTGGTGGCGAAGGACGGGGAGGATCTGGCGCGGCAGCTTCGCAAGCCGGTGGCAGCGGTGAAGGGAGCGCCGCGTGCGCCGCGCGTGGCGTTCGTGTTCTCCGGCCAGGGCGCGCAGCAGGTCGCCATGGGCCGCGAGCTGGCGGAGGCCTCGCCGGCGTTCCGCGCGCACCTGGGGGCGTGCCTCGCGCTGTTGGATGCGCCGCTGCGTGAGCGCGTGTCGGAGCTGCTGCGTCCGGCGGAGGGCGCGGACGTCAAGGCGAGCCTCGCGGACACGCGCGTGGCGCTGCCCGCGTTGTTCAGCGTGCAGGTGTCCCTGGCGTGGCTGTGGCGAGACCTTGGGGTGACGCCGCACGCGGTGCTGGGTCACAGCTTCGGGGAGTACGCGGCGGCATGCGTCGCGGGCGTGCTGTCCCTGGAGGACGCGATGCGCCTCGCGGTCACGCGCGGGGAGCTGATGCACCACCTGCCTCCGGGCGCGATGCTCGCGGTGGCGTTGCCCCAGGAGCAGGTGCTGCCGCTGCTGTCGGAGCGACTGTCGGTCGCGGCAGTGAATGCGCCGGACCGGTGCGTGGTGTCCGGGCCGGTGGAGGAAGTGGAGCGGCTGGAGGCGGAGCTGCGCCAGCGCAAGGCGGGAGCAGTGCGGATGCCCGCGCCGCATGCGTTCCACTCGGCGGATGTGGAGCCGCTGATGCCGGAGCTGGCGCGGGTGGTGGCTTCACTGCGCCGTTCGGAGCCGGCGGTCCGGTACGTGTCCGGCCTCTCGGGCACGCTGACGCGGCCGGGACAGCTCACGGATCCCGACTACTGGGCGCAGCAGATGCGCCAGCCGGTGCGCTTCAGCGACGCGGTGGGAGCACTCCAGGAAGAGGGCTGCGCGGTGTTGCTGGAAGTAGGGCCCGGCCAGGACCTGACGCCACTGGTCCGCTCGAACCTGAGCATGGACGGCGATCGCGTCCGCGCGCTGGCGTCGCTGCGCCGGGGCGGGACGACGACGGAGACGCAGTCCTGGCTCCAGGCCGTGGGCGAGCTGTGGACTGCAGGCGTCCTCGTGGATTGGAGCGCGTTCTACGCGCACGAGCAGCGACTGCGGCTGCGCCTGCCGACGTACGCGTTCCAGGAGAAGGCCGCATGGGTGGAGCCGCGCGCCCGCGCCCTGCCCTCCCACTTCATGGCCCCGGGACAGCGCGCCATATCGGCGGCCCCTGTTCACTCCGACGCCGCGAATCTGGAGACACCGCCCTCGATGCCCACGGCTGGCATCGGGAACGCGGAGGCTCCCTCCACGGTGCCCACGGCGAGCGCAACGTCCTCCGCCGTGCGTCCCCTGCTGCCGGGCCTCACCGCGCACACTGCGTCCACCGCCGTGGTCCCCGCCCCTGTTCCCGCGGGCCGTGAGGACGCGCCGCGCGGTGAACTGGAAGAGCGCGTCGCCGCGCTGTGGCGTGAGCGCCTGGGCATGGACTTCGTCGGCCGCGACGACAACTTCCTCGAGATCGGCGGCAACTCGCTGACGGCCGCCCAGCTCCTCAACCAACTGCGCGACACCTTCGGCGTCCAGTTGCCGCTGGCCGCGCTCTTCGAGGCTCCCACCGTCGCCGGCATCGCCCAGCGCCTGGAGCCGCTGTTGCTCCAGGCCCCCCAGGCTCCCGTCACGGCGGAGCTGCCCCTGGTGCCCCGTCCCCGCACGGAGACGCTGCCCCTGTCCTTCGTGCAGGAGCGCGTCTGGCGCCTGGAACAGCACCTGCCCGGCCTGTCCGCGTACACCATCCCGTTCGTCCTGCGGCTTGAAGGCGTCGTGAACGCCGACGTCCTGGAGCGAGGCATCCAGGAGATCGTCCAGCGCCACGAAGCGCTGCGCACGACTTACGACGTGGTGGACGGCCGCCCCGTGCAGCGCTTCCACGCGAAGATGCACGTCCCCCTCACGCGCGTGGAACTCCAGGGCCCACCGGAGACGCGCGAGGCCGAGGCCCTGCGCATCGCGCGCGAGGACGCCGCCGCGCCGTACGACCTGGTCCACGGCCCCGTGATGCGCGCCACGCTGGTGCGCCTGGAAGCCCGGCACCACCTGCTGGTGGCTGGCATCCACCACATCGTCTGCGACACGCTCTCCATCGCGCTCTTCGTCCAGGAGCTGGGCCAGCTCTACGACGCCTTCATCGAAGGCCGTCCGTCGCCCCTGCCCCCGCTGCCCATCCAGTACGCGGACTTCGGCGCATGGCAGCGCCAGAGCATCGCGGAAGCGCGCCTGCCCGAGCAGGAGCAATGGTGGCGTCAGCGGCTGGCCGCCATGCCCCGGCAGCTCGATCTGCCCACCGATCGTCCCCGGCCCGCGAACAGCCCGCTCACCTCCGCGCGCCTGGACGTCGAATTCCCGTCGACGCTCGCGCGGGAGCTGTCCGCCTTCGCCAAGCGCGAGGGCTTCACCGGCTACATGACGGTGCTCGCGGCGTGGCAGACGCTGCTGCACCGTTACAGCGGGCAGTCGGACCTCATCGTCGGCACGCCCATCGCGAACCGCACCCGGCCAGAGCTGTTCCCGCTCATCGGCTACGTGGCGCACTCGGCCGCATTCCGCACCCGCTTCGTGGGCGACCCGACCTTCCGCGATCTGCTCGCGCAGATCCGCGAAGAGGTGAACGACGCCCAGGCGCGTCCGGATGTGCCCTTCGAATACCTGGTGGAAGCGCTCATCCCCGGCAAGGACATTGGCAAGGGCCGCATGGCCGACTCCGTGTTCGTCTTCCACTCGGGCGCCAGCGCTGGCGCGACGACGCTGGAACTCAAGGGCATGCGCGGCTCGCTGGTGGAGGTGCCCGACACGCCCGTCCAGTGGGGCGCCACGCTGGCCGACCTCACGCTGGTGCTCTTCGAGTCCACCGGCCGCCTCCACGGCGCGCTGGAGTACGCGACGGAGCTGTTCGACACGGGCACCGTGAAGCGCCTGATGGAGCACTTCCAGGTGCTGCTGTCCGCAGCGATCTTCCAGCCCGACACGCACCTCTCCCGCCTGCCCCTGTCCACGGAAGCCGAGCGGCGCGCCTGGCCGCGTCCTCGCACCGTGGCGGGCTTCACCTCCGTGCCCGCCCTCCTCGCGGACCGGCGCGCCCGTCAGGCGGACACCGTCGCGGTGTCACGCGGTGAGCAGCACTGGACCTGGGCCGCGCTGGGCGCCCGGGCAGGCGCCCTGGCCACGCGGTTGAAGTCGCTCGGCGTGAAGGCAGGGACTCCCGTGGCCGTGAGCCTTCGCGCCTCACCGGAGAAGCTGGCCGCGCTGTGGGGCGTGCTGGAGGCCGGAGGCGCGGGGGTCGCGCTGGGGCCCTCCGACCTGGGCGGCCTGCCGGGCTACGCGACCGACGGCGCGCGCGTGCCGGTGCTCATCACCTCACGCGAGCTCGTCACCTCCGTGCGCGTGGAGGCTTCGCGCGTGCTGTACGTGGAGGACGTCCTCGACACCGGGGAGCCCTCGCTCCCCCACGAGGATGCCGCGAACGCGGACGCGCTGGCGTGGCTGTTGGATCGGCGCGCGGGACAGCCCGCGTGGGCCCTGGGCCACCGCGAACTGGCGGAGTTCTTCACGGGCCTGGACGCGCGACTGTCCCCCACCGAAGGGGGCACGTGGCTGGCCGCGAGCGAGTCGGCGCCGGACCGGCCGGACCTGGAGGCGCTGTGGGCGCTCTCCCGAGGACTGCGCGTGGTGTTCCCACCGGAGCAGGTGACGGCGCGGCTGGTGCACCTGCACGGTGGCGGTCCTCGCGCGAAGGCGATGGACCTGAGCCTCATCTACTTCGCCAACGACGAGGACTCGATCACCGGGCCCAAGTACGAGCTCCTGATGGAGGGCGCGAAGTTCGCGGACGCGAACGGCTTCTCCGCCGTGTGGACGCCGGAGCGGCACTTCCACTCCTTCGGAGGCCTGTACCCGCAGCCGGCGGTGATCTCCGCCGCGCTCGCCGCCATCACGAAGAACCTGCGCCTGCGCTCCGGCAGCGTGGTGCTGCCGCTGCATGATCCGCTGCTCATCGCGGAGCAGTGGTCCGTGGTGGACAACGTGTCCCAGGGCCGCGTGGGTCTCTCCGTGGCCACGGGCTGGCACGTGCACGACTTCACCTTCGCGCCGGCCAACTACGAGAACCGGCGCGACATCCTCCTGCAGAACCTGAAGACGCTGCGAGCGCTGTGGCGTGGCGAGAAGGTGACCCGGCCAGCGGGTGGCGGCACGACGGTGGAGCTGTCGCTGCGTCCCAAGCCGGTGCAGAAGGAGCTGCCGGTGTGGCTCACTGCGACGGTGAACCCGGACACCTTCCGGCTGGCGGGCGAGCTGGGCGCGGGCGTGCTGACGGGCCTGATGTCGCACTCGCTGGAGGAGCTGAAGTCGAAGGTGGCCCTCTACCGCGACGCGTGGCGCCGCAACGGACACCCGGGCCGCGGCCACATCACCTGCATGCTGCACACGTACCTGGGAGACGACGAGGCGGAGGTGTTGCGCACGGTGCGTCAGCCGCTGCTCGACTACTTCCGAAGCTCGGCGGACATCTCCACGTCCCTGCTGCGGGCGCAGGGCTACCAGGGCGACATCGAGAAGCTGTCCCCGGACGACATCAACGCGCTGCTGGAGCACACCTTCGAGCACCACGCGAAGACGACGGGCCTCATCGGCACGGTGGAGAGCGGCCTGAAGCGGCTGCGCGAGGTGCGCGAGGCGGACGTGGACGAGGTGGCCGCCCTCCTCGACTTCGGCCTCGAAACTCCGGTGGTGCTGGAGGGCCTGCGCCGGCTGGCCACGGTGCGCGAACGGATGGACGCGGAGGGCACCGCCCGCCAGGAGCAGGTGCTGGTGGAGGGCGAACAGGGCGTGGAGGGGCTCCTCGCGCTCGCGAAGCAGCCCGGTCCGGTGCTGATGCACGCGTCGGCCCGGCTCGCGCGCACGCTGGCGGACCTGTCCGGGGCCCGGGAGTCCCTGGGCGCGGTGGGCGCGCTGGTGCTGGAGGACGCGTCGGTGGAGCTGGCCTCCGCGCTGCACCAGACCGCGGGCGTGGAGGTGCTCCTGTCCGGAGGCACCAGCGACGGTGCGCTCCTGCCCCGCGCGCCCGACGAACGAGTCCCCTCCAGCCTCCAGGCCTGGGTGCTGGACCCGGCGGGACAGCCGGTGCCCGTGGGTGTGGTGGGAGAGCTGGCCCTCGCGGGCGCGGGGCTCCCCGGAGGCCTGTGGAAGGCCGAGGAGGAGGCGCGTCACCGGTGGATCCCGCATCCGACGGAGGTCTCCGCGCGGCTGTTCCGCACTGGCCGCCACGCGCGTCTGCGCGCGGATGGCCGGGTGGATCCGGTGACGCTGCGCCTGCCTCCGCCCGTGACGCGTCCACGCACGGAGGCGCCCCCGCGCCCCGTCGCAAGCCCGGCTGCTCCCAGTGGGCCGCCGCCCATCCTGAGGGCGCCCAGGAACCCGCCGCCGCCGCTGTCCTTCGCGCAGCAGCGGCTGTGGTACCTCCAGCAGTTGGAGCCTTCGAGCAGCGCGTACAACAACGCGTCCTCCTTCCGCCTCACGGGGGAGCTGGACGTCGCCGCGCTCCAGGCCGCGCTGAACGAACTGGTGGCCCGGCACGAAGTGCTGCGCACGACGTACGCCCTGCGGGATGACCGCGCGGTGCAGCTCGTCCATCCGGCGCAGGGCCTGCCCCTGCCGTTCGTGGAAGCGACCGGCGACACGCCCGAGGCCCGCGAAGCGGAGATGGTGCGGCTGTGCCAGGGGTTCATCACCCTGCCCTTCGACCTGGAGAAGGTCGTCCTCCGCGCGTGGCTCGTGCGCGTGGAGCCGCGGGTGCATGTGCTGGCGCTGGTGCTCCACCACGCGGTGTCCGACGCGTGGTGCACCATGGTGCTCGCGCGCGAGCTGACGGTGCTCTACGCGACGTACAGCGCGGGCATGAAGTCCTCGCCGCTGCCGCCACTGCCGGTGCAATACGCGGACTACGCGGTGTGGCAGCGGGAGTGGCTGGAAGGCGCGGTCATGGAGGAGCAGGTCGCGTGGTGGAAGCAGCGACTGCTCGGGGCGCCCACGTTGGAGCTGCCCACGGACCGACCGCGTCCGGCGATGCAGTCCTTCGCGGGAGCGCTGTACCGCTTCCAGCTTCCGGCCGAGGTATCGGAGCCGCTGCTGGCCCTGGGGCGCAAGCAGGGCGCCACGTCGTTCATGGTGATGATGGCGCTCTTCCAGACGCTGCTGTCGCGCTACTCGGGACAGGACGACTTCGTGGTGGGCACGCCCATCGCGGGCCGCACGCGTCCCGAGGTGGAAGGGCTGATTGGCTGCTTCGTGAACACGCTGGCCTTCCGCACGAAGCTGGAGGGAACGCCGTCGTTCGCGGAGCTGCTGGGCCGGGTGCGGGCCCAGGCGCTGGAGGCGTACGCACGTCAGGACGCGCCCTTCGAGCGCATCCTGGACACGCTGGGCCTGCCGCGCGACCTGAGCCGCACGCCGCTGTACCAGGTCGTCCTCAACGTGCTCAACACGCCGGAAGCCAAGGCCCAGCTGCCGTCGCTGGAGCTGACCCCGGTGGAGGTCTCCACGGACACGTCCAAGTTCGATCTGGGCCTGGAGATCTGGGAGAACCGCACGGGCATCACCTGCCGCTTCGAGTACGCCACCGCCCTCTTCGACGAGGCGACCGTGGCGCGGATGGCGGAGCACCTCCTGGAGCTCGCGCGTCAGGTCACCGCGAATCCGGAGGCACCGCTCGCGCACCTGCCCATGATGGGCGAGGCGGAGCGGCAGCAGGTCCTGGTCGAGTGGAACGCGACGGGCGGCGAGTACCCGCGTGACGCCAGCATCCATGACCTGTTCATGGCGCAGGCCGCGCAACGGCCCGGAGCCGTGGCCCTGGAGTTCGGGGACACGCGCCTGACGTACGCCCAGTTGGATGCGCGCACGAACCAGTGGGCGCACCTGCTGCAAGAGCACGGCGTGGGCCCGGACGTCCTGGTGGCGGTGTGCCTGGATCGCTCCGTCGAGCTGATCGTCTCGCTGCTGGCCATCCTCAAGGCAGGCGGCGCGTACCTGCCGCTGGACGCGGCATACCCGGCGCAGCGTCTGACCGCGATGCTGGAGGACGCACCGCCGAAGCTGCTGCTGACCACGCGGGAGGTGCGCGCGAAGCTGGCCGTGGACGACGCCCTGCCCTGCCTCTTCGTGGAGGAGGCGCGGCTGGAGGCGCGGCCCACGTCACCCGTGCACTCGGGAACGCACTCGCGCCATTTGGCGTACGTGGACTTCACGTCGGGCAGCACCGGGCGTCCCAAGGGCGTGGCGGTGGAGCACCGGGGCGTGCTGCGGCTCTTGCACAACGCGTCCTTCACGGAGCTGGGACCGAAGGCGGTGTTCCTGCACATCGCGCCCATCTCCTTCGATGCTTCGACGCTGGAGATCTGGGGACCGCTGCTCTTCGGCGGGAGGCTCGTCGTCTTCCCGGCCAGCTCGCCGTCGGACCTGGAGTTGCTGGCCAGTACGATCCACCGGTATCGCGTGACCACGCTGTGGGTGACCTCGGGCCTCTTCTCGCAGGTGGTGGATCTGAAGCCCGAAGCCCTGTGGGGCGTGCGGCAGGTGCTCACCGGAGGCGATGTCATCTCCGCGCCCCACGTGCGCACCGTGGTGCAGGACCTGGGCATCTCCGTCAGCGCGGCCTACGGCCCGACGGAGACGACGGTCTTCGCGTCCACGCACCGCATGACGGACGGGGCCCAGGTGGGTACGTCCATCCCGATTGGCCGGCCCATCTCCGAGACGCAGTTCTACGTCCTGGACGCGCACGGACAGCCGCTGCCCGCCGGAATCCCCGGTGAGATCTTCATCGGCGGAGATGGCCTCGCACGCGGCTACCTGTCGCGGCCGGACCTGACCGCCGAGCGCTTCGTCCCGAATCCCTTCTCCGCCACGCCGGGCGAGCGCCTCTACCGCACCGGAGACCTGGGGCGCTGGAGGGCCGACGGGGTGATGGAGTTCGTGGGCCGGGCGGATGACCAGGTGAAGGTGCGGGGCTTCCGCATCGAGCTGGGCGAAGTGGAAGCCGCGGTGCTCGCCCACCCGGACGTGCGCGAGGCCGTGGCGTTGGTGCGCGAGGAGGTGGCCGGCGACAAGCGGCTCACCGTCTGGTTCGTCGCGGACCGGGAGCTGGAGCCGGGCACGCTGCGCGAGTTCCTGACGCAGCGGCTGCCGGAGTACATGCTGCCGTCGGCGCTGGTGCCTCGCGATGCGTTGCCCCTGACGCCCAACGGCAAGGTGGACCGCAAGGCGCTGCGCGCGGTGGAGATCACCCAGCCCGTCGCGAGCACCTACGAAGCACCCGTGACGCCCACGGAAGAGGCCCTGGCCGCCATCTGGGCGGAGCTGTTGCGCGTCCCCGCGGTGGGACGCAATGACAACTTCTTCGAGCTGGGTGGCCACTCGCTGCTGGCCATGCAGGTGGTCGCGCGCCTGCGGGCACGGTTCGGGGTGGAGCTGCCGCTGCGCGCGTTCTTCGAACGGGCCACGGTCTCGGTGCTGGCCGAGCGGATCGACTCGCTCCGGGGTGTCGCTGGAACCGCGTCGGCCCCGGCCCCGCTCATCGCCGTGAAGCGGCCGGACGTCCTGCCCCTCTCGTTCGCGCAGCAGCGGCTGTGGTTCATCGACCAGTTGGAGCCGGGCAGCAACGTCTACAACATCCCCATCGGCTTGAGCTTCCACGGCACGCTGGACGTGGACGCCCTGCGCGCAAGCCTCGATGCGCTGATGGCGAGACACGAAGCCCTGCGCACCACGTTCCGGGAGGAAGGGGGCCAGCCCGTCCAGGTCCTTCACGCGAAGCTCCAGGTGCCGTTCGAGACGGTGGACCTGACGCACGTGCGGGATGCGCAGGCCCAGGCCCTGCGCCTGCGGGTGGAAGAAGCACAGCGCCCGTTCAGCTTGAGCGAGGGACCGCTGATGCGCGCCCTGCTGCTGAAGCTCGGAGCGCAAGAGCACCAACTGGTGCTGAACACGCACCACATCGTCTCCGACGGCTGGTCCCTGGGCGTCCTGGTGCGTGAGATCAACGCCTTCTACGAGGCGTTCCTCCAGCGCCGTCCCCCTGCCCTGCCGGCCCTGCCCGTGCAGTACGCGGACTTCGCCGTCTGGCAGCGCGACTGGCTCCAGGGCGAGAAGCTGGAGGCGCAGCTCTCCTGGTGGAAGGAGGCCTTGGCCGGAGCCTCCGGCGTCCTGGAGCTGCCCACGGACAAGCCCCGTCCCGCCGTCCCCGCCCAGGGGGGCGCGATGGTGCCGGTGCGCATCCCGCGAGCCCTGAGCGAGCAGGTGGAGGCGCTGGCGAAGCAGGAGAACGTCACGCCGTTCATGGTGTTGCTCGCGGCCTTCCAGACGTTGCTGCACCGGTACTCCGGGCAGGACGACGTGCTGGTGGGCTCGCCCGTCGCGAACCGGCGGCAGGCGGAGACGGAGGGCCTCATCGGCTTCTTCGTGAACACGCTGGTCCTGCGGGCCCGCTTCGGTGAGGCGCGCACGTTCCAGGAACTGCTCGCGCAGGTGCGCGCCACGACGATGGGAGCGCAGGAGCACCAGGACGTCCCGTTCGAGAAGCTGGTGGAGGCGTTGCAGCCGGCGCGGGACCTGGGACGGACGCCGTTCTTCCAGGTCCTCTTCGTGCTCCAGAACGCGCCGCTGCCGCAGCTGTCGCTGCCCGGCGTGACGATGCGGCTGATGGAGACGGATTCGGCGAGCGCTCGCTTCGACCTGGAGCTGTCGCTGTTCTGCAACCCGGAGGGCTTCGAGGGCGTGCTCCTCTACCGCACGGACCTCTTCGAGCCCGAGACAGCGGCGCGCATGGTCCGGCACCTGGAGCTGTTGGTCGGAGCGATGATCGCTTCCCCCACCCTTCCGCTGGATCGACTCCCGCTCATCTCCCAGGACGAACGTCAGCAGGTCCTGGTGCGGTGGAACGACACGCGCGTGGAGCACCCGCGCGGCGAGCGCATCCACGACCTCTTCGAGCAGCAGGTCGCGAGGACGCCAGACGCCGTCGCCGTCGTGTTCGAGGGACAGCGCCTCACGTACGCGCAGCTCGACGCGAAGGCCAACCAGCTCGCGCACCACCTGGGCACGCTGGGCGTGGGCCCCGAGTCGCTGGTGGGCGTGTGCCTGGAGCGCTCGCTGGAGCTGGTCGTGGCGCTGCTGGGCGTGCTCAAGGCCGGCGCGGCCTACGTGCCGTTGGATCCGGCCTACCCGCGCGATCGCCTCCAGTGGATGTTGGAGGACACCCAGGCGCCCGTGCTGCTGGTGCAGGAGCACCTCGTCTCCAAGCTGCCCCTGGAGGGTTCGGGGACCCAGGTCGTGAACCTGGACACCGGCTGGGAGCGGATCGCCCAGCACCCCACGACGCCTCCGGCGGCTCGGGGTTCCTCCGAGGCGCTGGCCTACGTCATCTTCACGTCGGGCAGTACGGGCCGTCCGAAGGGCGCGATGAACGCGCACACGGGCGTCGTCAACCGCCTTCGCTGGATGCAGCAGGCGTACGGACTCACGTCGGAAGACGCGGTGTTGCAGAAGACGCCGTTCAGCTTCGACGTGTCCGTCTGGGAGTTCTTCTGGCCGCTGATGGCGGGAGCGCGGTTGGTGGTGGCGCGTCCCGGTGGCCACCAGGAGCCGGCCTATCTGGTGCGGCTGTTGGCCGAGCAGCGCATCACCACCGCGCACTTCGTGCCGTCCATGCTGCGCGTCTTCGTGGAGGAGCCGGGCCTGGAGGGCCTGACGCACCTGCGCCGCGTGGTGTGCAGCGGCGAAGCCCTGCCCGCGGACCTGGTGCGCCGTGCCTACGCGCGACTGCCCGTCGCGGAGGTGCTCAACCACTACGGCCCCACCGAGGCGGCTGTGGAGGTCACCTCCTGGCACTGCCCGCGCACGGAGGACCTGCGCCGCGTGCCCATCGGTCGTCCCGGGGCGAACACGCGACTCTACGTGCTCGACCGCCATGGCCAGCCCGTGCCGGTGGGCGTCTCCGGTGAGCTGTTCCTCGCGGGCGTGCAGGTGGGCCGGGGCTACTGGCGTCGCCCGGAGCTGACGGCGGAGCGCTTCCTTCCGGATCCGTTCAGCCCCACGCCCGGCGCGCGCATGTACCGCACGGGCGACGTGGCGCGCTGGCTGCCCGACGGTACGGTGGAGTTCCTGGGGCGCGCCGACTTCCAGGTGAAGCTGCGCGGCTTCCGCATCGAGCCCGGCGAAGTCGAAGCCGTGCTGCGGCAGGTGCCCGGGGTTCAGGAGGCGGTGGTGCTGGCCCGGGAGGACGTGCCCGGTGACATGCGCCTCGTGGGCTACCTCGTGCCCTCTAGGAACACGCTGGAATTGGACGCGGTGAAGGCCTTCGTCGCGAAGCAACTCCCCGAGTACATGGTGCCCTCCGCGTGGGTGCCACTGCCGTCCCTTCCGCTCAACGCCAACGGCAAGCTGGACCGCAAGGCCCTGCCCAGGCCGGAAGCAGGCGCGGAGCGCACGCGCGTCTACGTGGCCCCCCGCGACCCGACGGAGCAGGCGCTCGCCTCGCTCTGGGAGTCAGTGCTGGGCGTGAAGCAGGTGGGCGTCCAGGACAGCTTCTTCGAGCTGGGTGGACACTCGCTGCTGGCGACGCAGGCGGTGTCGCGCATGCGCGCGGCCTTCAACGTCGAGCTGCCCCTGCGAGCCCTCTTCGAAGCGCCCACGATCGAGGCGCTGGCCCGGAAGGTGGAGTCGGCCCGGCAGTCGGGCCATCGCGCGACGATGCCCGCGCTCGTGAAGCAGGAGCGCACGGGCGAGGAGCCGCTGTCCTTCGCGCAGCAGCGCCTCTGGTTCCTGGATCAGCTCCAGCCGGACAGTGCCTTCTACAACCTGCCCGCGGCCGTCCGGCTGTCGGGCCCACTGGATGTGGAGGCCCTGCGCCGCACCTTCGATGAACTGGTGCGGCGTCACGAGTCCCTGCGCACGACCTTCCAGGGGCGTGACGGTCAGCCGGCGCAGGTCGTCACGCCGTCGGTGAAGTCCGTGCTGGAGTCGGTGGACCTCGAAGCGCTGCCCGCCACCGAGCGTGAAGCCGAGGTCCAGCGTCGAGCGCAGTCGGAATCCCAGCGTCCGTTCGACCTGAGCCAGGGCCCCCTGTTCCGGGCGAAGCTGCTGCGGCTGAGCGCCACCGAGCACGTGCTGGTGCTGGTGATGCACCACATCGTGTCGGACGGCTGGTCCGTGAGCGTGTTGGTGAAGGAAGTGGGTGCCCTCTACGGGGCCTTCAGGCAAGGCCATGCGTCGCCGTTGCCGGAGCTGCCGGTGCAGTACGCGGACTACGCGGCATGGCAGCGGGGCTGGCTGCGCGGTGACGTGTTGGAGGCGCAGCTTTCCTGGTGGCGTCAGCAGTTGGAAGGCGCCCCGCCCGCGTTGGAGCTGCCGACGGACAAGCCGCGTCCGGCGGTGCAGCGCTACCGGGGCGCAAGCCATTCGGTGGCCCTGCCGCGCTCGCTGGAGGAGCAGGTCAAGGCGCTGGCCCAGCGCGAGGGCGTCACGTCCTTCATGCTGCTGCTGGCGGCCTGGCAGGTGGTGCTGTCGCGCTACAGCGGGCAGCAGGACATCAGCGTGGGAACGCCCATCGCGGGCCGGAACCAGACGGAGCTGGAAGGGCTCATCGGCTTCTTCGTCAACACGTTGGTGATCCGTGCGCGACTGGAAGGCAGTCCGACCTTCCGGCAGGTGCTGCGCCAGGTGAAGGAGACGACGCTGGGCGCGTACGCGCACCAGGAGGTGCCGTTCGAGAAGCTGGTGGAGGAGCTGAAGCCAGAGCGCGACCTGAGTCGCACGCCGCTGTTCCAGGTGTCCTTCACGCTGAACGCAGCGGTGCTCGCGGAAGGCCAGTCCCTGCCGGGCGGTCTGTCCCTGCGAGCGATGGAGACGGAAGGCTCGGCGTCGAAGTTCGACATGACGCTGTCCATGGCGGAGACGGGCCAGGGGCTGGCGGCGACGCTGACGTACAACACGGACCTCTTCGAGGAAGGCACCGCGAAGCGGCTGCTCAATCACCTGGGCGTCCTCCTGGAAGAAGTGACGGTCCGCCCCGACACGCGCGTCGCGGAGGTGGCCCTGCTGCGAGGCGCCGAGGCGCAGCGGGTGCTGGTGGAGTGGAACCAGACGCAGGCGGAGTTCCCACGAGAGTCCACGCTGCACGGCCTCTTCGAGACACAGGCCCGGAAGACGCCGGACGCGGTGGCGATCGTCAGCGAGGAAGGGACGTTCAGCTACCGGCAGGTGAATGAAGCCGCCGAAGCACTGGCGGACAAGCTGCGCGCCTGGGGCGTGGGCCCGGAGGTGAAGGTGGGCCTGGCGCTGGAGCGTTCCGCCGCGCTGGTGATCGCGCAGGTGGCGACGCTGAAGGCGGGAGGCGCCTGGGTGCCGCTGGACGTGGAGTATCCGGCGGAGCGGCTGGGCTTCATGGTGAAGGACAGCGGCGCGGCCCTGGTGCTGGCACATGCGGCGCGTGCGCACGAACTGCCCGCGACGTCCGTGCGCGTGGTCCACGTGGAGGAAGCGCTCGCCGCGACGGCCCCCGCGCAAGGCCTCGCCCGCGACGAAGCCCGGGCATCCGTGGATGCCGACGCCCTGGCGTACGTCATCTACACGTCGGGCAGCACCGGCATGCCGAAGGGCGTAGGCATGGGCCACCGCGCCGTCGTCAACCACCTGCACTGGCGGCAGGTGCGCTTCCCGATGAGCGGGAGCGACGCGTTCCTGGCGAAGGCCTCCAGCAGCTTCGACATCTCGGTGTGGGAGGTCTGGGCCCCGCTGGTGAGCGGTGCACGGCTCGTGTTGGCGAAGCCGGGAGGCCAGCGCGACACGGAGTACCTGGTGAACGCAGTGGCGGAGCACGGGGTCACCCACCTGCACTTCGGACCGGCGCCCCTGGGAGCCTTCCTGGAGGCCTCGGGCGTGGAGGGATGCGCACGCCTGCGGTACGTCTTCTGCGGCGGTGAGGCACTGGGGGCGGAGCTGCACCGGCGCTTCGTCACGAAGCTGGGCGCGAAGCTGGTGCACCAGTACGGCCCGACAGAAGCGTGCATCGACTGCGTGGTGTGGGAGACGCCGCGCGAGGCGGTGGAGGTGGTGCCGCTCGGTCGGCCCATCGCGAACACGGACGTGTACGTGGTGGACGCAGCGGGCCGCGCGGTGCCGGTGGGCATCGCGGGCGAACTGCTCGTGGGCGGTGAGGGCCTGGCCCGTGGATACCTGGGCCGAGTGGACCTGACGGCGGAGCGCTTCATCCCGGACGGGCTGAGTGGCCGGGCCGGCGCGAGGCTGTACCGCACGGGCGACAAGGCCCGCTGGCGGGAAGACGGAACGCTGGAGTACCTGGGCCGGTTGGATTCCCAGGTGAAGGTGCGCGGCCACCGCATCGAATTGGGTGAGGTGGAGGCCGCGCTGCTCGCCCACCCGGACGTGCGGGAGGCCGTGGTTCTCGTGCGCGAGGACGTGGCCGGCGACAAGCGGCTCGTCGCCTGGTTCGTCGCGGAGCGCGAGCTGGAACCCGGCACGCTGCGCGAGTTCCTGAAGCAGCGGCTGCCGGAGTACATGCTGCCGTCAGCGCTGGTGCCCC
The DNA here is from genome assembly GCF_003612125.1 of Corallococcus praedator. Classification (GTDB taxonomy): domain Bacteria; phylum Myxococcota; class Myxococcia; order Myxococcales; family Myxococcaceae; genus Corallococcus; species Corallococcus praedator. The sequence continues at coordinate 53,976 of NZ_RAWI01000008.1, forward strand.
GCGAAGCATTGCCCCTGACGCCCAATGGCAAGGTGGACCGCAAGGCGCTGCGAGCGCTGGCCATCTCCCAGCCTGTTTCGAGCGTCTACGAAGCACCCGTGACGCCCACGGAGGTGGCCCTGGCCGCCATCTGGGCGGAGCTGTTGCGCGTCCCCGCAGTGGGACGGAATGACAGCTTCTTCGACCTGGGCGGCCACTCACTGTTGGCCACGCAGGCCGTGGCGCGCATCCGGTCCACGTTGGGGTTGGAGCTGCCGCTGAGCGACTTCTTCACCACGCCGACGGTGGCCGCCCTCGCCGAACGGCTGGGCCGAGCCACGCCCAAGACCCAAGCCCAAGCCATCACCCCGTCGGTCCACGCGAACGCCCCGCCGCTGTCGTTCGCGCAGCAGCGGCTGTGGTTCATCGATCAACTGGAGCCGGGCAGCAGCCTCTACAACGTCCCCATCGCCCTGGGCTTCCACGGCACGCTGGACGTGAACGCCCTGCGCGCGAGCCTCGATGCGCTGATGACGAGGCATGAAGCCCTGCGCACCACCTTCCACTCCGAAGGCGGGCAGCCCGTCCAGGTCATCCACGCGGACTTCCACGTCCCGTTCGCGACGGTGGATCTGACGCACGTCCGGGATGCGGAGGCCCGGCAGGCGGAAGCCCTGCGGCTGCGAAGGGAGGAAGGGCGCCGACCGTTCAGCTTGAGTGAAGGGCCGCTGATGCGCGCCCTGCTGCTGAAGCTCGGAGCGCAAGAGCACCAGGTGGTGCTGAACACGCACCACATCGTGTCCGACGGCTGGTCGCTCGGCGTGCTGGTCCGCGAGGTCACCGTCTTCTACGAGGCGTTCCTCCAGAACCGTCCCCCTGCCCTGCCGGCCCTGCCCATGCAGTACGCGGACTACGCTCGCTGGCAGCGTGACTGGCTCCAGGGCGAGACCCTGGAGGCGCAGCTCTCCTGGTGGAAGGCCTCCCTGGCCGGAGCCTCCGGCATCCTGGAGCTGCCCACGGACAGGCCCCGTCCCTCCGTGCCCTCCCAGGATGCCGCGCTCGTGCCGGTGCGCATCTCGCCGGAGCTGAGCGAGCAGGTGGAAGCCCTGGCGAAGCAGGAGGGCGTCACGCCCTTCATGGTGTGGCTCGCGGCCTTCCAGACCCTGCTGCATCGGTACTCGGGACAGGACGACGTGCTCGTGGGTTCACCCATCGCGAACCGGCGGCAGGCGGAGACGGAGGGCCTCATCGGCTTCTTCGCCAACACGCTGGTGCTGCGCGCCCGCTTCGGTGAAGCGCGCACGTTCCACGAGTTGCTGGCCCAGGTGCGTGCCACCACGCTGGGCGCCTACGAACACCAGGACGTCCCCTTCGAGAAGCTGGTGGAGGTGTTGCAGCCGGAGAGGGCCGCGGGCCGCACGCCCCTCTTCCAGGTGACGTTCACCCTCCAGAACGCGCCGATGCCGGAGCTGAAGCTGCCGGCGCTGACGCTCCGCCCGCTGGAGGACGCCCCGATCCTCATCCACTTCGACCTGCAGTTGCTGCTGAGCCGGAGCCCGGAGGGGTACTCGGGGGCGATGGTCTACAACAAGGCCCTCTTCACCCAGCGCACCGTGGCGGGCCTGGTCCAGCGCCTGCGGTTGCTGGTGAAGGATGCCGCCCGCGCGCCCCAGACGCGGCTGTCGATGCTGCCCCTGCTGACGCCCATCGAGCACCGTCAGCTCCTGCTTGACTGGAACGGCACGGAGCGCGACTACCCGCGTGACGCCTCGGTGCCCACGCTCTTCTCCGAGCAGGCCGCGCGCACGCCGGATGCCGTCGCGCTGAAGGCCGGTACCCGGACGCTCACCTACGCGGAGCTGGACGCGGAGTCGAACCAGCTCGCGCACCACCTGCGCTGGTCCGGAGTCAGGCCGGGCGATCGGGTGGGCCTGTGCGTGGAGCGCTCGCCCGCGCTCATCACCGCGATGCTGGGCATCCTCAAGGCCGGCGCCGCCTATGTCGCCATCGAGGCCCGCGATCCCGCCGAGCGCATCACCTGGATCCTCCAGGAGGCAGGCGTCAGCGTGCTCGTCACGCAGGACGCGTTGGCGGACAGCCTGCCCGTGGTGGCGGGACTGCTCGTGTTGCTGGATGAGGAGGCGGATCGGATCGCGAAGCAGCCCGTCACGCCGCTGGATGTGCCAGTGCCCGCGGAGGCGCTGGCCTACGTGATGTTCACCTCGGGAAGCACCGGACGTCCGAAGGGCGTCAGCGTGCCGCACCGGGGCATCATGCGGCTCGCGCGCCACAACGGCTTCCTCGAAGTGGGACCCGGAGACGTGTTCCTCCAGCTCGCGCCCGTCGCCTTCGATGCCTCCACGTTGGAGGTCTGGGGCGCGCTGCTCAATGGCGCGAAGCTGGTGCTGGCCCCGCCGAAGACCCTGTCCCTGGCGGAGCTGGGCGAGCTGCTGGGCCGCGAGGGCATCAGCACGCTCTGGCTCACCGCCGCCCTCTTCGAGCAGATGGTGTCCCAGCAGGGCCAGGATCTGGCGCGCGTGCGCCGCGTGCTCGCGGGCGGCGACGTGCTGCCCGCGCAGGCGGTGCGCGATCACCTCGCGCGCCTCCCGGAAGGCGCGGTGTTGATCAACGGCTACGGCCCCACGGAGAACACCACCTTCTCCGCGACGCACACGCTGCGCGCGGGAGACACCGTGGAGCGCACGGTGCCCATTGGCCGTCCGCTGGGGAACTCCACGGCGTGGGTGTTGGACAAGGGACTCCAGCCGCTGCCGCCCGGAGCGCCGGGCGAGCTGTATGTGGGCGGTGACGGCCTCGCCTGGGGCTACCTCCAGCGACCGGACCTCACCGCGGAGCGCTTCGTCCCCCACCCCTTCACCCGTGAGCCCGGTGCACGCCTGTACCGGACGGGAGACAGGGCGCGGTGGACGGAGGACGGCACGCTGGAGTTCCTGGGGCGCGCCGACTTCCAGGTGAAGCTGCGCGGCTTCCGCATCGAACCCGGCGAAGTCGAAGCCGTGCTGCGGCAGGCGCCCGGGATTCAAGAGGCGGTGGTGCTGGCGCGCGAGGACGTGCCCGGCGACAAGCGCCTCGTAGGCTACGTCGTGCCCTCCTCGGACGGGCTGGAGCTGGACGCGGTGAAGTCCTTCGTCGCGAAGCAGCTTCCCGAATACATGGTGCCCTCCGCCTGGGTGGAGCTTCCGGCCCTGCCGCTCAACGCGAACGGCAAGGTGGACCGCAAGGCCCTGCCCGCGCCGGAGGCCCCGGTCGCCTCGGAGCGACGGGCCCAGGCTCCGCGCAACGCGCTGGAGGCAAGCCTCGTCGCCATCTGGTCGGAGGTGCTGCACGTGGAAGGCGTCGGCATCGACGACAACTTCTTCGACCTGGGTGGCCACTCGCTGCTGGCCACGCAGGTGGTGGCGCGCATCCGGACCGTGCTGGGCGTGGAGCTTCCGTTGGGCGACCTGTTCACCGCTCCCACGGTGGCCGCGCTCGCTGAACGGCTGGGCGGCGGCGTCCCCCAGTCGCACACCGCGCCCCTCGCTCGGGCGGACCGCACGAGCGCCCCGCCGCTGTCGTTCGCCCAGCAGCGGCTGTGGTTCATCGACCAGTTGGATCCGGGCAGCAGCCTCTACAACGTCCCCCTGGCCCTGCGGTTCGAGGGTGCGCTGGATGTGGAGGCCCTGCGCGAAAGCCTCGATGCGCTGATGGCCCGGCATGAATCGCTGCGCACCACCTTCCGCACGGAGGCGGGCGAGCCCGTCCAGGTCCTCCACGCGAAGCTCCGTGTGCCGTTCGAAACGGTGGACCTGACGCACGTCCCGGAGGCGGAGGCGCGACAGGCGGAGGCCCTGCGGCTGCGGCAGGAGGAAGCACGCCGTCCGTTCAGCTTGAGCGAAGGGCCGCTGATGCGCGCCCTGCTGTTGAAGCTCGGAGCGCAAGAGCACCAGTTGTTGCTGCACCTGCACCACATCGTTTCCGACGGCTGGTCCCTGGGGGTGCTGGTCCGTGAGGTCACCGCCTTCTACGAGGCGTTCCATCACGGCCGTCCGCCTGCCCTTCCGGAGCTGCCCGTGCAGTACGCGGACTTCGCCGTCTGGCAGCGCGACTGGCTCCAGGGTGAGCGGCTGGAGGCACAACTCAAGTGGTGGAGGGACTCGCTGGCCGGAGCCTCGGGTGTCCTGGAACTGCCCACGGACAAGCCCCGTCCCAGCGTCCTCACCCCGGAGGGCGCGATGGTGCCGGTGCGCATCTCGCGAGCCCTGAGTGAACAGGTGGAGGCCCTGGCGAAGCGTGAGAACGCCACGCCGTTCATGGTCTGGCTCGCCGGACTCCAGACGGTGCTGCACCGGTACTCGGGACAGGACGACGTGCTGGTGGGCTCGCCCATCGCGAACCGGCGTCACGCGGAGACGGAGGGCCTCATCGGCTTCTTCGTGAACACGCTGGTGCTGCGCGCCCGCTTCGGTGAAGTGCGCACGTTCCGCGAGCTGCTAGCCCAGGTGCGCACCACCACGCTGGGAGCCCAGGAGCATCAGGACGTCCCGTTCGAGAAGTTGGTGGAGGAGCTGCAGCCCGCGCGGGACCTGGGCCGCACGCCGTTCTTCCAGGTGCTCTTCGCGCTCCAGAACGCGCCGGTGCCGGAGCTGTCGTTGCCCGGTCTGTCACTGCGGCCGCTGGAGACGGGTTCGGGAACCGCACGCTTCGATCTGGAGCTGGCGCTGTTCCGGAACCCGGAGGGCTTCGAGGGCATGCTGCACTACCGCACCGCCCTCTTCGAGCCCGCCACCGCGACGCGGATGGTCCGTCACCTGGAGGCGCTGGTCGAAGCGATGGTCGCCGAACCCGCCGCGCCACTGGAGCGGTTGTCGCTGCTCACGCAGGGGGAGCGGAGGCAGGTGCTGGTGGAGTGGAACGCGACGGGCGGCGAGTACCCGCGCGAAGCGTGCATCCAGGACCTGTTCATGGCGCAGGCCGCGAGCCGTCCGGACGCGGTGGCGCTGGAGTTCGGGGACGCGCGGCTGACGTACGCACGACTGGATGCACTGACGAACCAGTGGGCCCACCTGCTGCGCGAGCACGGCGTGGGGCCGGATGTGCTGGTGGCCGTGTGCCTGGAGCGCTCCGTCGAGCTGATCGTCGCGCTGCTGGCCATCCTGAAGGCCGGGGGCGCGTACCTGCCACTGGATGCGGCGTATCCCGCGCCACGGTTGGCCGCGATGCTGGAGGATGCACCGCCGAGGCTGCTGCTGACGACGCGAGAGGTGCGCGCGAAGCTGGCGGTGGATGCCGCCCTGCCCTGTCTCTTCGTGGAGGAGCTGCGACTGGAGGCACGGCCCATGTCACCCGTGAAGGCGGGGACGCATTCGCGCGACCTGGCCTACGTGGACTTCACGTCCGGCAGCACCGGCCGTCCCAAGGGCGTGGCGGTGGAGCACCGGGGCGTGATGCGGCTCTTGCACAACGCGCCCTACGCGAAGCTGGGTCCGGATGAGACGTTCCTGCTCATCGCGCCCATCTCCTTCGACGCGTCGACGTTGGAGGTCTGGGGTCCGCTGCTCTTCGGCGGGCGGCTCGTCGTCTTCCCGGCCAGCTCGCCGTCGGATCTGGCGCTGCTGGAGCTGGTGGTGCGGCGGCACGGGGTCACCACGTTGCATCTGACCGCGGGCCTCTTCGCCCAGGTGGTGGACCTGAAGCCCGAAGCCCTCAAGGGCGTGCGCCAGTTGCTCACCGGAGGCGACGTCGTTCCGGCGCCGCAGGTGCGTCGGGTGGTGGAGACGTTGGGCATCCCCGTCACGGCCTGCTACGGCCCGACGGAGACCACCCTCTTCGCGACGACCCACCGGATGATGCCCGGCACCCGGGTGCCGGAGACGATCCCCATTGGCCGGCCCATCGCGCAGACGCAGGTGTACGTGTTGGATCCGCACGGACAGCCGGTGCCTCCGGGCATCCCGGGCGAGCTCTTCATCGGCGGAGATGGCCTGGCGCGCGGATACCTCGCGCGGCCGGACCTGACGGCGGAGCGCTTCGTCCCCAACGCCTTCGCGGCACATGAAGGCGAGCGCCTCTACCGCACCGGCGACGTGGCGCGGTGGACGCCGGACGGCGTGCTGGAGTTCCTGGGCCGCATGGACGCGCAGGTGAAGGTGCGTGGCTACCGCATCGAGCTGGCGGAAGTGGAGGCCGCGCTGCGGGCGCATCCAGACGTGCGCGAGGCGGTGGCCCTGGTGCGCCAGGACACGCCGGGCGACAAGCTCCTGGTGGTCTACGTCACGGGCGGCACGGAGCCGCTGGACGGCCCGGCGGTGCGCGCGTTCGTGCAGGAACGGCTGCCGGAGTACATGGTGCCCTCGGTGGTGATGGCACTGGACGCGCTGCCGCTGACCACGAACGGCAAGCTGGACCGCAAGGCCCTGCCGGCCCCCAGCGCCGCGGTCTCACGCACGGGGTTCACGGCTCCCAGCACGCCCACGCAAAAGCGGCTCGCGACGCTGTTCGCGGAGGTGCTCGGCGTTGAACGGGTGGGAAGCACGGACAACTTCTTCGAGCTGGGAGGCCACTCCCTCCTGGCGACGCGGCTGGTGGCACGGGTGCGCTCCAGCTTCGGCGTGGAGCTGCCGCTGCGAGCCCTCTTCGAAGCGCCCACCGTGGCGGCCCTGGCGTCGAGGTTGGACTCCCGTCCGGAGCCCGGCGGGACGCAAGCTCCGGCACTGGTCCGGGTGGAACGTCCGGAGGTGCTGCCCCTGTCCTTCGCGCAGCAGCGCCTGTGGTTCATCGACCAGTTGGATCCGGGGAGCGCGCTCTACAACATCCCCACCGCGCTGCGACTGTCCGGCGCGCTGGAGGTCACCGCGCTCCAGCAGGCCTTCGACGCGCTGGTGCAGCGGCACGAATCCCTGCGCACGACGTTCGAGTCGCACGAAGGGGATCCGCGCCAGCACATCCACCCTGCCCCGTCGCGAACGCTGCGCACGGTGGACCTGCGCGCCCTGGACAAGGACGCTCGCGAGGCCGAGGCGATGCGCCGCGCCTCCGAGGACGCCCTGCGGCCCTTCGACCTGGAGCGTGGACCGCTGGCCCGCTTCACGCTGCTCACGCTGGACACGCGTGAGCACGTGCTGCTGCTGTGCCTGCACCATGCGATCTCCGACGGCTGGTCCTTCGGCATCCTGGTGCGCGAGGTGGTGGCCCTCTACGAGTCCTTCCGTCAGGGCCATGGCTCACCGCTGGCCCCGCTGCCGGTGCAGTACGCGGACTACGCGCTCTGGCAGCGCTCCTGGTTCCAGGGGGACGTGCTCGACACGCAGCTGAAGTGGTGGCGGCAGGAGCTGTCGGGAGCCCCGATGGTGCTGGCGCTGCCCACCGACAAGCCCCGTCCCGCGCAGCGCTCCTCGCGCGGGGCCACGCTTCCGGTGCGGCTGTCACCGGCGCTGAGCGACGCGGTGGAGGCCCTGGCCCAGAGGGAGGGCGCCACGCCCTTCATGGTGCTGCTGGCGGGCCTCCAGACGCTGCTGCACCGGTACTCCGGGCAGGACGACCTGCTGGTGGGTTCGTCCATCGCGGGCCGGCGCCACGCGGAGACGGAGGGCCTCATCGGCTTCTTCGTCAACACGCTGGTGCTGCGCGCCCGCTTCACTCCGGCCCTGTCGTTCCGGGAGTTCCTGTCGCAGGTGCGCACCACCACGCTGGGCGCGTATGAGCATCAGGACGTCCCATTCGAGCGGCTGGTGGAGGTGCTCCAGCCCGCGCGGGACCTGTCCCGCCCGCCGCTCATCCAGGTCATCTTCGCGCTCCAGAACCTGCCGGACGCGGAGGTGCGCCTGTCGGAGCTGACGCTGCGGCCGGTCGACGTGTCGCTCGCGACGGCGAAGTTCGAGCTGGACCTGACCCTGAGCCGCACGCCGGAAGGCTTCCAGGGCCTGCTCGCCTACAGCACGGACCTCTTCGAGGCCGACACGGCCGGGCGCCTCATGGAGCACTGGAGCCTGTTGCTCGAAGAGGCCCTGAGCGCGCCCGACGCGGCCCTGGACGCCCTGCCCCTGCCGGAAGCCCCGGCCCAAGGGCGGCAGGTCGAAGCCCCAGTCGTGGCGCTCCTTGCTCCCGACGAAAGCCCCACGCAAGCCCGTGGCAGCGAGGCGCCAAGGAACGAAGCCGAGGCCCAGCTCGCGCGCCTCTGGGCCGAAGCCCTGGGGGTGACCACCGTGGATCCGCGCGACAGCTTCTTTGAGCTGGGCGGCCACTCGCTGCTCGCCGTGCGCCTGATGGCGGCGGTGAACCGGGAGACGGGCCGCCGGCTGCCACTGTCCGCCCTCTTCCAGGCGCCCAGCGTGGAACGGTTCGCGGCGTTGCTGGAGCAGCACGGGGACGCGGGCACGAACTCGCCGTTGGTGCCCTTCGACGCCGGAGGCACGCCGGGCACGGCCCCGCCGTTCTTCTGCGTCCACCCGGTGGGCGGCACGGTGCTCACGTACGCGGCGCTCGCGCGGCGGCTGGGACCGGATCAGCGCTTCTACGGCCTCCAGTCCCGGGGCCTGGATGGCACGAGCGCCCCCCACCGCACCATCGAAGCCATGGCCGCGGACTACGTGCGTGCCCTGCGCGAGGCCCAGCCCGCCGGTCCCTACTTCCTGGGCGGCTGGTCCCTGGGCGGCGTCATCGCCTACGAGATGACCCGTCAGCTTCGCGATGCGGGCGAGGAGGTGGCGCTGCTCGCGCTGCTGGACTCCTACGCACAGGAACCCGTGCCCGCGTCGGAACCCCTCCTGGATCGCACCCTGGCCGTGAGCCTGTTCGCGCAGGACCTGATGGGCGTGTCCCTGGGGGATCTGGAGCTGGATCTCGGCGCGCTCGCGGACCTGGAGCCCGAAGCCGCGCTCACCCAGGTGCTGGAGGCCGCGGCCCAGGCGGGAACCCTGCCGCCCGGAACGGACGCCGCGAACGCGGTGGCCCTCTTCCACGTCTTCGAGGCCAACCTCGAAGCCTCCCGCCGCTACCGCGCGCCTGCCATGGATCAGCGGGTGCTGCGCGTGCAGGCGGAGGCGCAGGCCACCACCACGGACGACGGGGGCTGGCGCGCGCTGGTGGGAGCACGGCTGGAGTCGCACCGCCTGCCGGGCAACCACTACACGCTGCTCAGCGAGCCCAACGTGCAGCGCGTGGCGGACCTCCTGAAGAAGGCCCTCCGCGAGCGCTGAAGGCCCGCAACGAAGAACCCCGCTCCCTCAAGCAGAGGGGGCGGGGTCCGGAGGCGGCGTCATCGCTTCCGCGCTACTTGAGCACGTTGGTCGACGGCTCCGAAGGGGAAGGTGCCTTGTCCGCGGGGACGTCGAAGAAGCTGCTGCTGCTGGGGGCTCGCGTCTGCGCCACGCTGTTCTCCAGCGACTCCGGCACGGGCGGCAGGGCCACGGGCGGCATCTCGGCCCGGGCGGCTGCCTCGGCCGCGAGCTTCGCGTTCCGACGGCGCCGGTACAGGAAGTAGCCCACGCCCAGCACCGCCAGCGAGCCCAGGACGACGACCTGCCCCTCCTTCATCTTCCCAAGCAGCGTCTCCAGCTCACCGCCGAAGTGGAAGCCGAGCCACACGAACGCCGGCGCGGAGAGCAGCGCCGCCACGCCGTCCCACAGGATGAAGCGCCAGTACGCCATGCCCACGGAGCCCGCGGTGAAGTACGTCACCGCGCGCACGCCCGGCATGAAGCGGGCGATCATCACGATCTTCTGGCCGTGCTTGACGAAGAGCGACTCCACCTTCGCGCGCTTCTCCGGCGTGACGATCTTCGCGAAGAAACCTCCACCCTTCGCATCCGGGTTGCGCCCCAACCGGGACCCCAACCTGCGCCCCGCCAGGTAGATCAGGCTGTCGCCCACCAGGATTCCCAGGAACCCCACCGCCATCATCCCAGGCAGGCTGGCCGCGCCCTTGTGCGCCAACAATCCGCCCAGGATGAGCGTGATGTCCTCCGGCGCCGGCACCCCCAGGCCACACGCCACCAGGATGGCGAAGACCGCCCCATAGGCCAGAAGCCCCTGGGAGTTCAGCAGCAGGTTGGTAAGCAGCTCTTCCACGCGTCGTTCCGTCCGCCCGGTTGCATTCCGCGCCCGGTCATCGCATAAGGGCCCGTTTTCCCTATAGGCCAACCATGAAGCGCTACTTCATCCACACCTTCGGCTGTCAGATGAACGTCAACGACTCGCTCCGCA
>NZ_RAWI01000900.1 GCF_003612125.1 Corallococcus praedator
GCGGATCGTCGCGCCGATGCCGCGGCCGGTCGCCCCCCGACCCACCGCGGCGGCGAGCGGTCAGGTCCGCTGGGCGCCGCGGACGAGCCGGCCCGGCAGGGCGCCGGTGTCCTTGCCGTCCTGGCGGATGACCTCGCCGCCTTCAGCGAGCGTGCCGAGCAGCGGCAGCCCACGGTAGCCGATGTGGTCGCCGGAGGCGCGATCGTCGAGAAAGCCGACGACCTTGAAGCCGAGCTCGCGGTGTTCGAGCAGTTTGTCGGCGACCAGCCGTCCGAGGTCGCCTGCGCCGGCGATCAACACGCGCTTCAGCCCGATTCCAGGGCGCCATCGTCGCTCGAGCGCCTCGCGCACGAGCTCTCGTGACGTGTAGGTGAGGATGACGTTGACGGTCAGAAACAGCAGCCAGACTGGCCGGGACACCTCGTAGACGCCCTGCGTGGCTGCAGAGACCTGGGGCGCGTGGTAGACCTGGTAATAC
>NZ_RAWI01000901.1 GCF_003612125.1 Corallococcus praedator
CGCTGGCAGGTCATGTCTATGTCGAGTCGGGCGCAAGGTTTAGCGGACTGATCGGCGTCCACCAGTTTGTGCGGGTCGGGCGGATGGCGATGATCGGCGGCATGAGCCGAATTGAGCGCGATGTGCCGCCCTACATGCTGGTCGAGGGCAATCCTGCGCGGGTGCGATCGCTCAACCTGATCGGACTCAAACGCGCCGGAGTCGAACTGACGGCTCTAAAAAAAGCGTTTCGCCTGCTGTATCGATCGGGCTTGACCTTAAACGAGGCGATCGCCCAGTTCGATTTACTGCCAGATAGTGAACCGCTGCACCACCTGCGCCAGTTTTTAGAGCAAACGCAGCTTCCCGATCGGCGCGGCGTGATTCCGGGCAAGCGGGCAAAAGTCAGGAGTGAAGAGTGAAAAGCGAGGAGTCGATCAGGCTCGACTCAAAGCGGATTTTTATTAGTACGGGCGAAGTGTCCGGCGATCTTCAGGG
>NZ_RAWI01000902.1 GCF_003612125.1 Corallococcus praedator
ACCTGGAGATGAGGAACAGGATCAGGCTGGCCTGCAGGAAGTAGCCGGCGGTCCGTGGCGGGTAGCCCAGCACCTCCTCCGCGTACAGGATGGTGAACGACCAGGTCGCCACCTGCGCGGCGATGTTGAAGAACTGGGCGACCACGCCGAAGCTGTAGTGCCGGTTCTTCAGCAGCCGGGAGAAGACGCCCTTCTGCGCGTGGGGATGGGCACCTGCGACCTCGTGCTCGTGCACCTCGAGCGGGTTCTCCATCTTCGTGAAGAAGATGACGATCCAGATCAGCACCAGAACTGCGGCGATGCCCAGGTACGGGCCGAGCACCAGGGAGAGGTCGCGCTCCTGGGAGTCGACGAGCGCCTGCCCGCTCAGCCCGGCCCGGTCCGCGTCACTGGTCAGCCGCGGCAGGATCAGCGCCGTACCCAGCAGCACGCCGATGTTGGCGCCGACCGGGTTGAACGACTGCGCCAGGTTGAGAC
>NZ_RAWI01000903.1 GCF_003612125.1 Corallococcus praedator
ACCCGGTGCCGGCCGTGCCTCGCCCGATTTCCTCCTCGGTGGCGTCACGCACGCCATGCACGGTGAGGTGCAGCCGCAGTGCGATGCCCGCGAGCGGGTGGTTGCCGTCCAGCACCACATGGTCGGGGTACAGCTGCGCCACGGTATAGAGCGCATCGCGCGGTGCTTCGGGGTTGCTGCCTTGGGGCAATGCAGAGCCTTCGAAGGTCATGCCTTCTTCGATGTCTGCGGGGAACAGGGTCCGCGGTTCCAGGAAGAGCAGCTTCTCCTGGTAATCCCCAAAGGCCTCCTCGGGCTCCAGGTGCAGGGAGAGACTGGCGCCAGCGGAGTGGCCTTGCAGGGCCTGCTCCAGACGGGCGAGGAGGTCGTCTCCGCCCACAAGAAACTCGACGGGGTCGTCGAGTACAGCCAGCTCTTCACCCAGCGTGTCTTTCAAGACCCAGGTCAAGGCGACCACACATTGTTCGGTAATTTCC
>NZ_RAWI01000904.1 GCF_003612125.1 Corallococcus praedator
CCGCCGAGCTGCGCCAGTCTCTCCATCCACCCCGACGCCCGCTGCGCAAGTCGCGCTGCCGCGTCGACATCCGACTGTAGGAGGCATCAGATATGGCCAGCTTTGCCGCCGGCACCCGCGTGCTGATGTCCTACGGCCGCCTGCGCTCCATCTCCGACGTGCGCATCGACGAGCGGGTCATCTGCCACGATGGCAACCCCCACAGGGTGGCCAGCACCAGCAGGCGGAACTACAACGGGGCGCTGGTATCGGTCCGCAGCCTCGGCATTACCGTGCGCTGCACCCCGGACGTGATGTTCTACACCTGCCGCCGCCTCGGCCGCGGCCCGAGGGCTTGGCTGGCTGCCCCCGGCTGGACCGCTGCCGACGCCCTGCGCCCAGACATGCACCTGCTGGTGGCCCCGCCCATTCTCAGCAACGACTCTGTGCGCCGCGCCGCCGTCGCCACCAGCTGCGGTTTCGACATCGGCCAGGGC
>NZ_RAWI01000905.1 GCF_003612125.1 Corallococcus praedator
AGTTTAATGAACCGGCCATAAACGTGCTGGTTGGGCTCCATGAACGCCCACCGCTTCCAGTCCTGCGCAATTTTGATCAGGAACAGCCAGCTTAGCCACGTCCGGTTGATGGTATCATACAAAAACAAACCACCCGGCTTGAGCACCCGGCTAATTTCGGCCAGCACCGCATCAACGTCCTGCACGTGTTCGAGTACGTCGCAGCAACTGACGCAGTCGAAGCTGGCATCGGCAAAGGGCAGGCTCTCGCCCGAACCAATCCAGTAATCAATCGTGAGCTTTTGCTGAGGTGCATGACGGCGGGCCGTTTCGACCGACGAAGCCGACGGGTCGATACCCGTTACGCGCATACCCAGTTCGGCAAAGGCTTCGGCCAGTATCCCGCCCCCGCAACCTACGTCCAACAGCGTCGTGTTTCGGAGGTCGACGTACTGTTCCCGCAAAATGCGGTTGAAATAGCCCATTCGTGCTGGAT
>NZ_RAWI01000906.1 GCF_003612125.1 Corallococcus praedator
CTTCCAGGCCAGCTTCCGCGAGCCGGGTGTGGTCGTGCCCGACGAGGAGCAGCTGATCAACGAGATCCCCGAGCCGCGCCACGGCCACGTCCGCCGCATCATCAACTCGGCCATCGCCCAGCACCGCATCGGTCGGGTCGAGCCCTTCTGCGCCGACCTGTGCCACCAGCTGCTCGACGACCTGCTGGCCGCCGACGGCCCGGTCGACCTGGTCACCGACTACGTCACTCCCATCCCCAGCAGCGTCATCGCCCACCTCCTCGGGGCCCCGCCGGAGGACTTCGCCCTCTGGTCGACGTGGTCCGACGAGGTCGTGCAGGGCACGTACCCGACCAGGAACCGCACCGAGCGGGGTGAGGGCTTCGCCGGCGCCCATCCCGAGTTCGCGACCTACGTGGACGAGCTCGTCGCCGACCGCCGGGCGGCGCCGCGCGACGACTTCGTCACCCGCCTCCTGCAGACCGAGGTCGACGGA
>NZ_RAWI01000907.1 GCF_003612125.1 Corallococcus praedator
ATCTCGCTGTCTGTAGGAAAGTTTTTCTGGTCTGTAGGAATGATTTCTGAAAAATCTGAATTGACCGTAATTTTATAATGTCTTACAATTCCATGCTGATCTGGGATGTCGTAGTAAAAAGGAATTGTAAATTTGATATCCTTTTTGAAATAAAGCTGTACGATAATACAGCAGGAAAGTACATACATCTCGTCCTGAGTCATATCCCGAAATTCAAGAGTAAAATTATGGCCGGCATCTGAAAGTATCTTCCTGAATCTCTCGGTATAATTAAAAGTGATGTCGGTAAAAGGAATGCTTGCAGCCTTAATTTCATTGTTGGTGAGGCCGGTGGGGAAGAGGTCTGCGAGAAGCATTCTGATTAACTCCTGATGTTTGGTCAGTAAACTGAAATCCTGCGAACCTTCGCGGAGTTCAGGAAATTTTTTGAAGCTCTCAATCACAGATTCGGCGTAGTTTACCCGATATTCCAGCC
>NZ_RAWI01000908.1 GCF_003612125.1 Corallococcus praedator
CTTTATGATCGCTCCACAGTACAAGTCTGGCTCACGCTTCGCGTCAGCCACGCATGGTATCTTCTTCTTGGTGCAGGCACCCACCACCCTCTGGATCAGGTCTGGTGCGAGGAATCCCTTGTCGTAGTCGCTTATCAGCACGGCGTCCGAGTGTGCGATCACGCGCTCCAGCGCATCACCGTGGGTCCATATGTAGTCGTTCGCAGCGGCGAGCATCGTCTCGTCGTCGTACCGAAATACGATCCTCCCGGTCTCGTCGTCCACGTACCGAAACTTGATGGGTCGGTCGTTGTGAGATCGACCGAACAAGTCGGTGCGGATACGCCACGGGGTCAGGCAGTCTCTGGCGTTGGCTGCTCCACCGTTTACGGCGACCCTGTCGCGCTTCATGAACTTGGGGCACCCATCTTGACACTCCTCGATTCTGCCGTGGACCCACACGTCTGTCATCACGTCACCGATGACAGAGATGCGC
>NZ_RAWI01000909.1 GCF_003612125.1 Corallococcus praedator
CTTATATTGCAGACCGGTATTTGCCAGCAGGTTATTGATGGCTTCCCTTACGGTAATCTGTGAAGAAATAAGCGTCACATTTTTCCTCACCGATTTCATAGACTGTTCCCTGACGGAAAATTTGATGTTACTTTGCCTGCCAATCGCTGAGAGGCCTTCCGCAACGGTAACATGCTCTAAACGCAGGCTTATTTTATGATCAAGATCCTGACTCTTTACATTGCTGGCCATAAGGATACTTATGAAAGTAAGCTGGGCTACAATGACAACAATAGAGCATCTCATAATAAATTGAATTGAAGGATAGTGATTTAATCCTTTTTGCATATTTTTGAACATTATGGGTTAATTCGCTTCGAGGCGATGATCTGTTTAATAAACCGGAGGACGTCGAAATCACACGGTTTATGGATAATAAATTTGCTCTCTGCCTTTTGGCGGGGAGCATTTTTTTTTGCGTAAAAAAAGCTTACAT
>NZ_RAWI01000090.1 GCF_003612125.1 Corallococcus praedator
CCCATGAAGCGTTTCACCCGCGCGACCCCCCTCTTCGCGCTCCTGACCCTGGCCTGCCAGGGCGGGCAGGATTCCGCCGTGGTGCTGCCCTACGTGGGCCCGTGTGAAGGCCTGGCGGCCATGACGTTGGCCGTGGAGCCGACGACGGTGCGCTCGGGCGGCGTGGCCACGCTGACGGCCACGGGCGGCAGCGGTCACTACACCTTCAGGGCGGAAGCGGGCGGCTCCTCCGGAGATGTGCGCGGCAACCGCTTCGTCGCGGGCGCCACGCCGGCGCAAGACACGCTGCTGGTGGTGGACGAGCAGTGCGGCGGCTCCGCCTCCGTGCGCGTGCAGGTCATCGCGGGCTTCGGGGTCGCGCCCGCGAAGGCCACGCTGCGGCCGGGCACGAGCTTCCAGATCGTCATCGACGGACTGGTGGGCACGCCCTCCTTCACGCTCACCTCCAACAAGTCCGGGGGGACGCTCTCGGAGACGGGCGTCTACACGGCCGGCGCGACGGAGGCGCTGGACCTCATCACCGTGAGCGACCAGCGGTCCGGCGACACGGCGGTGCTCCAGTACACGGTGAGCAAGGCCGCGAAGCTGGTGGGCGACCCGCCGTACCTGGGCGTGCCGTCGGGCGCGTCCGCGCCGCTGGGCACGGCGGGCGGTACCGACAGCGTGGTGTGGACGAAGAAGTCCGGACCCGGCACGGTGACGAACGGGCGCATCGTGGTGGAGGCGGGCGCGGCCGGCCTCATCACGCTGGAGGCGCGGGACCGCTTCACCGGCGACGTGGCCCCGGTGGCCGTGCGCGTGCTGGACGAACTGTCGCGGCCCCTGCTGGCGCACGGCCGGCTGACGGACGTGGCCACGATGGTGACCGCGGACTTCGACGGTGACGGCATCCAGGACCTCGCGGTGGGACAGCGCGAGAGCGAACTGGCACGGCCCACCGGCGGCGCGGTGTTCGTCTACAAGGGCAGCGCGTCCGGCCTGCCCACGAAGCCCACCTGGGTGCTGGCGGGTGAGACGGAAGGCGCGCTCTTCGGCGACATGCTGGCCGCGGGCGACCTGGACGGCGATGGGCGCGCGGACCTGGCGGTGTCGTCGCCGGGCGCGGACGTCACCATCGGCGACTCGGGCGCCGTGTACCTCTACACCTTCAAGGCGGGGCAGCCTCCCGCGCTGTTGCGGCCGGCGCTCACGGGCCTGGGCCGGGGCGGCTTCGGCACGGGCATGGCCATCGCGGACGCGGATGGCGACGGGGACCTGGACCTGTTCGTGGGCTCGCCCGCGGGCGACCTGTCCAGCCTCTCCGGCATCAGCCGGCGCGGCGTGGTGGACATCTTCCTGCTCACCAAGGGCCAGCCCGTCCCGGACCTCCCGGCGGTGCGCCTGGGCGGACAGGACCTGAAGGTGGATGGCAGCTTCGAGCTGCGCAGCAACACGGAGCTGGGGCGCGCCATCGTGGTGGCGGACCTCAACGACGACGGCCGCCCGGACCTGGCGTCGCTCAGCAAGCTGACCCGCTACAAGGCGGATGGCACCACCGACGGCCAGCAGATGGGCGTGGCCGTGTACTTCGCGCGCGACGCGGCGCCGCGCTTCCGTTCCACCGCGGACCTGTACGTCATGCCGTCGAACACCGCCGTGGAGACGCTGAACAACGAGGGCACGTGGCGCCTGGGCGCGATTGCCGGTGAAGGCAGCCGTCCTCCGCTGCTGCTGGTGATGGCGGACAGGGCGGACTCGCCGGACCTGAGCAAGGTGGGCGGCGTGGCGGCGCAGGTGGACGCGGGCGGCGCGTTCCTGTTCGACCTGCGCGGGAACACGCCCTCGGGCGATCCGGCGGGGAAGCCCGTGAAGGTGCCGCTGGCGGACGCCTTCGGACGGCTCTACGGAGACGCGCGCAGCATCACCGCGTCCCGGAGCTGGACGGTGATGGACGTGGATGGCGCGGCGGGACCGGAGCTGCTGCTGGGCGCGCCGTACGCGACGGCGACGGCGGGCACGACGCAGCTGGGCAACGCGGGAAAGGTGCTGGTGTTCCCGCTGGCCACGCTCGCGAAGGGCAGCGTGCAGAACAAGCCGCAGGTGGCGCTGGGCGGCGCGGCGAAGGCGGAGGTGCTGGGCTCGGGCCTGGTGGCGTGGCCGTTGCCTTCGGGCACGGTGCTGGCGGGCTTCTCCGGCCGGGCCTCCTCCGCGCAGGGCGCCTTCACCGGACGCGTGGACGTCTTCCAGAAGGCGGGCGGGACGCTGGCCGAGTGGGCGCGCAGTGGCCTGGAGGTGACGACGAAGGCCAGCATGGAGCGCTTCGGTGAGTCGGTGGCGGTGACCCGGCTGGGCACCCGCGTGATGGCGGTGGTGGGCGCGCAGGGCTTCTCTGGTCCGGGCCCCAACGGCGACGGCAACGACCTCAACGTGGGCCGCGCGTACACGTTCGACACGGCGAAGCCCTCGGAGGCCACGGTGGCCGGCGAGGGCGCGAGCGCTCCGTGGGTGGGCGGACGCAACGTGGGCGTGGACGTGGCGTTCACGGACTTCAACGGCGACGGGCGTCCGGACATGGTGGCGGGCGCCACGGGCCTGGTCATCCCGGGCACGGGTTCTCCCGCGGGCGACCGGGACATCTACACGTCGACCACGTGCATGGCGACGGGCACCCAGTCGCAGGGGGGACTCCTGGTGTCCATGGGGCAGGCGGACGGCACCTTCAAGCCGGGCTTCCGCGTGTTCGCGCCGAACGTCATCGCCGGCTGCGCGGACCCCGCGGCCGCCAGCTGCAAGCGCGCCACCCTGGGGCGGGGTGTGGCGGGCGGCTTCGACTTCAACGGCGACGGCAAGCAGGACCTGGCCGTGCTGCGCGACAGGGGCTTCGACCTGTTCCTGGGCCGCGCGCCGGAAGATGCCTCGCTCGCGAAGCTCACCCTCGCGTGCGACCCCGTCTACTCCTGGCCCACCTCCGTGCAGCAGACCACCGCGCCCGCGTCACTGGGCGACCTGAACGGGGACGGCTGCGACGAGGTCGCGTGGCGCTACTCGGACGGCTCGCGCTCCGGCGTGGTGGTGCTCTACGGCTACGACGCGGGCGGCACCCGCTGCGGTGGGCGGACGGCCGCGTCCATGGTGCGCATCGCGGGTGACGGCGAGGTGTCGCTCAACATGATCAACCTGGGCGTGGCCAGCACGCGCGCGGGCCGCTTCCTGGGGGACACGCGGGACTTCATCGCGGTGACGGCCAACAACTTCCTGGTGGAGGGCGTGAGCCAGCCGGCGGTGCTGCTCTTCAACGTGGCGGAGCTCAACGCGCTGCGGCCCGCTTCCGGGGAGCGGCTGGTGGCCGCCTTCGGCACCGCGGACCTGAAGCCGCTGACGGTGACGTACCGCGCGCGCGCGGTGGGCTTCGGCGCGTCGCTGGCGGGCGGCAAGGACCTGAACGGCGACGGCGTGCCGGACCTGTGGGTGGGCGCGCCGGGCGCGTCGGTGGCGTCGGATGGCGAAGGCGCGGCGTTCCTCTTCGCCGGTGGCCCGAAGTCGCAGGGCGCGCTGTCCCCGTTCGTCCTGGTGGTGGGGGACGGCTCCGAGCGCAGCTCGCTGGGCCAGTCGCTCGCGGTCGTCCCCGGCAGCGGAGGCTCGCCGCCGACCGTCGTCATCGGCGCGCCGAAGAGCTACCGCACCGGCACGCAGAACGGCACCGCGTTCGCCCTGCCGCTGCCGTTCTGAGGTCGGGCGCTACGCCGACGCTTCCGGAGGCACCTTCGCCTCCGGAGGCTCGCGGTTGGCGATGGCCGCCGCGGTGAGGATGAGCACGCCGCCCGCCAGGAGCGACGGCGTGAGCGGCTCTCCCAAGAGCGCCACGCCGAGCGTCACCGCGACCAGCGTGTCCAGGAGCGCCATCGCGCCCAGGGCCGCCAGCGAGATGCGCGGCAGGAGCCAGTACAGGCACTGGTAGGTGATGACCGTCCCGCCCAGCGCCAGGTACAGCAGCGCGCCAAGGGCCCGGGGCGTCCAGTGCGCCGGCTGGTTCCACTCCAACAGCGCGGAGGCGCCCAAGAGCAGCACCGCGCTGCTCAGCGTCTGCACCAGCGTGAGCAGGTGGGGCGGCACGTGCGTCATGTGCTGGCGCACCAGCACGTTGGCCACCGCCACCACCGACGCCGCGCCCAGCGTCATCCCGCACCCGAGCAGCACCTGCGCGGACAGGCTCAGCGACACCAGCTCCTGGTGCTGGAGCGCCACCACGCCCGTCAGTCCCAGGACCGCCGCGAAGAGCTTCTGCGGCGTGAGCGGCTGATCCGGCAGCAGCACGCGGCCCACCAGCAGCAGCCACACGGGGAAGGTGGAGAAGAGGAGCGCGGACCAGCTCGACGGAATCCACTGCTGCGCCACGAAGAGCAGCCCGAAGGGCACCGCCAACTGGAGCACGCCAATCCCCGCGATGCGCCACCCGGTGCCGCCGCCCAGCGTCGCGCCGCGCGAGCGGGCGAAGGGCAGCAGCGCAACCCCGGCGATGAGCATGCGCGTGCCCACGAACCGCAGGGGCGGCAGGTCCTCCAGCCCCACCTTCACGACGGCCCAGGTGGAGCCCCAGGTGAGGAAGCAGATGGCGTAGGCGACGGCGATCTTCCAACGCGGCGCGGACTTCGCGGCGGTGCTCACTGCGGTGACGGACGACATGGCGGCGCGGGCAGTAGCACGCGCCCCACCGCTTTGGCGAAACATCCGTTCAGGGCGCGGCGCGTCAGCCGGCGGCTCACTCCCCGGGCAGCGTCTGCTTCAGGCTCAGCACGGGCGCGAACAGGTCCCCCACGGCGTCCAGGCGCCTGCGCAGCGTCTTCAGACGGAAGCGGTGGGGGTCCAACCGGGCCGTCACTTCGCTCCAGTCGAGCGGCGCGGAGAACGGCGCTCCCTCCACGGCGCGCAGGGAGTAGGGCGCCACCACCGTCTTGCCGCGCGCGTTCTGTCCCACGTCCAGGTAGAGCCGGCCGCCCCGCTTGTTGATGGAGCGCTCCGTGGTGGCGATGTCGCCCAGGGCCTCCTCCAGCTCGGCCGCCCGTGCGTTCGCGAATGCCTGGGCGCGCGCGTAGGTGTGCCCCGGGGCCAGGGGCACCAGCACGTGCAGGCCCCGCTTGCCGGACGTCTTCGGGAAGGATTGGAGGCCCAGCGCGTCCAGGCGGGCGTGCAGGCGCCTGGCCACCTTCACCAGGTCCTTCCAGCCGCCGGTGCCGGGGTCCAGGTCGAACACCACGAAGTCCGGCTGCGCCAGCCGGGGCGCGTGGCTCAGCCACATGTGCAGGGTGAGCGCGGACTGGTTGGCGAGCCACGACAGTGCATCCGCGTCCTTCACGTTGACGTGGCGCAGGGACTTGCCTTCGTGGCGCACGCGCAGCGTGGGCATCCAGGAGGGGATGCCGGACAGCTCATGCCGGAAGAAGCCCGGGGCCGCGATGCCCGCGGGCCACTGCTGGTGGGCCAGGGGCCGGTCCGCGAGCACGGGCACCAGCAGCGGCGCCACGTCCCGGTAGTAGCCGAACACGTCCGCCTTCGTGAGGCAGGTGTCGGGGAACAGCACGCGGTCGCCGTGCGTGAGCAGCGCCTCCGCGTCGGGCTTCGAGGCCGTCCTGCCCGAAGCCTTCGTCGGAGCCGTCGCGGTGCGCGCGGAGGCCTGGGCTGGTGCGCGCCGGGTGCCCTTCGTGGTGCGGGGGCTCTCCGTGGGCGCGGGGTGTTCGCGCACGACGTCCCGGGGCCGCTTGTCGCTGCGCAGGCCCTGGAAGACGGGGTGGCGCAGGCGGCCATCGCGGGTCCACTCCGTGAACCGCACCTGGGCCACGTACTTCGGCTTCACCCAGACGGTCTGCGTGTTCGTGGGCGCATCCACGGCGGCCGGCTTCTTCGAGCGCGTGGCGTCCAGCAACCAGCGCAGCTCGCGACGGTCCTCGGCGGTGTAGCCGGTGCCCACCTTGCCCACGTCGCGGAAGCCGCCCTCGCCCCGGACGCCCACGCGCAGCGCGCCAATCTCCGACCGGGCCCGGGCGTTCTTGATGGGCAGGTAGCCCAGGATGACGACCTCCTGGCCCGCGACCACCTTCAGCTTCAGCCAGTCCCCGGAGCGCGTGCCCGTGTAGGTCGAGTCCCTGCGCTTGGCGATGACGCCCTCCCACCCCTTGCGCCGCGCCTCCATCAACGCGCGCGACAGCGGCAGGTCCAACCGCTCGGAGAGCTGGAGCGGCAGCTCGACGGTGGCCATCAGCTTCTCCAACCGCGCGCGGCGCTCCACGTAGGGCAGTCCCCGCAGGTCCTCGCCGTTCAACCACAGCACGTCGAACACCACGAAGCGCTGCTCCGCGCCTGCCTCCGTGTGCTGGAGGAGCTGGAAGTTGGAGCGGCCCTTGTCGTCGAGCGCGATGACCTCTCCGTCCACCACCACGTCGGTCGCGGGCAGGGTGCGCAGCGAGGCGGTGAGCCGTCCGAAGCGGCTCGACAGGTCGTTGCCCCTGCGGCTCTGGAAGGCGATCTTGTCGCGCGTGAGGGCGAACACCGCGCGGAAGCCGTCGTACTTCACCTCGTAGGCATGCGTGTCGTCGTGCGCTTCATCCGGCACCGCCAGCCGCGCCAGCATGGGCGGCCACACCCGTTCGAGCAGCTTCTGCGGCGTCGCGGGAGGCCGCCGCGGCTTCGATGGCGCGACCCGCGCCAGGCGCGAAGGGGCCACGGGCCTCTTGCGCAGCACCCCCGGCTTGCGCGGTCCGCGCGTCTCCACCTGGCCGCTCTTCACGGACTCGGGCCTTTCGACGGTGACGTCGTAGTCGGTCCGCGCCTCCTCATCCTTCGCCTTGAAGAAGAGCCACTGGGCCTTGCCGCCACGAGGGCGGGTGCGGATGAGGTGCCAGCGCCCCTGGAGCTTCTGGCCGTGCAGCACGACCTCCAGGTGCCCGCGCGCGAGCTGCGCCTTGTCCTGGCCCGGGGGCACCGTCTCGAAGGTGCCGGACTCCCAGAGCAGCGAATCGCCCCCGCCGTACTGCTCATCCGGGATGTGGCCCTCGAAGTCCGCGTAGGAGCGCGGGTGGTCCTCGGTCCGCACCGCGAGCCGCTTCTGCGCGGGGTCGTGGCTGGGCCCCTTGGGAATGGCCCAGCTCACCAACACGCCGCCAATCTCCAGGCGCAGGTCGTAGTGAAGCCGGGTGGCGTCGTGCTTGTGCACCACGAAGACGGGGGCGCCCGACGTCGGCGCCTCCGCCTCCGGGGCCGGCTCGGGCGTGCGCAGGAAGTCGCGCTTCGTGCGGTAGCGCTGCAAGCGCTTCTCTGTCTCGGAGGTCTTCACGCTCCAACGCTCTTCACCGGACCTGGGTGGTGCAATTCCCCGTGGCGGTTGGAGGGCGGCCAGGAGGGCAGGCGCTCTGCTCCCCATGCGTCCAGCGAGTCGCGAGGCCCCGGTGTGCAAGGCCCGTCCTCCATGCGGAGGACTCATGAGGGTCGTCCGCCTGCCCTGGGGGCGATGGGCCGATGGGTGGTCGGCAGGGCGGTTGGTTCCGGGAGGAGGACCCTCCACATTGTCGAGGCGTTTGCACTCGCATGGAGGAGGCGCCCATGGCCGACAAGTCCGAAGTGGCCCGTCTGCACAGCCTGGCCCAACTCGATGCCGATGCCGTCGGGGCCTACGACGTGGCCATCTCGCGCATCCCGCATCCCCTGGTGCGCGAGCGCCTCAACAGCTTCCGCGCGGACCACCTGCGCCACGTGCAGGACCTGAACACGCTCATCCGCGACCTGGGCGGGGAGCCGGTGGCGCTGCGCTCGGACCTGAAGGGCTCCGCCATGAAGGGCCTGACGGCGATGACGGGCCTGATGGGCACGGAGGCCACGCTCTGGGCCATGCTCGGCAACGAGGAGCTGTTCGACCGGGCCTACGAGCTGGCGCTCCAGTTCGAGTGGA
The DNA here is from genome assembly GCF_003612125.1 of Corallococcus praedator. Classification (GTDB taxonomy): domain Bacteria; phylum Myxococcota; class Myxococcia; order Myxococcales; family Myxococcaceae; genus Corallococcus; species Corallococcus praedator. The sequence goes on from NZ_RAWI01000090.1 coordinate 7,919, forward strand.
CCCCGGAGGTGAAGGTCCTCATCCGGCAGCACCGCGAGGACGAGCGGCGCCACGGCACGTGGATCCGCGACGCGGCGCGCACCCGCCCGTGGGTGGAAGGCCGCGTCCCCTTCATGGAAGGCGCCGAGCTGGGGGCCTGACCCGCAAGGGCCACCGGCCTTCCGCTGCTGCGGTCCTCCAGGGGCTGACATAGGCTGCCCCGCGTGAGCGACATCACTGTCTATCAACCCGACTTCCTCTTCGTGGAAGGTCGGTTCCAGGAAGGCCGCGCGCTGGCGGTGGGCGCGGACGGACGCGTGCTGGACGCGGTGCCGGAGGGCGCTCGCGTGGAGCGGCTTCCGGGACGCGCGCTCTTGCCGGGGCTCGTCAACGGCCACTCGCACGCGTTCCAGCGGCTCATCCGGGGGCGCACCGAGTACGTGGCCTCGGGCCGTGGACAGGACGACTTCTGGTCCTGGCGCGAGGCGATGTACCGCGCCGCGGAGGCCCTGACGCCGGAGGAGGTCTACGTCGCCTCGCGGCAGGTGTTCGTGGAGATGGCGCTCGCGGGCATCACCGCGGTGGGCGAATTCCACTACGTGCACCACCAGTCGGACGGGACGCCCTACGCGGACCGCAATGAGCTGGCGCACGCGGTCATCCGCGCGGCCACCGACGTGGGCCTGCGCATCTGCCTGCTGCGGGTGGGCTACGCGCGGGCGGGCTTCAACGTGGCCGCGAATCCGCGCCAGCGCCGCTTCATCGACCCGGACGTGGACACGTTCCTGTCCACCACGGAAGCCCTGGCGCGGGCGGTGCGCGGCGATGCGCGGGTGAACGTGGGGCTGGCGCCGCACAGCGTGCGCGCGGTGTCGAAGGACTGGCTGGTCCGCGTGGAGCGCGACGCGCCGGCGGGCATGCCCATCCACATGCACGTGGCGGAGCAGCCCAAGGAGATTGAAGCGTGTCTGGCGGAGCACGGCCGTCGTCCGGTGGAGCTGCTGGCGGACCTGGGCCTGCTGGGAGGGCGCTTCACGGCGGTGCACGGCGTGCACCTGACGGACGAGGAGGTGCAGTTGCTCGGCCGGGCGGAGGCCACGGTGTGCGCGTGTCCGTCCACGGAGCGCAACCTGGGGGATGGCATCGTGCCGGCGGACGCGCTGGTCCGCGCCGGGGCGCGCGTGAGCCTGGGCTCGGACAGCCAGACGGCGGTGGACCTGCTGGACGAGGCTCGGCAGTTGGAGCAGCACCTGCGGCTGGTGCGGCTGCGCCGGGCGGTGCTGGATCCGGGGACGGGCACGCTGGACGGACTGGCGGCGCGGCTGCTGGACATGGCCACGGTGCAGGGGGCGCACAGCCTGGGCCTGGACACGGGAGCGCTGGAGCCGGGCGCTCCCGCGGACTTCTTCACGGTGGACCTGCGGCACCCGTCGCTGGTGGGCGCGGGGCTCGCGTCGCTGTTGCCGGGCATTGTCTTCGGGGCGACGGCGGGCGCGGTGCGCGAGGTCGCGGTGGCGGGCCGCTGGGTGGTGCGGGACGGTCGGCATGCCCTGGCGGACGAGAGCGCCCGGGCCTTCCAGCAGCTTGCCTGGCGCCTCTACCCGTGAGGGTGGCGCGGAGTGATATGGGCTCGCGGCCGGGGCGTTGAACAGCCTCGGAAAGCGGTTTCAGCAGGGGGCACGGGATGCGTTCGACAATCGTGTTGTCACTGGTGCTGTTGGGCTGGGTCGTGGGCTGCGCCGGGCGTCAGGAGCCGGAGACCCCGGACTACGAAGCCATCTACGACGTGCCCCTGGATGAGATGTGGCCGTCCGTGCGGGAGTACTTCACGAACGCGAACCTCCCGTTCCGTGAGGACAAGGGCAGCCGCGTGCTGGAGACGGAGTGGAAGCAGGAGTTCGGCGGCTCGAAGATCGCGGGCTTCTGGCACCGCTACCTCGTCATGGGCAAGCGGGAGACGCCCACGAAGAGCAAGCTGTGGATCGTCCGCGTCACGAAGACCGTGAACAAGACGCTCGCCCCGGCGGGCAGGGAGCTGGACTGGGGCATCAACCGCAGCCTGTTCACGGGGGGGCCTGGAACCGGGGGGCCGGAAGACCGCGTCAGCATCGAGGATGACGAGGACCGGTTCAGCATGCCGCGCGGGGAGAATGGCTTCTACGTGGACTCCGCCCAGGGCACGCGGGACCTGCACATGGAGTGGCGCGTGTTCCGCGGCATCGCGCCGCATCTGGCGAAGAAGGAGGCGCCGGTCACCGCCGCCCAGAAGGTGGCCCGCGCCCCGGATGCGAAGCAGGCGCCGCAGGAGTTCACCGAGTGCGGCCAGGACATCATCGGCCTGAAGCCCCGCGCGAAGACGGGTGGGGTGATGCTGCTGGGGGAGCTGCACGGCACGCAGGAGGTGCCGCGCTTCATCGCGCAGGCGGTCTGCCAGCTCGTCATGTCGGGGACGCCCGTGTCGGTGGGGCTGGAGCTGCCGGTGGAGAACGAGGAGCGCGTCACCACCTTCGTGAAGAGCGAGGGCACGGAGGAGGACTGGCTCAGGCTGATGGAGGCCCCGTTCTGGCGCAGCCCGTATCCGGACGGGCGCGGCAGTGAAGCGGTGGCGAACATGCTGGAGCAGCTGCGGCAGTTGCGTGCGCGCGGCCTGGATGTGGAGGCCTTCGTCTACGACCACCCGAAGCTGTCGGGCCAGCAGCGCGAGAATGCGCTCACCCAGACGGTGCTCGGCCACGTGAAGGCAGGGCCGGGACGCTTCCACCTGGTGGTGAGCGGCAACATCCACCCGCGCACCGCGCAGGGCCTGCCGTGGGACAAGCAGTACCAGCCGATGGGCCGGCTCTTGAAGGCGCAGTTGAAGAACGTCCTGTCGCTGGACATGGCGTACAACAGCGGGTCGGCGTGGATCTGCGCGGCGGATCAGCAGGGCCGCAAGCTGGACTGCGGCGTGAAGGAGACGAAGGGGAAGGACAACGGGGACCGCTTCTTCGTGCACATCTGGGACTCGCCCAACAAGGAGGGCTACCACGGGGTGTTCTACGTGGGCCCGGTGAGCGCGTCGGAGCCGGCCATCGACAAGGGGCTGGGACGGCCGTCGGACGCCGCGCCCGAGCCGACGGGGTCCATGCAAGGCCTGTAGCACCCGTACCCCCAGCCGCCCGTGGAACACAGGGGCCGTGTGCGTCACCGGAGGCGGTGGTGCGCACGGCCCTTCCGCATTGCTCGGGGGCGGGCCCCCAGGAACTCCGCCGATACGTTTCGCGCCGGTTCGCGTTCTCTCTTCATCCTGGAATCGCCGCAGGGAGGGGTCTCGAAATGCGTTCGACATGGCTCATGGGGTGGATGGCGTTGGTTCTCGCGGCGGGGTGCGCCGGGCGTCAGGAGCCGGAGACCCCGGACTACGAGGCCGTCTACGACGTGCCCCTGAGCGAGATGTGGCCGTCCGTGCGGGAGTACTTCACGGACGCGAACCTGCCCTACCGCGAGGACCGGGGCAGCCGCGTGCTGGAGACGGACTGGAAGCAGGAGTTCGGCGGCTCGAAGATTTCGGGCTACTGGCACCGCTACCTCGTCATCGGCAAGCAGGAGGCCCCCACCAAGAGCAAGCTGTGGGTCATCCGCGTCACGAAGAGCGTGAACAAGACGCTCATGGCGCCGGGCCGCGATCTCGCCTGGGGCCAGTCCTTCTCGCGGGGCGGCGCGGCGGGGCTCAGCCCGGAGGACGACGAGGCCCGGTTGGCCTTCCCCCAGGGGGAGAACGCCTTCTACGTGGACTCGGCCCAGGGCCACCGGGACCTGCACATGGAGTGGCGTGTATTCCGCTCCATCGCGCCCCTGCTCGCGAAGCAGCAGGAGGCCACCACCGCCCAGAGGGTGGCCCAGGCGTCCCAGGCCAGGACCCCGGCCGCGTTCACCGAGTGCGGTCAGGACATCATCGGCCTGAAGGCCCGGGCGAAGGCGGGTGGGGTGATGCTGCTGGGGGAGCTGCACGGCACGCAGGAAGTGCCGCGCTTCATCGCGCAGTCGGTCTGCCAGCTCACCACGTCGGGAACGCCCGTGTCGGTGGGGCTGGAGCTGCCGGTGGAGAACGAGGAGCGCGTCACCGCCTTCGTGAAGAGCGAGGGCACCGAAGAGGATTGGCTCAAGTTGATGGAGGCCCCGTTCTGGCGCAGCCCGTATCCGGACGGGCGCGGCAGTGAGGCGGTGGCGAACATGCTGGAGCAGCTGCGGCTGTTGCGTGCGCACGGCCTGGATGTGGAGGCCTTCGTCTATGACCACCCGAAGCTGTCGGGCCAGAAGCGCGAGGACGCGCTCACCCAGACGGTGCTCAGCCAGGTGAAGGCGGGGCCGGGGCGCTTCCACCTGGTGGTGAGCGGCAACATCCACCCGCGCACCGCGCAGGGCCTGCCGTGGGACAAGCAGTACCAGCCGATGGGCCGGCTCTTGAAGGCGCAGTTGAAGAACGTCCTGTCGCTGGACATGGCGTACAACAGCGGGTCGGCGTGGATCTGCGCGGCGGACAAGCGGGTGGGCAAGCTGGACTGCGGCGTGAAGGAGACGAAGGGGAAGGACAACGGGGACCGCTTCTTCGTGCACGTCTGGGACTCGCCCAACGAGGAGGGCTACCACGGGGTGTTCTACGTGGGCCGGGTGAGCGCGTCGGAGCCGGCCATCGCCCGGGGAATGGGGCGGCCGGGTGCGAATGACAACTCGGTGTTCCCGAGGGCGGGGGACGCGAAGGTGATGGCGTCCTCGCGACGCTGAAGCACGGCCAGACTGGCATCACGGCGCGGGCGGTGGCATGCAGGTGGCCTGACTGGAGGCCATCCCATGAGCGACACGCTGCCCGCGCTGCGGGCCACCCTGGCGGAACTGGTGGCGCTGGACACCACGTCCTCGCGCCCCAACGCGCCCCTCATCGACTACGCCCAGACGCGGCTGGAGGCCGCGGGCTTCACCGCCGAGCGTCAGCACTACACCGACGACGCGGGCGTGGCGAAGGTGAACCTGGTCGCGCGCAAGGGGGACGCGGACCGGGCGGCGCTGGCGCTGGTGGGCCACTCCGACTGCGTGCCCTATGACACGGCCTGGACGGACGCGCTGCGCCTCACCGAGCGCGACGGCAAGCTGTACGCCCGAGGCGCGTGCGACACCAAGGGCTTCATCGCCTGCGCGCTGCACGCGGCCACGCGCAAGGACCTGCCCGCGCTGAGCTCCCCGCTGCTCGTCATCCTCACCGCCGACGAAGAGGTCGGCCTCGTGGGCGCGAAGAAGCTGGTGGCGGCGGGCCTGGGCCGCGCGCGGCACGCCATCGTCGGCGAGCCCACGCGCCTCATCCCGGTGCGCGCCAACAAGGGCTACTGCCTGGCGGAGGTGGAGGTGCTGGGCAAGGAGGGCCACAGCGCGTACCCGGAGCTGGGCGCGTCCGCCATCTTCCGCGCCGGCCGCTTCCTGCAACGGCTGGAGACGCTGGCGAACACCGTGCTGCGCGAGGACCGCGACGAGGGCTTCCAGCCGCCCTTCACCACGGTGAACGTGGGCCTCATCCAGGGCGGCAAGGCGAAGAACGTCCTGCCCGGCTCCTGCCGCTTCACCGTCGAATGGCGCCCCATCCCCGGCCAGTCCACCGAGCGCGTCCCGGAGCTGCTGGAGCACATCCGCCAGGAGCTCACGCGCGACGAGCCCGCCTATGAGGCGCGCATCAAGGTGCTGCGCATGGACCGGGGCGTCCACACGCGGGGCGACGCGGACGTGGTGCGCTTCCTGGAGGAGGTCAGCGGCAACGCGTCCGAAACGGTGTCCTTCGGCACGGAAGCCCCGCAGCTCACGGAGCTGGGCGCGGAGGCCGTGGTGTTCGGCCCCGGCGACATCCGCGTCGCGCACCAGACGGGGGAGTTCGTCCCCATGGAGGACCTGGTGCGCTGCGAGGACGCCCTCACGCGCGCGGTGGCCCGCTTCTGCGCCGGGCGCTGAAGCGTCAGTGCCGGGGCAGCGCGCAGGTGCCCAGGTCGCGCAGCATCTTGTGCGCCTCCGCCAGCATCGCGTGCCCCTTGGCCTCCGGGGGTAGCCGGGCGATGAGTTTCATGTCCGGGGTGAGCCGGTAGAAGCCCTTGGAGCGCTGCACCAGGGCGGCCACCTTCGCGCCGTCCAGCAGCGCGTCCGCGCCCAGCGCCATCGACAGGCGGTTGGGGCCGCCCTCCAGCGCGCGCAGCCGCAGCTCGCGCATGTCGATCTTGAGGAGCGTCACCTCGGAGAGGGCGTCCACCTCGTCGGGGGCCTCGCCGTAGCGGTCCACCAGCTCCGCGCGCAGGTCCGTCACTTCGTCCGGGTGGCCGGCCTGGCTGAAGCGCTTGTAGAACACCAGCCGCTGGTGCACGTCCGCCACGTAGTCGTCGGGGATGAGGGCGGGCATGGGCAGGTTGATGTCCGGCTCCACGTGCACCTTGGGCGGCTGGCCCTGCAGCTCCGCCACCGCCTCCTCCATCAGCTGCGCGTACAGGTCGAAGCCGATCTCCGCGATGGCGCCTGACTGCTTCTCGCCCAGCAGGTTGCCCGCGCCGCGGATCTCCAGGTCATGGCTGGCGATGGAGAAGCCCGCGCCCAGCTCGGTGAAGTTCTGGAGCACCTCCAGCCGGCGCTGCGCGTCCTTCGTCACCGGGCGGCGCGTGGGCACCAGCAGGTACGCGTACGCGCGCTCCTTGCTGCGGCCCACGCGGCCGCGCAGCTGGTAGAGCTGCGCGAGGCCGAACTGATCCGCGCGGTCGACGATCATCGTGTTGGCGCTGGAGATGTCGATGCCGCTCTCGATGATGCTGGTGCACAGCAGCACCTGGTACTTGTGCTCGGTGAAGGCCAGCATCACCTTCTCCAGCTGCCCTTCGGCCATCTGCCCGTGCGCCACGCCGATGGAGACGTGCGGCATCAGCTTGCGCAGGTCGCGCTCCATGGAGGCCAGCGACTCCACGCGGTTGTGCACGAAGAAGACCTGGCCGCCGCGGGCGATCTCCCGCTCCACGGCCTCCTTGATGAGGCCTTCGTCGTACTTCATCACGAAGGTGCGGATGGCCCGCCGGTCCTGCGGCGGCGTGGCGATGATGCTCATGTCGCGCACGCCGGACATGCTCATGTGCAGCGTGCGGGGGATGGGCGTGGCCGTCAGCGTCAGCACGTCCACCTGCGTGCGCAGCCGCTTGAGCGCTTCCTTCTGCTTCACGCCGAAGCGCTGCTCCTCGTCCACCACGAGCAGCCCCAGGTCCTTGAAGGCCACCTCGCCCGCCAGCAGCTTGTGCGTGCCGATGACGATGTCGACCCGGCCCTCCTTGGCGCGCTTGAGGATGTCGCGCACCTCCGGCGGCTTGCGGATGCCGGAAATCACTTCCACCGTGACGGGGTAGTCCTTGAAGCGCTTCTTGAACGAGTGGAAGTGCTGCTGCGCCAGCACCGTGGTGGGCACCAGCACCGCCACCTGCTTGCGGTCCAGGGTGGCCTTGAAGGCGGCGCGCATCGCCACCTCCGTCTTGCCGTAGCCCACGTCGCCGCAGACGAGCCGGTCCATCGGCTGCGCCTTCTGCATGTCCGCGAGCACGTCCTCGATGGCCTTCGCCTGGTCGGGCGTCTCCTCGAACTCGAAGTCCGCCTCGAACTGGGCGTAGTACCGGTCCGGGGGCTGGAACGCGTAGCCGGGGTGCGCCTTGCGCGCGGCGGCCATCTGCAACAACTCCGCCGCCATCTTGAGCAGCTGCTCCTTGACGCGCTTCTTCGTCTTCTCCCAGCTCGTCGTGCCCAGCTTGTCCAGCTGGACCGTCTCCGGGTCCCCACCCGTGAACTTCTGGATGAGCCGCATGCGGCCCACCGGCAGGTAGATTTTGTCGCGCCCCGCGTACTCCAGGACGAGGAAGTCCCCTGGAACGCCCTGCACCTCCATCTTCGTCAGGCCCGCGTAGCGGCCAATGCCGAAGTCGGTGTGGACGATGAGGTCGCCTTCCTTCAGGTCCTTGAAGCCCGCGGCGAACGCATCCAGCTTCTTGCTGCGCTTCACGCGGCGGCGGGAGCGGACGCCGAAGATCTCCTCGTCCGCGAGCACCGCCAGCCGGCCCTCGGCGTCCACGAACCCGTGGCTCACCTCGCCGGTGAACAGGTGCACCCACACCGCGGGCTCGTAGAGCTTCGCGGGGTCCGCCATCGGTTCGGTGTGCACCTTCACCATCACCGACCGGTCCAACAGCAGCCGCTTGAGCCGGTCCGCCTGGCTCAGCGTTCCGCACGCCACCGCGCACGCCACGCCGGTGTCGCGCCAGCGCTGCAGCCGCTCCACCAGCGGCGTGAGCGCGCCCTCCTCGCCATGGTGCGCGAGGATGGCCTCGCGCAGGTCCTGTGTCGTGCCGAAGCTGAAGGCGACGGGGACGTCCGTCTGCGTGAGTGACAGCCCTCCGCCCTCCACCACGCGCAGGGCCTGGAGCCGAGCGGCCACATCTTCGCGCGACAGGAAGTGGTGCTCCGGCGGATAGCTCAGGTCCTGCCGGACGTCGGCCTCCGCCACGCCCCGGGCCAGCTCTCCCCAGAGTTCGTCCAGGGTGCGGTCCAGTCCCACCGGGTCGTCCAGGTAGACGACGGGCTCCGGGGCCCAGGCGCGCAGGTAGTCGAACACCGTGACGAGCCCGCCCTCGAAGAAGCCGGGCAGCAGGCCCTCCAGGCCGAAGCCGGGCAGGCCCTCGCGCAGCGCTTCCAGCCGCTCGCGCAGCTTGATGGTGGGCAGGTTGATGCGGTCGGCGACGGCGCGGGCGGCGGCCTCGGCGCGCGGGCGCGTGTCGTCGGTGAGGAGCAGCTCGCGCGCGGGCACCAGGTCCACGGCCTTGAGCGCGTCCACCGTGCGCTGCGACTCCGGGTCGAAGACGCGGATGGACTCGATGGTGTCCCCGAAGAACTCCAGGCGCACCGGCCGCTCGTACAGCGGGCTGAAGACATCCAGCAGGCCGCCACGCACGCTGAAGGTGCCCTTGTCCTCCACCAGCGGGCTGTTCTGGTAGCCCATCAGCGCCAGCTTCCGCGCCAGCGTGTCGCGGTCGAAGTCCTGGCCCACTTCCACGCGCTGGGCCAGCTGCGCCATCACCGCCAGCGGCAGCACGCGGCGGTGCAGCGCGCGCACGGACAGCACCAGCGCGGGGAAGGGCGTGCCGCGCGCCAGGTGGAACAGCGCGCCCAGCCGCTCCGTGATGGGGCCCGTTTCGGGGGACAGCTCGTCGTACGGCAGCACTTCATCCGCGGGCAGCCGCAGCACGCGCGGCTCCAGCAGGCTGCCGGTGCCGCCCAGGAAGAAGGCCAGGTCGTGCGCGAGCGCGTCCGCCGCCTCTTCATCCACGGCCACGCACACCAGCGGGGCCTGGAGTGAACGGTGCAAGCGGGCGAGCAGGTGCCCGCGCGCCGCGCCCTTCACGCCCTGCGTGCGCGTGCGACGTCCGACGTGGAGGGAGGCCAGCAGCCGCGCGAAGGCGTCACCGGAGGGAGGAGTGCCACCGGGCCACGGCGAGCCATCCGACTTGGGAGGAGGGGAGGTGTCCATGCGTGGGCCCGGGGTGGGGCCCTCGTGGCTAATTAGGGTGCCGCCTGCCCCAAATCAACGCCGGATGCTGAACGCTTGTCATGTGGCCGCGAAACAGGACGGCCGCTGACCGGGGAGGCGCACCCCACGTCCGGGACCTGGAAGGTCCCGGACATGGAGCGGCACGTCACCGTCGGTTCAGGGGGCCGTGCAGGCCGCCGCCAGCCGCTCGTCCTTGCGGGTCGCGTCGTTGGTGGTAGCGGCCTGCGAGTCGCAGTCCATCACGCTGGACAGCCCCGTCAGCGGCTCCACCATCAGCACGCTCTTGGGGCGGTCGGAGGCGAAACGGAAGAGGATGGAGTTGTCCGCGGGCGCCGCCGCGGCGATGTCCGCGGGCGAGCCGAGCGAGCCCTGCATGCAGTCCATCCGGTTGAACACCGGCCGGCCGGAGCCGGGCAGGAAGCACAGGTTGTTGATGTCCGCGGCAACCATGGTGCCCGGGATGACGATGTCCGGTCCCGTCTCGCTGCAGCAGTTGGAGTCGGCGCGGCACGTCTTGGCCAGGCAGGACGGGCTGGGACACTTGTCCACGGTCCACTCGTCCGGATTGTTGAGGTCATCCCCGCACTTCAACCGCTCCCAGCGGGCCACGTTGTAGCGCCTGCCGTCCGGCTGCTCGACGTCCGGATCCACCACGATGCGCACCGGCTGGTTGGTGCTGATGGACAGCTGGCGCGCCCGCAGGGCGGCGCCCCACAGCTCGCGCGTGGCCGAGGTCTCCCGCTGACGGTCGATGCGGCCCTGCGTTCCCGCCACGGCCAGGGCGATGAGCACCCCTATCACCGCGACGGCCGTCATCAGCTCCAGCAACGTCATGCCCTTCGTGCGCTTCATGGCACCACCACTTCTTCCGCCTTGGCGACCGGCCGCAGCATTCCCACCGCCGCGAAGTTGCGCGCGAGGATCCGGAAGGTGAACCGGCGGCGCTTGTAGCCATCCTGGTCGCGCCCCTCTTCATCCTGCCCCCCGAGGATCGCATCCTGGTTGATGCGACGGGTGCGGATGACCAGCGTCACCTCCAGCTCGCGGATCCGCTGCCGCATGCGCCTGTGCAGCTCCTCCTGGGTGGCGGGAGCCGGGAGGTCCACCCCGTCCGCCCCCTTCAGGTCGATCTTGCAGGGCCCCGCATTGAAATCCGCCAGCGTGCATTCGGAGATGTAGGGACGCGTGATGCCCGCGGCGGGCGCATCCGGGTACCAGGTCACGATGTTCCTGGCTTCGAACAGGTCGATGATCCCCTCGCGCACGGTCATCTGCTCCACGTCGCGGCTCACCACGGACCAGGCCGCCTGTCCGGGTGCCCGGTACTCGAGCGTGGGGATGTTGTTCTTCCAGTTCACCCGGTAGGCCGCGCCACCCAGGCGAAGGGCCAGCCAGTTCTCCACGTCGGTCTTCACCCCGGTCGGTTTCCAGAATTCCGTGTCCACCTCCCCTTTGCACTTGGGGGAGCTGGGAACTTCGGGGGTCGGCGCGTGGACCGTGAACTTCCCGGGGGCCCCGGCCATCACAGTGTCGATCCTCACGGGGCAGGCCACCTTGTTTCCACCGCTGACCAGCACGGCGATGGTCGGCTGCGCGGGGTTCACCATCCCATTGGAGGGGTCCTTGCCCGTGCAGAAGGTGGTCAGGTCGTTGCTGCGGTACCTGCCCACGTTCGGGGCTTCCGTGCACGGGGCCAGGGTCATCATCCCGTTCGTCTCCCCCCAGTAGAGCTGGAGGGCATCCGACTCCAGGTCCTCCGTGGGCGCCGGGACGAAGTCCGGGTCCGGGCCCAGGGGGGTGTCATTGCCCGTCAGGTCCGGCTTGTGCCAGACGGTGATGGCCGAGCGCTCATCGTCGGTGTCGAAGGAGATGGGCGTGTTGCCCATGCCCGTGCCGGCCCGCGCCAGGTCGGTGGTGAACAGCTCCTTCACCGCCCGGCCCGTGACCTGCGCCATCATCGTCTGCTCTTCGAAGAGGGCGCGCTTCTGCATCTGCGTGCCCACCACCAACCCGGTGGTCAGCACGATGACCCCCAGGGCGCTGGCGATCATCACTTCCAGCAGGGTGAAGCCCCGCCGCTGCATGGACGTGGGACTCATTGCGCCATCCGGGTCTGGAGGACCACGACCTGCCGGCCAGAGCGGATGTTCGGCTCTTCCCAGCTCACGGACACGCGCACGTTCACGAGGTTGCCCGTGGTGGCGCCCACCAGCGGACGGTTCACGGGGGGATTGCCCCACTTGCCCCCTTCCGCGGTGAGGGGGGCCATCACGTTGTCCACGTCCACGTTCACCGTGTATTCGCGCGCCAGGATGTTGGGGTCCGTGGGCGGCGTGTTGCGCAGGAGCCCCTCCGACGTCTGGTAGACCTGGAAGGTCCTGTTGGTCAGGTCAGCGCAGTTCACCTGCCCCTGGCATCCCTCCGTCAGGATGTTCTCCAGGGTCTGCTCCGCGATGATCTGCGCCTGATTGGCCGTCAGCGTCCGCCGGTTGGCGGTGCTCGTCTGGCTCACCACGGTCATGGCCGCCGCCACGCCCAGGAGCATGACGGCCATGGTGGCCATGACTTCCAGCAGGGTCACACCCCGTGAGGCTCGCTGCATCATTGCGGCAGTCTCCCGTCGGGCAGCGGCTCCCACAGCATGATCTGCGACTTGGGCACTCCGCTGGCCCCTGCCTTGTTGTTCCACTTCTGTCCGCCCATGACCTTCATCTTGCCCGTCGCCGTGAGCACGAAGAGGTGCTCGTCGTGCACCACCGGTGCGGAAATGGCGTGGCCCTCCAGTTCGGAGCGGGTCATCACGCCGGTGATCTGGTTGGCGGTGTACGAGGCGCCGTTCTGCGTCGTGCTCAGGTTGCAGATGTCCGCGGCCTTGCCGGCGGCGGTCGCTGCGTAGACGCTGTCAGCGCTGAGCGCCACGCCGCCCCACAGCTTCTCACCCTTGCCCAGCTTCTGGACCCACATGGGCTCCAGCGGCAGGCACGGCTTGTCTCCCGCGGGGTTCGGATCCTCGAATGCCATCAGGTGGTACTGGTACGAGGGCGACGCGGGGTTCGGCTCGTCGTAGCCATCCGTGTACTGGTCCGGGTTGTCGCCCGTGCCGAAGTAGAAGCGCACCACGGTGCCGTTCTCCGTGCGCACGAGCTTCACGGCCAGGTTGGAGTAGAGCTGCTGCAGGTCCAGGTCTGTCTGGCTGGCGTCCGGGTGGTTCTTCAGCGCGGCGGGCGCGCTCGCCACCATGCACTTCTGCACCTTGTCGCCCAGCTTCCGGGACGTGCTCACGTTCTTGAGGTTGACGCGCCAGACGCTGCCGGACGTGGTGGGCACGTACATGACGTCGTACGTCCCGTCCTGATCCAGGTCCAGCATCGCGGACTCCGCCGCGATGCCCCAGCCCTTCTCGAAGGTGATGACGCCCGCGTACTTGCCACCCGGGGTGGAGCCGTAGTCGAGCGGCTTGCCCGTCTTCATGTCGAGCAGGAACACCGCGCCCGCGCGCTTCTCGGCCGGCTCGTAGTCGGTGCCCACCACCGCCACCCAGCGGCGGTCCTGGGCATTCGCCGAACCCCAGGCCGCCCGGACGAGGGAGGGAGCATGGCGCGAGCCGATGTTGTCCGGCAGCAGCACCTGGGGGTCCACCGTCTGCGCCGCGGTGAAGGCGGTCGCCATGGTCAGGTCCTTGAAGCTGAACTCCCACAAGGGCAGCGGATACCAGTCGTCCTCGGGGTTGGTGATGTCCAGCGCGTAGACCACCGGCGTGCTCTTGCCCGTCGCGGAGACGAGCACCGTCTTGGCGCCCTGCTGCTTCTGGGCCGTCTGCGCGGGCTTCCAGTCGTACTTGATGTTGGAGTTCCAGTCGTTGCGGTCACCCAGGTCCACGTTGGCGATGCTGGGCGAAGCGTCCATCTGGGGCCTCGGCAGGGTGCCCGAGTTGCGGAAGCGCACGTACTGGTTGCGGTACTGGCCCAGCAGCAGTTCGGGCATGTAGGCGAACTCCTCCTTGCCGGTTCCGTACGCGCGCGTGGCGGGGACGGTCGCGGAGCCACAGCCCGTCGGCTCGAAGAATCCGCGCTGCTGGGGCTCGTCGACGCAGCCGTCCTTCAGGGCGTTGCGGAAGTCGCCCGTGTCGAAGGCGTGGAGCACGCCGCTCATGGTGCCCACGTAGGCCACGGTTTTGCGCTTCTCCAGGCCCTTCAGGAAGTTCGTGCGGTAGAGGTCCCGCTCGGTCGGCTTCGCGTACTGGTACCAGTTGTCCTGGTAGGGAGGGACCGCCAGCGCCACGGTGGACAGGTTGATGCCGCCCATGGGCCACGGCCGACGCGCGCCGGTGGTCTTGTTCTCGTAGCCGTACAGCCAGTCCACCAGGAACTTTCGTTCGGTACCGGGGCTGCAGTTGTCGTCGTGGTTCAGGTCGTAGGGATAGCGTCCGTCGATCTCGCTGTACGTGTTGCAGAGGCTGCCCGCGAACAGCTCGTCGCCCTTGTCCTTGACGTCCTTGTTGCCGCCGTTGTTGTCCGACATCGTGTAGAGCTTGCGCTTGTCGAGCAGATCTCCACTCGTTATCGACAGGGCCATCACGCGGCCCGCTTCCCAGCGCAGCTTCGGATTGGTCGCATCGCTCTTCTCCGGGTCATAGAGCGACTGGAGGTACATGCGACCGCGGATGGTGTAGTCCTTGGCTCCGTCGTAGGTGCGGATGCCGGGGAGCGGCAGGCTGCCCTCGGCCCCGCTCCAACCCTCACCCCACTTCTGGCCCGGCGTCTCGTTCACGCCCCAGACGGCCACGTTGCCCAGGGTGCTCGGGCTGGAGCGCGCGTAGGCGCCGGAGCGCACGGCCTGGTAGCCGATGTCCACGTCGTCGATGATGGGACGGCACTGCTCGTTGGGGCTGCTGATGTCCACCTTCCAGCACAGCTGCGAACCCGTCAGGCCCAGCGCCAGGATGTCGATCTCCACTTCCTGGGTGGGGTACGTCCCGCCCGTGGGGAAGACCACCGGAACCCAGCCCGGCGACGGGTTGGGCTGGTACTTGCCGTTCCCGTCCAGGATGCGGCAGTCCACCGCGATGGAATAGGTGATGGTGGGCCTGATGCCGCTCGGCGGCGTGCAGGCTCCCACGGCTTCCTCGGTCCAGCAGGGCGCCCCATTTCCCGGGCATTTGGTCACGGATTCGCCCGGCTTCTGGACGCGCAGGCTGGAGGCGGGGGGCGGGGTCTCCGTTGACGAGTACGGCGCGACGTCGTCCTGCCGGCGGAAGCGGACCTTGGTGATGGTGAAGTCCGGGCCGAGCCTGTCCCCATCGTCGCCCATGACGTCGGAGGTCACGGTGTTGGACTTGGCGCCACCGCCGTTCTCCTTGTTGATCATGAACACGATGTCGTTGAAGTCGCGGTCACCACCGCCGTTGAGGTCCTCGAAGCCGAGGATCCACCGGAAGGGGTCCGTGGTGGGCGCGCCCACGATGACGTGGGGCATGTAGTTCATGCGGTCCACGGCCTCGCTCACGTTTCCCGACTCCGTGCCGGGGCGCATGATGGTCACGCCCTCCGGGGGCATGATCAGGGTGTTGTAGGCAGGCGAGGCCAGACGGTCGAGCGTGGCCTGCTCCAGCCAGCCGCAGGCCCGCTGACCGCCGCTATTCTCGATCTCACAGGCATCACCGTCCGACGGGACGTTGCAGCTTTCGGAGTAGCTGCAGCCGATGTTGCGCTCCGTCACCTTGTTGCCCGCGAGCGTCTTGAAGTTCTGATCCAGGTTCCAGGTGGCCTTGGAGAAGAACACGGAGACGGACGTCTGCAGGTGCAGCAGGCACTTGCCGTCCTCGTCGGCGTTGCCCGTGTAGGGGGCGCGCTTGAGGCAGGGGGCGACCGTGTCGTTGTCCGTGTTGTGGCGGACGTCGTAGTAGACGACGGCGAAGAAGACGATCTCCTTGCCACCCTGGACCATGCCCAGGTTGACCCTGCGGTCCCCGGTATTGAGGTTGTTGTAGTTGGTGTACTCGGGATCCGTGGTCGCGGGGGCGGGCAGCTTGAGGCCGCGGTAGTCGTACTGGGAGACGTTGTAGTCCGGGATGCCGTCGTAGTCGTTGCTGATGTCCGCGACGGGGCCGAGGTTGCGCTCGACGGTCTTGCCGTCGTCGTCATCCGCGAGCAGGAAGACCATTCTTCCGAGGCCCTTGTAGTCGTTCTCGGGCGCGGCCGGCTCCAGCAGGTTGGGGATGTGCGGGAACAGGCCGTTGTCGGACGAGATGCTGTTGCTGGTCCCCACCCAGTCATTCGCGATGTTGTTGTTGCTGGAGTCCGCGCGGCCCGGGCGCGAGTCCGTGACGTCGGTCTTGTGGACGAAGGTCTTGGTGCAGGTCGGGGAGGCCCCCATCGCCAGCTCGGGCTCCATGTACGTCTTGCCCCCGGACGTGAAGGTCCGGGAGCAGCGCCTGGGCCCCTTGCCGACGTACTTGACGGGCAGGATGGGGTCGTCGTCCGGCGTCAGGTTGTAGAGGGCCTCGTGCAGGTCGAGGATGCCGTTGGCGTTCTTGTCGACGAGGTTGCCGTTGGCATCCGCATAGCCGCGGGCCTTCACGTCATCCAGGTACATGTAGCCGAGCGAGTGCGACGCACCGGCGGACTCGTACACGTAGTCGATGGTGACGGTCTGGTCGAACGGGAAGGTGATGTTCTCCGAGTCCAGCTTCTTGAGGTCGGTCTTGAGCTGGAGGCGCTTGTCTTCGCGCAGTTCGATGGTGTCGTTGCTGATGGTCAGGCCATCCGGCCCGATCTTGAAGGCGCCCTGCTTGTCATTGGCCAGATCGTCCTGGCAGAGCAGCTGGGGGCTGGCGACCTGGGCGGTGGCGGGCGCGGTGCCCGTCACCAGCAGGGCCGCGAGGGCGTTCTTGAAAAGCGTCCGCATCACTTCTTCCCCTGGTTCGTCGACTGGGACTTCTTCGCCTTCGCTTCGGCTTCCGCCTTCTTGCGCCGCGTCCGCTCCGTCACCTGCTGCTCCATCCGCTGCTTCAGGACCGCCCGGCGCGGCGGCTCCGCCGGCACCGTCACGGTGGCCAGGAAGCCCATCAGCGGCTCCAGGTCATCCGGGCCCAGCAGGCGCGTGTCGCAGATGGCCTTGGGGTTGAACCGGTGGGGGGACTGCACCCACGCGTGGATCTCCTCCAGGCTCTTCCTGCGGACCACCTGGTCCATGGCGGGCCCCACCGGCTCACGGGTGCCCTTGGCGCGCTTCGGGGCTGGGGAGGGGGCTTGGGCCTGGTGGCACTGGGCACAGGCCTTGTTGAAGGCCAGCTCGCCCCGGTCCTGGGCGCTGGCGAGCGCAGGGAGCAGGAGCAACAAGGGGGTCAGGCGTTTCATGGGGGGCTCGCGGGAAGACGGGATTACGGAAGGGTGATGACCGCGGTTCCGGGCGTGCCGGTGTCCGTGACGTTGACGTAGTTCATGTCCGGGCCGCAGCCCTTGGAGATGCACCCGGGCGTGAAGATGGATTCGGTGTTGGAGTTGGTGACGAGCGCCTGCACCACGGCGCGGGTGGGCCGGCCGTTGGCGTTGGTGACCTCACCCACGGAGATGACCCAGAGCTGGCGGTTGGAGTCGGTGCCGAACAGGTCGTCGCTCTCCACGTCGTCCCGCACGAAGACCCGGTAGCGCACGTTCTTCTGCTCCGGGTAGTCGTCGATGCCGGCGTATTCGGCGGCGTCCAGGCTGTCGGTGGTGATGCTGTAGTCGTTCCACCCGTCCACCCCGTCACCCGGCAGCAGTTCGAACCAGGGGTAGTTGGCGCTGCCCATGCCCGGCAGCTCCACGCGATCCCGGCCCAGCGCGTCCTTGAGGACGAGCGTGGCCCCGAGGTTGGTGTCCATGATGATGCGCACCGCCTCGCGGCCCTCCGCGAGGCCCGCCTCGGCGGCGAAGAACGCCTGCTTCTGGCGGCGGGTGTCCGCCTGGCTGTCGGCCTCGCGGCCCACCACGCTGAAGCTGAGCATCACCGCCATCGTCACGACGGCGACCACGCCCAGCGCGAGCAGGAGCGTGAAGCCTCGCGGCTGGCGGAGGTGGGAGCGGGTGCGCGGAACCATCAGGAACTCCTTCGCGCGCCCTGGGGGAGGCGCGGCGTTGGGGCTGAGGGTCAGCAATCCGCGTGCCGGGGGGCCTGGCACTCAACCCTCTGGAATGAGGGGGATGCTCGGGCCGGGGGGGTGCCGTTTGACGTCAGGCGGCTGCGCAAAGTTTGCGAGCCCGCCAATCCTTGCGGTGCCACCGCCCTTTTTCGGGCGGGGCGGTGAGGCTAGCGCTGGCCGCCACGCAGTGCGGCACGCAGGCGGATCATGTCGTCCAGGACGCCCGGATCCACCAGCTCCAGGGCGGCCTTCTGGGCGAGGCCGCGGGACTGCTGGCGGTACTCCTCCTCGTCCTCCTCGCCGCCCTTGCCACCCTTGTCGTCGCCGCCGCCCTTGCCGTCGCCGCCCTTGGGCATCAGCGCCACCGGCTGGGAGACGCCCGGCTCCAGCCGGGGGAACGCGTTGGCGTCGGCGCGCACCGACGCGAAGAGGCTGACCATGGACAGGCAGAACACGATGGCGACAGTGAGGGTCTTCATGGGTGTCTCCGATTCTCCCACTCCCTGGACGCCTGGGCGCCAGGGGTTATTCATGACGCCCGTCACTTCGCCTTGAAGGTGCGGATGTATCGCACCAGCGCGTCCATCTGCTCCGGGGTGAGCCGGTCCTTGTAGGCCTTCATCTTCGTGTTGCGGGACGAGCCGTTGGCGATGACCTCGCGCAGCTCGGCGTCCGTTTCGGCCTTCTGCCAGGCGGCCCGACTCATGTCGACGATGGCCTCCTTCTGGCCCATGCGCGTCTGCGCCCGGCCGTCCGGGCCGTGGCAGGACTTGCAGCTCTTGCCCCACAGCTCCGCGGCGTCCTCGGCCCGGGCCACGGGGGCGCACAGCAGCAGGGTGGATACCAGCAGGTACAGCCGCGTCGTCATGCACCGTCTCCTGAAGCGAAGGCGGCGCCAGTATAGCGGCGCGCTCAAGACCCCGCGCGAGGCCAGAAGGGCGCCGGGGGCCGGCCGGGGGGCTGCAACCAGACGGACTCCAGGAAGCGCACCGCGTTCTGGTCCGCCGTGTCGTTCCGGGTGAACGCCGCCTGGGTGCCCCAAAGCACCGCCAGCGTCGCGAGCCCCGCGGCCCAGGCCATGGAGGGCACGGGGCGTCCGGCCGCGTCGCATCCCAGCGCGAGGAAGAGACAGCCCGCCACGCCGACGAGCGCCGCGAGCAGCACGCCGCCCGCGAGCCACGTGGGGAAGCCCAGGAAGGCGAGCACGTTGGGCGCGTGGTAGCCGGCCAGCAAGAGCGGCCGCGCCAGCGCGAGCACGGGGGTGGAGACGTCGTCGGGGATGTAGTTGACGAAGGTGGCCAGGCCCGTGATGAGCACGGACGCCGCGCACAGCATGGCGGCGACGCCGGACAGCCACGGACGCCCGGCCTCGCGCAGCCGCTCCAGCACCAGCCCCGCGGGCAGCAGCAGGAAGGGCACGAGCCCCGTGAGGTGGCGCGGCCCCGTCGTCCATCCCCAGGAGTCGTAGGTGAACGACGACGTGAAGTACGTGTAGCCGGCGAGCGTCACCGCGGTCAGCCAGAAGAGGGCGCGGGCCTCCGGGGACGTCCTGCCCTGGCGCTTCAAGAGGCCCAGGCCGGGCAGCGCGAGCAGCAGGAAGGGCGACAGCGTGAACAGCCCCCGCAGCGGGGAGAAGAACGACAGGAAGAAGGCGCGCGGATCCGGCGTGCGGATGCCCAGGAAGCCGCCCAGGTGCCACGGCTGGTAGGCCGCGTCGTTGAGGTGCTTGTAGCCCGTCTCCAGCGGGTGCCCGAAGGTGGCCTGGTGGTAGAGCATCAGCGCCGCGATGAAGGGCAGCGCGCCCAGGAACGCGAGCCCCGTGGCGCGGCCCAGCCGCTGGAGCCGCGCGCTCCACGGGCCCTGGGTCCCCAGCAGGGTGAGGGCCGCGTAGAGGATGAGGCCCAGGACGCCCAGGGCGCCGGTGTACTCGGCGGC
>NZ_RAWI01000910.1 GCF_003612125.1 Corallococcus praedator
GTTAAGGATTTGATTAGAAACCAGATCAAGACTAATGAGATTTTCTAAAAACTGTAGTGAATCAATGCTTGCAATACGATTATTACCCAGATAAAGAGCATTCAACTTACGTAAGGGCTTGAGTGGAGCAAGTTCGGAAATACGGTTATAGCTAAGATAAAGCCGATTCAAATTAGTAAGAGCACTTAAAGGCTTCAAATCAGTGATTTGATTATTACCTAAATAAAGCTCATTGAGTTTAGTTAATGGTTGCAACGGACTGAGATCAACGACTTTACTATCGCTGAGATCAAGAGTCGTTATATCTTCAAGAATTTCGCTTGACTGATAGCAATCGGTGGTGCGCGATCGCTTCAACAGCACATCGATCGTGTGCCTAGTAGCAGCAGAAAGCGTCTTCTTCTGAGAACACCAATCTGCAAAGCTTTTGAATGGCTTGGCTGTTCTATTTTGCGCGACGACTGGTGCAGATGC
>NZ_RAWI01000911.1 GCF_003612125.1 Corallococcus praedator
GTCGCCGACCGGGCGAAGGTGCTCGGTCAGGGCGCGACCACCGCCGATCTCGCCTCGCGCATCACCGTCTTCCCGGTGCCCAACAGCGCGGTGTTCCGCATCGTCACCACCGGTGACACCGCGCAGGCGGCCACCACGCTGGCCTCGTCGATGGCCGATCAGATGCGACAGGTGGTGAGCGAACTCGAACCCGAGGGCACCGAGTCGGTGCAGTCGGAGCTGTTCGTCGTCGACGCCGCCACCCCGGCGGGCGCCGCCACCGAGACCAGCCTGACGCAGGCGATCGGACTCGGCGGCGCCATCGGGTTCGCCGTCGCGGCGATCGCGCTCATCGGGGCGAACATGATCGGCAACCGGGTCGGTGACGGCCGCGACGCCCTGCACACACTGCGCGATGTCCGAGGACTGAGGAAAACATGACGATGCGGAGACCTGTGACGAAGCGCGACACCGACCGATCGCGCGGACCGGTGG
>NZ_RAWI01000912.1 GCF_003612125.1 Corallococcus praedator
GTTTACGATCTCCGTGCCGTTTACTTTGTCGGTCGCTCGCGTTTTGCTGGCCGAAAGTAACGGAATGCTGCTGGCTTTTCCGACCGATGTGATCGAGGAAATGTCGGTTTTGGAAACCGATCGCATCATTCAAGCCGGAGGCAGCGAGGCGATCGGCTGGCAGGGATCGCTGGTGCAGCTTGTGCGGCTGGGTCAGTGGCTCAAGTTTCACTGTCCGCGCCAGATGGAAGGACTCGAAACGCCGCCCGTCATCAACGTTCCGACCGTGCTGATCGTGCAGGGGACGCATCGAGTCGCCCTGCAAGTCGATCGATCCTGGGGCGAACAAGAAGTCGCGATTCGGCGGGTCGAAGGCAATCTGCCAATGCCTCCCGGCTTTAGCAACTGCACGATTTTGGGCGATGGCCGCGTCGTTCCTCTCGTGAACCTGCCGGATTTACTGCACTGGCTTGCTGCTGCGCCCGTGTCCGCTC
>NZ_RAWI01000913.1 GCF_003612125.1 Corallococcus praedator
CCCCCGACTCGGTCTTGAGCCAGCCGTAGGCGTTGGGGCCGGTGACCTTGTAGGACGCGGACTTGATGCCCGTCTCCTCGCCGGCGGTCTCGGACTGCAGGTCGACAGCGTAGCCGTGCGCCTCGGCCCAGCGGACGTACATCCGCGCGAGCATGGCGGCCCAGTCGCAGCTCTCGGTGCCCCCTGCCCCGGCGCTGATCTCGAGGAAGGTGTCGTTGCCGTCCGCCTCGCCGTCGAGCAGCGCCTCGATCTCGGCCTGGGCTGCGCGGTCGCGCAGCGCCGCCAGCGCCGCCTCGGCCTCGGCGACGATGCCCTCGTCGCCCTCGGCCTCGCCCATGCCGATCAGCTCGACGTTGTCGCCGAGGTCGCGCTCGAAGGCCTCGACGCGGCCGAGCTTGTCGGCCAGCACCTGGCGGTCCCGCATCAGCCGCTGCGCCGCCGCGGGGTCGTCCCAGAGCGCGGGGTCCTCGAC
>NZ_RAWI01000914.1 GCF_003612125.1 Corallococcus praedator
CGGTCATGCGGGCGCTCGACAACGCGGCGACCATCACCGGGACCGCCGGCGCCATCGTCATCGACGACCCTTGGGTGCCGGGCCGCGACGCGCCCCCCTCGGACGCGACGATCCGGGTCCGGCGCGGCGGCGAGGAGACGGTGGAGCGCCTCGCCTGCCCCGAGCAGCTCTTCGTGTTCGAGGCGCGCATGGCGACGCGGGCCGTGGCCGAGGGGGCGCTCGAGGCGCCCCACCCCGCCGCGAGCCACGCCGACTCGCTCGGCAACGCCCGCACCCTAGACCGCTGGCGCGCCTGCCTCGGCTACAAGGTCGCGAGCGAGCGTCGGGCGACGAGCCGCGCCCTGCCCCGGGTCCTGCCCCCGGGGCTCCCACCGGTGCCGACGGTGGCGATCCCCGGGCTCGACCGGCCGGTGTCGCAGCTGATCCTGGGGTGCGACAACCGCGACACGCTGGCCGAGGGCGCCGTCGTCTG
>NZ_RAWI01000915.1 GCF_003612125.1 Corallococcus praedator
ACCCCACGCCCACTGTGGGAGAGACCTCGCTGACCATCTTGCCAATGATTCTGCTGCGCAACCCCGGTCGCGCGGATGGTGGCCTCGCCGCACGCTTTGCGCCGCTGCTGGACCCGCTCCTCGCGGCGCTCGGTCAGAACAGCGTCGTCACCCCCGAGGTCGACGTGGAGCAGAGCGGCGGGGCGGTACTGGTGCCGATCAAGGTCGACGGCACGGTCGAGTACGACCCGCTGTCGGACTTCGCCGCGTGGCCGAACCCGTTCACGCTCGCCAACAATGGTGCGGCCTTCTTGTTCCCCACTTACATCCTTCGGGGCACCGACATCACCAACCCGGCGTTGCTGACGTCCATCCTCGAACCCGTGCTCGGCAGTGTGCTCGGCAACGCGCTTTCCGCGGCGATAGGCGACGGCAAGACGGTCGACGTGACGACGGAGATCCTTGGGCAGCCAATCACGTTCCCGCTGAACAT
>NZ_RAWI01000916.1 GCF_003612125.1 Corallococcus praedator
ACATAGGGTCAGTCGGCATACGAGTTTACTCTACTTTTAACCCGGATTTATTGAGTTACCTATGAACAGAAATTATAGTTGTCCACACCATTTTCAACTTTCTTCAACGACCGGATGAGATAAACCCATCCGGTTTGACAGTATCTGTATCGACTCATTCGCGCCTTCCTGTAAACCCTTATTGTATCGATGAAACACTACTACGCCGTGTATTTCTGGATTTTGCTGGGGTTGGGAGCCTGCTCGTCGGGTGATGGCGACAGCGGCACCACCACTACCGATGCCCCGGCTGACACCATCGAAACAGCCCCGGCCGAGACGTCCGCCGAAACCGCTGAAGCTACCGTTCCCGCCAGTGCCGCCCCGAATGCTGTTTCCCTCGACGCCGACGAACTGCTGCCCTTTCGGGAAGGCTTCGCGATCATTAAAAAAGGCGAGTCGCAG
Organism: Corallococcus praedator; assembly: GCF_003612125.1. Classification (GTDB taxonomy): domain Bacteria; phylum Myxococcota; class Myxococcia; order Myxococcales; family Myxococcaceae; genus Corallococcus; species Corallococcus praedator. The sequence goes on from NZ_RAWI01000916.1 coordinate 445, forward strand.
GCGCTCATCAATGCCAAAGGTGATACGG
>NZ_RAWI01000917.1 GCF_003612125.1 Corallococcus praedator
GAGGCACGAGCTGGAGGGGAAGCAGGAACAGCATCGGGACGAAGACGAGCTGCGTCGCGACGGCCAGACCCGGGCCGACCTCGAAGTCGACGTTGTAGGCGAGGGCATAGGCGCCGACGAGCGCCAGCACCAGCAAGGGCGAGGCCGTCGCCGTGGAGTCGTAGAGGAGCAGCAGTGCCGCGGCGACGACGAGGAAGACGCCGCCGTCGGCCACGCTCGCCCAGAGTGCGCGGCCGCCGAGCCGCGCCGGGCGGCGCGCCCGCGTGTCCTCGAGCAGGACCTCGGTGGCGGGATCGAACTCGGCCGTGCTGCTCACGAAGTGGGTATCGGAACGGCCGAAACCGCGCGTTCACTCGAACGAGGGATTCGGAGATCTAGCCGTTCCTTCACCCCTGCGGGGGATTGTCTCCCGCGCGCTCGCGAGGACACTGCGAACTCGGCGGCGGACAAAGGGAGAGGGCGAGTTCATGGG
>NZ_RAWI01000918.1 GCF_003612125.1 Corallococcus praedator
GGCTGATCGCGCTCATCACGTTTTGGTTGATCTTCATTTCGGCCCCGCTCGCTCTGGCGGCGATTGCATGCGGGCATCTTGCGCTCAGCGCGATCAAGCACGGCGCCGGACGCATCTACGGCAAAGGAATCGCGATCGCCGGCTTGGCGCTCGGCTACGGCTCGCTCGTCGCGGCGATTGCGCTCTTCGCGTTCGTCGCCGGTCGGCCCGAGGTTCCGAAGTCGCCAGAGCAGGCTGCGCTCGATGCGGCCGAGAAGACGATCGGCGGCAAAACGGGCGACAATCCGTTCGGCAACGATGCGGAAGCGCGGCGAATGTCGACGAAGTTCGCCGACGGGATGGCGAAGCTCGACCAAGAGTTGTTCGCCGACGCACCGGCGCGGCGTAGTCGCGCCGACGACTATCGCACGTGGTGCGAACTCCACGACGGCCGCTGCGCGTTCGTCGTACAAGTGCCGGGCTATCGGAAAA
>NZ_RAWI01000919.1 GCF_003612125.1 Corallococcus praedator
GAATCGGGCACGGCATCAAGGATGCCCGCATCATCGATGACCCACACCGCGGCAACGCCAGATCGATTGGTGGCGTCGGGCACACCCCGCACACGATGGAGTATGCGATCCACCCGGCGAAGCAACGTTGGCCTAGCCGTCGGTGCGCTGGTCGCTGTCGGTGCCGTTGCCGTAGCTGTGGGCCGGCGGGGCCGGCGGGGCGATGCCCCGGTGGTGGCCGAACGAGCCGCCCGCACTGCCGAGTTGGTTCGCCTGGGGTCCCGAGCCGGCGCCGGCGCGGCGGTGGCGACGGCGCGGGGAGCGTTCGCCAGCGACGAGCGCAAGGCCGAACTGCGGGCCGACTTCGAGATGCAGACCGCCGCCCAGGTCGTCGAGTCCCTCGGGAACATGAAGGGCGCGGTCATGAAGATCGGCCAGATGGCCAGCTACCTGGACCAAGGCCTGCCCCAGCCGGTTCGCGACGCCCTCGCC
>NZ_RAWI01000091.1 GCF_003612125.1 Corallococcus praedator
GGGAGTGGCGTGCCGGGTGCCGCATCCTCACCCAGGCCTTGCTCGGCGGGGGCGGGGTTCAGGGGTTGCTCCGGCTCTCCATCGAGGAGGCGTCGCAGGAGTCGGCCGTCTTCATGGATGGCGTACTTCGCGCCGGAGTGCAGGGCGGCGACTTGCCGGTCACAGGCGGCGGGGTCTTCTTCGATGCGAATGAAGATGACGCTCTGCTCACGGAGGATCCGGTAGCGGTGCGACTCCGGTCTGTCCCAACAGGGCGTCGATGGTGTGGGATGCGGAAGGAAGTCCGTGGTCGCGATGGAGAGTGCGCGCAGGACAGCGCCGTCCAGTTCGTACGGCCTGCCCGCATCTACCACGGCTTCCACCGCGCCCCCATCGAAGAAGGAGGGGAAGGCGAGCGAAGGCTCCTGCTCCATCAGCGCTGGCCGATGGGCCTTCATGCAGCCGCAAAGCATCAGGCCCAACACGAGGAAGAGGGAGCGCGAGCGCATGAGGGTGGCCGTCCTACTGGCGTTGGATGCGGTAGTTCGTGTCATCGAGCCAGCGGAGCGTGGCGATCTGCTGGCTCTTCCATCGTCCCTTGTCCCGAGGAACCCACCGGATGATCTGTCCGGTGCTGGGAACGTACTGGAAGAACCCATCACACGTGGGCTGCGTGGCGTCGTGGCCGGTGGAGAAGAACGCGATGATGGAAAGCGGAACGGCGCCCATCCGTGTGTTCACGGTCAGGCCATGGACATCCGCCATGGCGACGGCGAAACGGATGTCGAAGTCGGAGAGTTCGTTCTCGAAGGGATGGTTGTGGAGGATGAAGACGTAGCCCAGGCTCTCTGGTGGATGACGCGAATCCTTCACGACTGGCGGAAGCGCGCAGCTCCTCTTGCGTGAATCATCCTGCACCGCGCTGGTGGCCAGCATGCTCAATTCGAACTGCTGATCAGGTGTGTAATAGATCCAGGCGCAGTACTCCTTCGACAGCCGCCAACGGAGTGGAAACTCCTGGTCGCTCGGACGGCCCGCGGTGGCCTGGGGCTGCTTCAAGATCAGCGGACAGGCCGCCATCAACGCATCGGAGTAGGAGGCATAGGGCCCATGTCCGGGCAGAGGACCTGGAATGGTCTCCAGGCGCTCACCGGGCGCGGGTTGGACGACGCCGGGTGGGGGCCGGGATGCTGAGCACCCCAGCCCCAATACCAGACAGCCCAGAAGAACTCTCTGCGACGAGGACTTCATGGTTTGGCAACTGGGGGCACGCTGGATATGAACAGCCGCTTCATCCAGTCCACGAAGCGCTGGGCGAGTTCGTGGTCCGCTTGGAGGTAGTGCTTGGACAGGGCTTGCCCCAGCGGGGTGCCGGGCTCATCCTGCCAGGCCAACCAGGTATGGATGGCGGCCTTGGAGCGATAGGAGGGTTTGAAGCGGCGCTCGGGAAGGATGTCCAGGGCCGCGAAGGCTGCGGGCAGGAGCGCATCCCCCTGCTGGATGATCCGCTGGAGGAAGTCCTCCAGGATTCCGGTGAGCTGGTTGTCGGGCATCATCCAGATTCCAATGCGCGGCAGGGGTCCTTGCGCGGGAATCACGATGCCGGCTGCTTCGGGATGCTCTGGTAGTTGGGTGTATCCGGAGTGCACCAGTGCATCGCGCAGAGATTGCCACCGATGGGCAGGGTCCTCATCCGCGTCGACCACGACCCCAATTGCCTTCACACCAGGAACGCGTGGGCGGACCTTCAAGTCATCCCGGAGTCGCTCGTAACCATCCTTGGCATCGACATCGAAGAGCTGCTTGTTGTCCAGCTTGTGGTGGTTACAGAGTCGGTAGATGACTTCGCGGTCGTCCGCCCCTTCTACCAGCAGGACCTGCTCGGGCTTGGCTGGCATCAGCGGACCTCGATGGATTCCCGGGTGATGATCTCCAGGTCGCGCTCGTTGAAGACGGCGGCTTTGATGTCGCCATCCACCTGGGTAAGGCTGATCAGCATGCCGTCCTCTGGATGCGAAGACGCTGCCTTCTGGAAGGCCGTGATGCAGTCCCAGCTGTGCGTGGTGGCGAAGACCTGCACTCCCAGCTGACTGGCGGCTTCGAAGATGAAGCGCCAGAGCTGTTCCTGGGCTGCGTAATGGACGCCGTTTTCGACTTCGTCGATGAGGAAGAGTCCATCCTTGGCACTCACCAGCCCCAGCGCGAGCTCGAAGACGCGGTTCATCCCATCGCCCATGCTGTGCAGGGGTTCGGGACTGGAGTGCCCTTGTCGAGAGATGAGCGCGTAACGGACGCCCTGTTGCCGGGGGTCCTCAACGAGAGAAATGCGTTCGATGTCCGGCGCGATGATGCGCAGCGCCTGGAGCGTGGATTGCTCATTCGCGGTGAGGACGATGCTGTCCCAGAGCGCCCCGATGCTTGCTCTGTCGATACCTCGCGCTGGCAAGAGCTCGCACGTCAGGGAGCTCCCTGCCTCAGGAATCCGGCCCGTCAGCATGTCCACGAAATCAGAGGAATTGATGTCAGTGAGCGAGCGCAGCAAGGCGAATTGAATGGGAACGGTTCCTCGGCTGACCCGCAGAACTGCACTTCTATTCTGGAAGATGTCCGGGAGTTCTTCATCCGTGGCGTAGAACACGCCATCGAATGGCAGGAGCGAGATGCTGGCATTGCTTAGCAGATGCCCCGATTGAATCCGCAACGGCGCTTCCTCTTCGACGGAGCCCAGCTGGATGGCGGATGTCCGGCCGTGATGCGCCGACTGGAAGAACATCCGGTCGATGTCGATTTGAGGGGACGTCTTCTCTCGCGGAGCGCCACGGCGGATTTCCTGCCGACGCTCCAAGAGGTCTCGGATTTCCCAGGGGGCAGCAGCTCCCGCCGCGTAAACCTTGAGCGCTTCCAGAGCAGTGGTCTTCCCTACGTTGTTCTTGCCGACGAGCAGGTTGACGCGGCCCAGCCGGGGAATCTGGAGGTCCCTGAACGCTCTGAACCCCTGGATGCGGAAGGAGGGCAAGAGGGGAGCGGGAGGCATGGCGTCTGTATCCTGGTGCCGGCTATCGCCGACGGTAAACCTCGGGTGGGACCCGGGGCGGCGCTTCGCTTCGCAACATCCCCAGAACCCCCCGGCCGCGCAACTTCCGCGATGCGCGGCCGGGAAGCCCTCAGTTCCTCACGGCCGCCGCTTCAGCCACGCGGACACTTCCGGGGCCACGCGCTCGCGCAGCGCCACGTCCTGCGTCAGCCGCTCCAGCGTCTGCGCCGTGGCCTGCTGCGCCTCCGGGACCGGGTTCGCCTGGAGCAGGGCCTTCACCTGCTCCAGGTGATCGCGCGTGCGCAAGAGGCCCAGGCCTTCCACCACCCGGCGCAGCAGCATGGGCGCCGCGCCCGTGCGCGCGACCAGGTCCTTCCAGCGCGCCTGCAGCTGCTGCCACCACGCGTCGCGCCCGGTGCGGTTGCCCAACAGGCCCGTCGCGAAGCTCGCCACGTCCTGCGTCTTCACCGTCTCCGAGAACAACAGCGCCTGCGCCCGCTCCGTCAGCTTCGGATCCTCGAAGGAGGTGAGCGCCATCAGGTAGCGACGCTGCGTCGCCGGATCCGGCTCCGTCGGCATCCGCTTGAGCAGCTCGTCGAACAGCGCCGCGTCCCCCGCCCGCGCCACCATGCCCACCGCCGTGTCCAGCAGGTTGGCGTCCAGCGCCGTCTTGTCCCCCTGGAGCATCCTCGCCACCAGCGGCCGGGCCTCCGCCAGCGTCTCCGGGCTGCGCGCCAGCCCACCCACCGCGCGCACCAGCGCCGCCCGGCGCAGCCGCACCCGGTCCTCTTCTCCCTTCAAGGACTGCCAGCCCAGCTTCTTCAGCCCGCCGCCGAGCAGCGACTCCACCCACCGGCGGAAGCGCTCCTGGTCCTCGCCCTCCGTCAGCCGGTTCTCGATGTACCCGAGCCGCCCGACGAGCTCGTCCAGCACCGCCTCGTCCTCCTCGTCGCCGAAGCGCCCCGCCAGGTCCAGCAGATCCGCCACCGGCGCCTGCCCCGCGCGCACCAGCGCCCAGGTGTCCGCCAGGAGCGAGATGCGCTCCGACGGCGCCAGCGTCCCCAGGTTCGCCGCCAGCCTGTCCAGCGCCGGCTTCTCGTACGCCACCCGGTAGAAGCCCGTGGAGCCGCCGTTGGCGCACAGCCACTTCACCTCGCCCGTGCCGTCCAGCGTCACCGTCGTGCGCGCGTCGCGGAACAGCACGCGCTGCTCACGCACCCCGGCGCCGTCCTCGAAGCGCAGCACCATGGGCACCGGCCACGTCTCCGGGCTCTTCACCCCCGGCTCCGAATAGAAGCGCCGCTGCGTCAGCTCCACCTTGCGCCCCTCCACCTTCACCGACACCAGCGGGAAGCCGCTCTGGCCAATCCACGCCGTGGCCAGCTCCGACACTGGCTGCTTCGCCGCCTCGCCGAGCGCGTTCCACAGGTCGTCCTTCACCGCATTCGCACGCGCGTGCTTGCGCATGTACAGCCGGATGCCTTCGCGGAAGGGTCCCTCGCCCAGGAACCCCTCAATCATCCGCAGCACCGCGCCGCCCTTCTCATACGTAATCGCGTCGAAGCTCTCACCCGCCTCGCCCGCGTTGCGCACCTCACCGTGGATGGGGTGCGTGGACTTGAGCGCGTCCAGCGCCAGGGCGCTCGCCCGGTGCGCGTCGAAGTCCAGCCACATGCGCCATTCCGGCCGCCACTGGTCCACAATCTTGAACGCCATCCACGTCGCGAACGCCTCGTTGAGCCAGAGGTCGTCCCACCACACCATCGTCACCCAGTTGCCGAACCACTGGTGCGCCAGCTCGTGCGTCACCACCTCCGCCACCCGCTTCTGCACCGACAGGGGCGCGGTGGCCGGATCCAACAGCAGCGCCACCTCCCGGTAGGTGATGAGGCCGGCGTTCTCCATCGCGCCCGCCTCGAAGTCCGGGATGCCCACCTGGTCCACCTTGCCAAAGGCATACGGCAGCCCGAAGTACTCCTGCAGCCGGGGCAATACTTGAAGGGCCGCGTCCTGACCGAACTTCGCCAGGTGCGCCTTCTCCTTCAGCGCCCAGGTGCGCACCGCCACGCCTTCGGCCTTCTCCTCGGGCGTGCCGACGAGCGGGCCCACCACCAGCGCGATGAGGTAGCTGCTGAGCAGCTCTGTCTCCTGGAACGTCACCTTGCGCAGCGCACCGTCCGCCTCGTCCTTCACCACCTTGCCGTTGCCCAGCACCGTGTGGCCCGGGGGCACGCGCACCGTGAGCGCCCAGTGGGCCTTGAAGGCGGGCTCGTCGAAGCAGGGGAACAGGCGCCGGGCGTCCGCGGCCTCGAACTGCGTCGCGGCCACCGCACCCGCCGCGTACAGGCCGCGCAACCCGTCGGAGAAGTGCCCCGTCCACAGCACGTCCAGCGTGGCGGCGCCCACGGGCAGGGGCGCATCGAAGGTGAACACCACCGTCTCGCTCACCGGCATCACGCGCGCGGACGCGGGCTTGCGCGTGTCATTGCCAGAGCGGAAGGTGACCTCGCCCAGCTCCAGTGCGTTGGCGTGGAGGATGATCTCCGTCGTGGGCTGGGACAGCTCCAGCTCCACGCGCTCTTCGCCCGTGAACGCGCGGCCCTCCAGGTCCAGGGTCACCGTCGCCGTGTAGCGGCGCGGACGGAGGGTGGTGGGCAGGCGGAAGTTCTTGTCGTCGGTGGGATGCGCCATAGGGGCGCGAATCTAGCGCCGGCCGCGCCTTGTGCTCGTGCTCCATTTCCCAGTGTCCGCCGCTTCACGGCGATCCGGCCCGGGCGCCGGGGGCAGGAGCTGCCGGAAGAGGCTCGACTCCCGCTGGAAGAATCCCACCGCGTCCACCCGGGGCCGCAGCGTGGCCGGTGCCCGGAGCGGCACCTCCGTGACGGCGTCGCTCTGGCGGTAGAGCCGCTGCTCGGCCGGGGACAGCCGCGGGTCGCAGGCGAAGCGCACCGGGGGAAGTCCATCCCCGCCCTCGGGGGAAGGCCGTACATCGGCCCCGGTGCACCTCCACCGGGCGACATGCTCGTTGGCCGGCGAGCACCCTGGAGGGGGGCCGGGTGGCCTTGCCGGGGGGCGCTCGCGCAGACTGCGCGGATGGTCTCCCGTCTGTTCCACGTGGTCCTGTTGGCGCTGGTCACCGTGCTGGGGTTGTCCTTCGCGAACGCGATCTCCGGCGTCACCGTCAGTGGGCTGGAGTGGCTGCTGGGGGCGCTGGCCTTCAAGCCGTTGTCCGTGGCGGAGTCCGGGGTGGTGCGGCGGCTGGCCGAGTGGGGCCTGCTCGCGCTGACCGGCGTGCTGTTGGGTGTGCTGCAGTCGCGCGTGCTGCGGATGGCGGGCCTCCAGGCCTCCGGGTGGGTGACGGCGACGGCGCTGGGCCTCGCGGTGGGGCTGGCCGGTTCACGGGCCCTGGCCATGAGCCTGGGGGTGCCGCAGGCGATGGCGCCCGTGGGCCTGGGCGTGGTGATGGGCCTGGCGCAGTGGTCCGTGCTGCGGCGCGAGGCCCATGGCGCGGTGGTGTGGGTGGCGGCCTGCACGGTGGGCTATGGACTGGCCGGGCCGGCGGCGGCCTGGGGCGAGCGCACCCGGCGGATGGCCATGGCGACGCACCAGCTCTGGCAACTGCCCTCCATCTCCTGGACGGCGCAGGCCATCGCGGTGGTGTCGCTCGCGTTGTGCACGGCCATTGGCGCCGCGTTCATCCTCGCGAGCCGGCGCACGCAGGTGCTGCCGGGCCCGCGCTCGCGGATGCCGGGGGCCGTGGCGCAGTGGGCGGTGCTGGGGGTGGTCCTGCCCCTGCTGTTCACGATGGAGGCCCGGGCGAAGTCGGCGGCGGTGCGCTCCAGGTTTCATGAGACGAACAGGCCCAGCCGGATCGTGGAGGTCCCGAGGCCGGCCCCGACTTCGACGGGGATCCGCCCGGGATGCGCCAGCCGTGGCTGCGGGCCGGACATGGCCTTCGATGATGATGACCACGACAGGATGCAGCGCCGGCTCGACCGCGTCACCCAGATCGACCCGGACGACGCCACCTCGGACCTGATGGTTCCGGACGACGCGGAGGCGCTCGGGGCGCCAGACGATGCCTACGGCGACCCGCCGCCGAGGGGAGCGCGGCCGTCCACCCCCGTCGTCCATGACGAGCATCTGTACATCCTGTCCTCCCCGGGGACGCTCAAGGTGCGCGGTTCGGCCCGGTGGAACAACGCCGCATCGGAACCTTCCGAGCCGCTTCCGCCAGCGACGCACTGAACGGCTGCCGGAGCGCGTCGCCGGGGGAAGGGTGCGCCGTTGCCGTGGGTGGGAACTTCCTTGCCCACCGCATGAAGGCGCTGCGGGGGCCGCCCGTCTGGAGGTGGACACGTGGGGCCCCGTGTGGGCCGGGCACGCCCATTGCTCTATCGCGAGCGCATGGGACGAGGCGTGTGGGTGGGCGCGTTGGTGAGCGCGCTGGTGTGGGGGGGCGCGGCCGAGGCCGCGAACAAGGCGACGGCGACGAAGCGGGCCACGCCGGTGGTGCTGGCGGACCGGGCGCTGTGGCGGGCGAAGTCCTGGGTGGGGCTGACGACGCTGGCGTCGGTGAATCCGACGATGAACGACGACTGCTCGGGGATGGCGCGGCTGGCCTTCCAGCAGCGGCGGTTGGACCTGCTGCCGGACGACGTGATGCCGCAGGAGAACGGCGTCACCGCGATCCACCGCAAGGCGCAGGCGCTGGGCATGCTCACGGACGCGCCGACGCCGGGGGCGCTGGTGTTCTTCAAGGAGACGTTCGACCGCAACCGCGATGGGCTCATCAACGATGGGCTCACGCACATCGGCATCGTGGAGCGGGTGGGCGCGGACGGCACGGTGACGTTCGTGCACAAGTCCGGTGGGTTGGTGAAGCGCTCGCGCTTCAACCTCCAGCAGCCGGAAGCGCGCCGGGATGAGAAGGGCCGCGTGGTCAATGACTGGCTGCGCCGCAAGGGGAAGAAGACGCGCGGCTATCTGGCCGGAGAGCTGGTGGCGGGCTTCGCCGCCGTGGACGAGCGCTGGCGCTCGCCCGAGCCGCAGCGGCTGGCCTCCGCCCAGCTCGTGAAGGGTGACGCGACGGGCGCCCGGCGCTAGACACGGCTGGCGATGTCCAAGGTCGAAGCCGAAGGTCCTTCCGAAGCCCCGAACTCCGAGCCCGGCTCGGAGTCCTCCGCCGCGTCCACGGGGTCCGCTGTCTCTGGCGCGACGCCCGCATCCAGCGCTGGGCCTGTGTCCTCTCCGCCATCGCCGCCGGAAGTCCCGCCCGCGCCGTCACGGCGGCGGCGGTGGGGACGTTGGGCATTGGGAGGGCTGCTGCTCGTGGCGCTGGTCGTCATCGCGCACGCGTACGTCACGCTGCCGGATGCGCGGCCGCTGGCGAAGGAGAACCCGAAGACGACGGCGCTGATGGAGCAGCGGGCGGAAGAGGCGCGCGAGGCCGGACGCAAGCCTCGCCGGCGTCAGCAGTGGGTGCCCCTGTCCGCCATCTCCAAGCCTGCGGTGGACGCGGTGCTCCTCTCCGAGGACGCGAGCTTCTACCTGCACGACGGCGTGGACACGGTGGAGCTGGCGCGCGCGGTGGGGCAGGCGGTGGAGGAGGGGAAGCTGGGCCGGGGCGCGTCCACGCTGACGCAGCAGTTGGCGAAGAACCTCTGGCTGTCCACGGACCGCAGCCTGTTGCGCAAGGCGAAGGAGCTGATGCTGGCCCACCGGCTGGAGGAGGCGCTCACCAAACAGCGCATCCTCACGCTGTACCTCAACGTCGTGGAGTGGGGGAACGGCGTGTATGGCATTGAAGCCGGGGCGCGGGAGCACTTCGGCGTGTCCGCGTCCCAGCTCACCGTGGCCCAGGGCGCGGTGCTCGCCTCGATGTTGCCGTCTCCGCGCAAGCGCTCACCGTCGAGCGGTTCGAGCGCGCTGTTGAAGCACTCGCACCGCGTGGTGCATGCGCTCAAGGTCTACCGCCGCATCAGCGCGGACCAGGAGGAGGCCGCGCACAAGGAGGTGGACCGGTTGCTCGGCCGCGCATCCGAGGACACCGGTGGCGGGGACGACGCGGAAGAGGACGCTCCCTAACGGACAGCGCTGGTGGCCCTCAGGTCCCGGCCTGCTCCAGCGTCCAGCGCGCCAGTTCATCCTTCCGCGCGAACCAGACTCCGGGCTGGCGCTGGGCGTAGCGGATGAACTCCTCCAGCATCTTCACGCGCCCTGGCCTGCCGGAGATGCGGTCGTGCATGCTCACGGACATCATCCGGCGGCGCCCACCCGCTTCGGCATACAGCGCGTCGAACTCGTTCTTGAGCTCGCTGGCGAACTGCTCGGCGGTGTAGTTGCGCGACTCGAAGTTGATGATGTCGTTCATGCCCAGCGTGTAGGGCACCACCGCGAAGGGCTTGCCCCGCACGTCCACGACGAAGGGCTCGTCCCGGCTTACGTCGTCAATGTGATACAGGAAGCCCAGGTCCTGGAGTATCTCCAGCGTCCGGGGCGTGCCCCGCATCCAGAAGGCATTGAAGCCCACCGGCGTCCGCCCCGTGGCGCGCTGGATGGCGCGCACGTTGGCCTCGTAGGAGGCGCGCTCCTCCTCGGGTGTCATGGAGAACTGCGGCGTCCACGTCTGGCCATGCGCGGCGGCCTCGTGCCCCCGCTCCACGATCTCCTTCGCCAGCGCGGGGGTGCGCTCCACCGCCTGCCCCACCATGTGCGAAGTCACCCGGATGCCCCGCCGCGCGAACATCTCCAGCAGGCGCGGGATGCCCTCCTTCACGCCGTACTCGTACCAGGTGGCCGCGGGCAGGTCGGGGTACTTCGGGTCGATGGGCGGGAACGGACTGCTCGCGCCGCGCTCGGGCTGTGCGCCGGATTCAAACTGGAGCGACAGGGAGATGGCCAGCCGTGCCCCATCGGGCCAGAAGCCCTTCTTCGTGGAGGCGGTCTGCTCCTTCTTGCCGCGCGTGGGAACCTCCGGCGCGCCAGCGCTCGCGGTGCGGGACATGGCGAGCGCGCCAGTGGCCATGGCGCTCTGTGAGAGGAATTGGCGTCGGGTGCTCATGGAAGGCTCCAGGGAAGGGGATGGGATTCAGGACACCGGATGGGACGTGGCGACCGGGGCGGGCAGGCGCAGCCGGTCCAGGGACAGCCGGTTGAAGCGGGCGGTGCCCAGCAGCGCGGCGTAGAAGCCGACGTAGAGCATCTGCACGCTCAGCGTCTCCCACTCGCCTCGCAGCGCCGTCCCGAACACGAGCGCCATCATCAGGAGCCCTCCGGCGGCGAGCACGGGGCGCGTCAGCAGGCCGACCAGGAGCAGCGCACCCACCAGCGTCTCCGCGAAGGGCAGCACGAGCGCGAAGGGGCGCACCAGCGCGGTGGGCATCAGGGAGCCCGCGAAGGCCTTGACCAGGCTGTCGGCGAAGGCCCCGGGGCCGCCCACCAGTCGGAGGACTCCGTGCAGCAGGATATTGAGGCCCAGGGTGACGCGCAGCAGGGCGTAACCGGCCTCGCCGTCGGTGAGGCCGAACAGGTGGGGCGTTTCGGTGGGAAGCGTTCGCATGGGTTCTCCTCCGGGAAGACGCGGTGGGCGTCCCGAGGCCCTTCTCTTGCGCCCCGACGCCCGGATTGGGAACGTGGCCCCGAGGAACGACGCCTGTGCCCCAGCGGAAAAGAACGACGCCCCTGCTGTTCGACGAGGTGATGCCCCTGCACGCCTTCGTGCGCGCCGTGGAGGACGGAGGCTTCTCCGCGGCCGCCCGCCGACTGGGCCTCACGCCGTCCGCGGTGAGCAAGCAGGTGGCCCACCTGGAGGCCCGCCTGGGGGCCCGCCTGCTGCGGCGGACCACGCACCACGTGAGCCTCACGGAGGCAGGCAGCCTCTTCTACGAGCACTGCCGCCGGGTGCTCTCGGAGCTGGAGGATGCCGCGCTGTCGGTGACGGCTCTGGACGAGCGGCCCCGGGGGCTGCTGCGCATCGCCGTGCCCGCCGTGCTGGGCGAAGTCCAGGTGGCCGCGATGGCCGCCGCGTTCCAGGCCGCCCACCCCGACGTGCAGGTGGACCTGGATGCCAGTGACCGGCTGGTGGACCTGGTGGAGGAAGGGTTCGACGTGGCGATCCGCATCGCGGATGAGCTGAAGGACAGCACGCTGGTGGTGCGGCGCCTGGCTCCCGAACAGCGGATCCTCTGCGCGAGCCCCGCGTACCTCCAGCGGCGCGGGACGCCGCGCACCCCGGACGACCTGATGGCGCAGGACTGCCTGGTCTTCAAGCGCGGCCAGGCCCCCATGGAATGGCAGCTCGAAGGCCCGGGCGGTCGTCGTGGCCTGCGCGTGTCCGGGCCCTTCCAGGCCAACAACAACCTCATCCTGCGGCAGGCCGCCCTCCAGGGACGGGGCATCGCCAACCTGCCCGTGTATCTGGTGCAGGACGACCTGCGCGCGGGCTCGCTGGTGTCCCTGCTCCCGGACGCCCCGGTGGTCGGGCGCGGCATCTTCCTGGTCTATCCCCACCGCCGGCTCATCCCCGCGAAGGTGCGCGCCTTCGCGGAGTTCTGCCTCCAGGCCTTCGAACGACTGCGCTGAGCCGCGCGACAACCACCGCTTCAACGCCCCCACGGGAGGGCCGTCCCGTGGAGGCGCTGAAGCGTTCCTGCAACCCACCCCCCCCCGGCGCACGACTCCGGAAGTCGGGGACGTCCTTCCAACAGTGCGTTTCCGCGGCCTGATTGGATCCTTCCGGGGGCGCGAATCACGCAGGGACAGGCCGCCTCGCACACCGCGTCCGGGCGGCTGTCAGCCGGCTCGCCAGCAGGCTCGGAGAAGGCTTTGTCTGGCGGTGGGGCCGGGCGGGACGTAGCTTGAACGCAAACGACATGGCCGCTTCCCCTCCACCCTCCGCCCAGGGCGCGGAGGACGAACGCGAACGGGTGCTGGCGCTCCTGCGCCAACACGGCTGGAACGCGACGTCCTTCCAGGTGCTGCAACCGGGCTTCCGCTACTGGTTCGCGCCAGGGGGAGACGGGTGCGTGGCGTACGTGGACACGGGCGGCGCGTGGGTGGCGGGAGGTGGCCCCATCGCCGCGCCGGAGCGGGTGCGGGACCTGGTGGAGGGCTTCCATCAGGCGGCCCGGAGCGCGGGCCGGCGCGTGGGCTTCTTCGCCACCGAAGCGCGCTTCTCCCAGCTCGTCCCGTTCCACGAGCTGCCCATCGGCGAGCAGCCGGTATGGGACCCGGCGAACTGGGAGACGGTGGTGCGCGGCAGCCGCAGCCTGCGCGAACAACTGCGCCGCGCCCGGGCCCACGCCGTCCGCGTGCGCGAGGTGCCCGCGGAGGTGATGGAGACGCCGGGCCATCCGCTGCGCGAAGCCGTGGAGGTGTTGGCCGAGCACTGGCTTGCGTCCCGGCGGATGGCGACCATGGGCTTCCTGGTGGGGCTGGCCCCGGACGCCTTCGCCCGCGAGCGCCGGGCCTTCGTCGCGGAGGTGGAGGGCCGCGTGGTGGGCTTCCTGTCCGTGACGCCCGTGTTCGCGCGCGACGGCTGGTTCCTCCAGGACCTGCTGCGCGAACCCTCCGCGCCCAACGGCACCGCGGAGACCCTGGTGGATGCCGCGATGCGCGCCGCCGCGGCGAACGGCCGCCGGTATGTGACGCTGGGGCTGGCGCCGCTTTCGGGGCCGGTGCGCCCGTGGCTGCGATTCGCGCGCACCGCCGGTCGGCCCCTGTTCGACTTCGAGGGCCTGCGCGCCTTCAAGGCCAAGTTCCGCCCCGACGCGTGGGTGCCCCTCTTCCTCTCCCATCCGGCGGACGAACCCGCCCCCTGGGCCGTCTACGACGCGCTTCGAGCCTTCGCGCGGGGCAGCCTGGTGAAGTTCGGGCTCCTCACGCTGCTGCGAAGGCCGCGCTTCTTCGTGCGCACGCTGACCGCGCTGCTGGTGCCGTGGACGTTGCTGCTCGCGCTGCCGGTGAGCACACGGTGGTTCCCCTCGCCCTGGGTGCAGGGCGGCTGGGTGTTGTTCGACGCGGGGCTGGTCGCGGGCCTGCTGCTCCTGATGCGCCGCTGGCGGGATGGACTGGCCACGCTCCTCGGCCGGCTCACGACCGCGGATGCCTGTCTGACATTGGTGCAGGCCGTCACCTTCAACGCGGTCCGGGCCCGGGGGCCTTGGGACTGGTGCATCATCGTCGCGTCGGTGCTCGCCCCGGCCACCGCGTCCGCGATGCTGCTGCGCTCGCGCGACCTGCGCGTCCCCGAACCGTAGCGCCATGCGCGACGCGGCGCGGTGACAGCCCGTAGGGCGATGACATGGCCGGAGGCGCGGGTGCTAGATGCTCGCAATCCCTCTCAGCAGTGTGTCCCCTGGCCTCTTCTCCTTCGAAGTGCGTGCTGTCCTCCCTGGGTACGGACGCATCAGGAGATTGTCGGGGGCACGAATGCCCTCATCACGGACTTCCCCTGGATGGTGTCGTTGCAGGACGCGGGCGGTACGGCCTTCTGCGGGGGCGCCATCCTCGACGCCAGCTCCATCGTCACCGCGCAGAACTGCCCCCTGGCCACGCGCTCGGACGAGACGGCGGGCTTCCTCGCGCCGGGCGTCACCGCCACCGTGACGGGCTGGGGCCTGACGGCGTTGAGTGGTCCCAACCCGCTGCCGGACACCCTGCGCAAGGTGGGTCTGCCCATCGTCTCCAACTTCGCCGCCATCCCCGTGTTCGGGCCCATCACCGCGGATCAGCTCGCCACGGGGACCGGTTCCATGGGCGGTCCGGACACCTGCCACGGTGACAACGGAGGGCCGGTGGTCGTCAACGGCGCATCCGGGAAGATCCTCGCGGGCGTGGTGAGCTGGGGTTCGAACGGTTGTGGACGGCCCAACACCCCGCGCATGCATGCCCGCATCTCTTCATTCCAGACATGGCTCACCGACGTCGCGGGTCGGACCTCCAGCTCGCTCCTGCCCCAGACGGGGGTGGCCGGCCTGACGGGCACGTGGACCCACTTCACCGCCACCATGCCGGTGGGCGCCGCGTCCCTCAACGTGGCGCTGGGCGATGGCACGGGCAACGGCGACCTCTATGTCCACACCGCGACGCCCACCTCCACCCCGTACACCTGCGCCTCGACGGGCACCGGTGGCAACGCGGAGTACTGCTCCCTTCCCAGCCTCGCCGCCGGCACCTGGTACGTCTGCGTGCTGGGCACCGCCGACTACGCGGGCGCGAACCTGCGCGTGACGGTCTATTGGTTCCACGGACGCGTCAGGAACACGCCCTGACGTGTCACGGGCCGCGTGGGCGGGCTCGCATCCCACGCTGGCACTGGGAGCCTGCGAGGCATGTCCCCTGCAATGCCTGCCTCGAACCTTCTGCTCGTGGAGTGTGTCCCCGTGGCCTCCTTGCCCTTGATGTCCCGCACGAAGTCTTCGCACCGCATCCACGCGGTCCTGTCCCTGGGCGCGATGGGCGCCGCGTTGATGGGAGGCTGCGGTCCGCAGGACCTGCCGGTGGACGGGGCGGAAGTGGGGGAGGCGGCGCAAGAGATTGTCGGTGGCACCACCACGGCCATCACGAACGCTCCCTGGCAGGTCTCCTTGCGGACCGCCAGCGGCGCGCACTTCTGTGGCGGTGCCATCCTGGGCCAATGGTACGTCCTCACCGCGCAGCACTGCGTCGCCGGCAGGAACCCCGCGACCGTGAGCCTTGGCGCGGGCAGCGCGACCCGCAGCTTGATGACCTCCACGGGGCAGGTCGTGCAGGTGGCCGACTTCCTGCTGCACCCGGGCTACATTCCGAGCACGCTCGACATGGATGTGGCGCTCGTACGGCTCGCCTCTCCGCTGACCCTGAACGCCACCACGGTGAAGGGCATCACCATGGCCACGGCGGCGGATGTGACGGCCGGACGCACCAATGTGGGCGTCATCGCCACCGCGACGGGCTGGGGAGGTCTGGTCCCGTTCGGCGCGCCCCAGGACGACCTGCGGACCGTGGACCTGCCCATCAGCGCGTACACGAACGCCGCGCCTCCGCTGACCGCCTCCATGATCGCCGCGGGTGGCGTCGCGGGACAGAGCATCTGCCATGGGGACAGTGGTGGCCCGCTGGTCGTCAACGGCGCGTCGGGGAAGCTCCTCGCGGGACTCACGAGCTGGACCGCGGGCTGCGGACAGGCCAACCATCCGAGCGTCTTCGCCCGCGTCTCGGCCATCGAGCCGTGGGTGACGAACATCCGCAGCCGACCCGTCACCCCGCGCCTGTCCGAAGTCCTGTCGGTCCCCACCGCGGGCCAGTGGCTCCATCGCTCCTTCACCGTCGCTGCGGGGACCCCGTCCCTCAATGTCCGGCTGAGCGGCGGCACCGGCGACGCCAACCTCTACGTCCACACCGCGGCGCCCCCGACGAGCACCTTCGTCTGCACGTCGACCGACGGCGGCACCGCGGAGTACTGCTCCATTCCCAGCCCCGCCGCCGGCACCTGGTACGTCTCCGTGCACAACCCCACGTCCATCGCGAACGTGACCCTGCGCGCGACGACCTATTAGGCCGCGAGGCTACTTCGCGCGCTTGAGCGGCACCTGGAGGTCCGCCGGCATGTGCGTGGCGTCGGCGTTGCAGCCTCCGGTGGCCGGTCGGGCTCCGAAGAACAGCTCATCCCCCGTGACCTTCACGACGTCCTGCTCCCAGGGGCAGGTGTTGAAGGAGAAGATCACCGAACACCCATTGGTGCCCGTGACATCCTGCTCCTTGCCCACCGTCCACTTCTGCGTGCCACACGTCCCGGGGGGCGCGCTGTTGAGGTACTGCGCGAAGCCCTCCGCCATGGGCGTGATCTTCAGCGTGGAGAAGAGGAAGTGGGCAGGAGACGCGCCCTGGGTCGCGCCCGCCTTGTCGATGGCCGGGGAGCGCACGGCATAGGGGCCGGTGATGACCACGCGGGACATCTTCTTCGCCTCGTCACACGTGCCGTCCACGTAGAAGGTGATGACCGCCTTGGAGTCCGTCTTGGAATAGGTGAAGTCGCGCTTCACGTAATACTTCTGGTCACCCGCGCCCGGGCGGGCCTCGCACTGCGTGGACTTCCAGTGCCCCACGATGCTGGGCGGTTCGGCGGCGAGCGCCTGGGTGGCGAGGCACAGCGTGGCGATGGCGGCGAGGGAGAGGTTCTTCATGGCGGCTCCGGGTGCGGGTGACACGAGGAAAAGTAGCCCCGGGATGTGATTGAATGGACTGAAACGTCGTCACCTCCCGAATGAACAACCTTCACATCGATGTCCGCGACCTCAACCTCTTCGTCTTCCTGGACGCCGTCCTCACCGAGGGCAGCAATCGGGCCGCCGCGGCCCGGCTGGGGGTGAGTCAGTCGGCGGTGAGCCACGCGCTGGCCCGGCTCCGCCACCGGCTGGGCGACCCGCTGGTCGTCCCCAGTGGCGGGCGCATGGTGCCCACGCCGCTGGCGGAGTCGCTGGCGCCCGTGTTGCGCGCGGCGCTGGAGCAGCTTCGCGGGGCGCTGCACGGTGCGCGCAAGTTCGACCCGGCCACGGCGCGGCGGACCTTCTGGCTGTCCTCGGCGGACCTCGCGGGCATGGTGGTGCTCCCACCGTTGATGCAGGAACTCACCCGCTTAGCCGCCTCGGGTGTGTCCGTGCGCGTGCGCGGGCCCGGGGAGGGCCTGGAGGACGCGCTCGAACGGGGCAGCCTGGACCTGGCGCTCGGAATCTTCGGGAACATGCCCTCCGCCTTCCGCGTCCAGGCGCTCTTCCAGGAGCGCTTCGTCTGCCTCGCCCGGGAGGGCCACCCCGTCACGAAGGGGCGGCTGACGCTCGGGCGCTATCTGGAACACGGGCACATCAGCGTGGCGCCCATGGGGGGCACGGGAAGTCTGGCGGACGAGGCCCTGGCCCGCCTGGGCAAGTCCCGTCAGGTCATGGTGGCGGTGCCGCACTTCTTCCTGGCCGTCTTCATGGTCGCCCGGACGGACCTGCTGCTGCTCGCCCCGGAGCGCATGGCGCTCCTGCTGGCGCCCGCGTTCCGGCTGAAGCTGCTGAGCCCTCCCCTGGAACTGGCGGGCTTCACCGTGAGCCAGCTCTGGCACGAGCGCATGCAACACGACCCGGCGCATGCCTGGCTGCGCAAGGCCGTCGCGGATGTGAGCCAGCGTTCAGCCTCCACGGAAAGATGAAGCCCAATCGGGACCCGACTCGCACGGTGGGTACGGAGGTTCGAATCCAAGACACTTCACGCGCCCCCGCGTCGGAGTGACATTGCCCGATTTGCCCCTCTTGCGTGAAATGAGAGGCATCCGGTCGCAGGTCGCGCGGATGTCCCGCGTGGGCTCCTGAAGGCTGGCGGGAGGGGTGTCATGCGGCTGCCTTCGGGCGTCGTCACGGTGCTCGCCGTGGTGCTGAACACCGGTGTGGGGCTCGCAGCGTCCCCGCCTTCGCAGGCCTCCTCCACGCCTCCTCTGAAGCTGCCACCCGGCGTCTCCGCGACGCTGTGGCGGCTGGCGGTGCCGCCGGGTTCGGAGCCCACGCCGGAGAAGGTGGCGCTGGGGGAGAAGCTCTTCCGGGAGAAGCGCCTGTCGGCGGACAACACCGTGGCGTGCATGACGTGCCATGAGCCGGAGTTGGGCTTCACCGACGGCAAAGCGCTGTCGGAGGGCATCCGCCAGCAGAAGGTGACGCGCAACAGCCCCACGGTGCTCAACGCGCTCTTCAACGCCACCCAGTTCTGGGACGGCCGCGCGGGCACGCTGGAGGACCAGGCGAAGCTGCCCATCCTCAACCCGCGTGAGATGGGCATGCCGGACGAGGCGTCCGTCGTGAAGAAGGTGCGGGCCATTCCGGAGTACGCCGCGGAGTTCCAGAAGGTCTTCGGCCGCGAGGTGAACTACGACGACCTGGCGGCGGCCATCGCCGCGTTCGAACGGATGCAGTTCTCTGGCAGCGCGCGCTTCGACAAGTTCATCACCGGTGACGCCAAGGCGCTCACCGCGTCGGAGAAGAACGGCTGGGCGCTCTTCAACGGCAAGGCGCGCTGCAACTCCTGTCACGCGGGCAACGCCGTGTCGCCGCTGTTCAGCGACCAGAAGTTCCACAACATCGGCGTCGCCGCGCACAAGCAGGACTTTGTTACCCTGGCGCGCAAGGGCGTGCAGGTGGTGCGCACCGGGGATGAGAAGCAGATCGACGAGCTGGCGCTCCAGACGGAGTTCTCCGAGCTGGGCCGCTTCCTGGTGACGAAGCAGGAGAACGACGTGGGCTCGTTCAAGACGCCCACCCTGCGCAACGTGGGCATCACCGGGCCGTACATGCACGACGGGTCGCTCACCACGCTGTGGGACGTGATGGACCACTACAACAAGGGCGGCGTGGCCAATCCCTTCCTCGACGGAGGGATGCAGCGGCTGGGCCTCACGGAGCCGGAAATCGACGACGTGGTGGCGTTCCTCTTCACGCTCACGGACACGAAGTTCGACAAGCTCAACAAGGAGCAGCTCGCGAAGCAGCGCGCCCGGAAGAACACCCGGCCGGAGCGGGACACCGCGGTGGCCCTGGGCAAGAAGGGCAACCTGGGCGACCTGGCGCCCAACCCGGACCTGAGCGTGAAGAACCCGGCGGACCTGGGCATCTACGGCGACGTCACCCCGGTGACGACCACCAAGCAGCAATAGCGGAGGCGCGCCATGGGCAACAAGTTCCGGAGCATCGAAACCAAGCACTACGCCGAGCGCGAGGCCTTCTTCGAGGGCCTGAAGAAGCTGGACCGCCGCGCCTTCCTCCGCGTCGCGGGCATCTCCGCCGGCATCGTCGCGGGCATGGGCAAGCTCACGCCCCAGAGCTTCCAGCTGGTCAACGTGGCGGAGGCGCAGGGAGAGAAGCCGAAGTTCTCCTTCGCGTACATCTCCGACACGCACCTGTATGAGAACAAGCTCAACGACCGCTTCGTGCGCGCCATCCTCAAGGCCGTGGATGACGTCAACGCGTTGGACCCGCAGCCGGACTTCGTGCTGTTCGGCGGGGACCTGGCGCAGCTGGGGCAGGCGGGTGAGCTCAAGCTGGGCGCCCAGATCCTCAAGAGCGTGAAGGCCCCCATCAAGATGATGGTGGGCGAACACGACTGGTTCCTGGACATGGGCGAGCTGTGGCGCGACCTGTTCGGCGCGCCCAACTACTCCTTCGACCACAAGGGCGTGCACTTCGTGGTGCTCAACTCCATCCATGAGAAGGATTTCTGGACGGAGCGGAAGCTCACCCCCATGGAGCGGATGAAGATCGTCGCTGGTCTGGACAATGGCATCCAGTCCCGCTTCGAGGTCGGCGGGGAGCAGCGCCAGTGGCTCCAGAACGACCTGGCCAAGGTGGCGAAGACGACGCCCCTCATCGTCTTCAGCCACTCGCCGCTCTACAAGTATTACAAGCCCTGGAACTTCTGGACCGACGACGCGGACGAGGTGCAGGCCATCCTCAAGCCGTACGACAAGGTCACCGTCATCCACGGCCACACGCACCAACTGCTCAGCAACCGCATTGGCAACATCCAGTTCCACGGGATGCTGTCCACCGCGTGGCCGTGGCCGTACGCGCCGGAGGGCCTGCCCGCGCTCACGGTGCCCATGAACCGCGCGGATCCGTTCAGCCAGTTCGACGGCTGCGGGACCGGCCGCATGGACGTGCTGGAGTCAGGGCTCGTGGACAAGGTCTACAACCTCTGGCAGCGCGACCCCATCACCGTGCGCTCCAGCTACCTGGCCTCCAATGGCAAGCAGGCTTCGCCTCCCAAGCCCAAGCTGCCCACCTACTAGCCTCGACGAGGACCCCCTCTCATGACCTTGCGAATGAAGCTGCTCGTGGTCCCGTGCGCGGCCCTGTCCTTCGCCGGGGGCGTGGCGCTGGCCACGTCTCCCGTCACGAAGCCGGCGCCTCCGGTGTCGGAGCCCCTGCCGAAGCACGTCGTGCCCGCGTCGAAGGACGGCAACCTGGTGCTGGGCCTGTGCGACGGTGAGACGTCGCTGGAAGTGGAGGGCGTGAAGGAGGGCCAGAAGCTCACGCGCGAGCAGGCCCTGCGCGCCTCCTCGAAGCTGATGGCGGACTGGCGCCAGAAGAACCCGGACGCGCTCTGGGACGAGGTCCCGGGGCCCGCGCTGGCCCAGGCCACGCCCCCCAACGCGAAGAAGTCCCCCGCGCCCGCGCCGCAGCCCAATCCGGGCGCGAAGCCCGCCAGCAGCGACGTGCGTCAGGGCGGCGTGGGCGCGGAGTCCGGCGCGAAGGCGGTGCCCCAGCAGCAGAAGGCCCATCTTCAGACGGGCCACACCTACGGCGCCTACTCCGAGCGCGACGAGCAGATATGGGCGGACTCCACGCAGGCGTTCGTGAAGGAGGGACACCGCGTGTTCCACGACGCGGAGGCCGTGGGCGGGACGGTGGGCGTGTCGTGTGACATGTGCCATCCGGACGGGGCCAACACCCACCCGGAGACCTATCCCAAGTACCAGGTGCAGCTGGGCCGCGTGGCGCTGCTGCGCGACATGATCAACTGGTGCATCGAGAACCCGGCGCGCGGCAAGCCGCTGGCGGACGGGGACCCGAGGATGCGCGCGATGGAGGCGTACATCTACGCGCAGCGCAAGGGCACGAAGCTGGAGTACGGCAAGCACTGAGGGCCGGCCCGTCGGCCCGGGTTGCCATCTATGCCCGGCCGACGAGGAAGCGGATCATCAGCAGCGCGGCCATGAGGTAGGCATAGCCCAGCAGGACCCGCGCGGTGATGCGCATGGGGGTCAGCTTGCGGGGAGTCACCGCTTGCTCCTGGGAGGGCGCGCGGCGCATGTCGCGCATCTGCAGGAAGCGCCCCAGCCCGAGCGCCAGAATCACGGAGAGGATCCAGAAGTCCATCGCGTCCATGGCGCGGAGCATGGGCACCCGCCGGAGGCGATTCAAGGCTCGGGGGCTTGCCCCCACCCTCCGGGTGATGGGTTGAATGCGCCCCCATGTCCCTCGCCCTGCCCACGGATCCCAGCGGCCTGCTGGAGCGCGCTCCACGTCTGGCCGAGCTGCTGCCGGACGCCGCACTGGCGGAGGCGCTCGCGCGAGGAGACGCGTGGAAGGTGCACGCGCTGCTGATGCAACGGCTGGCGCAGGAGCGGCCGGGGCCCACGCGGGAACTGCTCGCCGCGCTGGTGGAGGACCGGGGGGCGTTCGTCACCTCGGCCCCGACGCCCCGGACGCCTTCCTTCCTGGGCACGGGCCTGCGCTGGAAGGGCCAGCCCGCGCCCACCGCGCCTGACGCACCCTTCGTCGCCGAGCGCACCGTGACGGTGCTGGGGCTGCCGGTGTGGCCGCTCAACGACTACCTGGTGCGAGGGACGCCGTCGGCGCCGCTCCAGGTCATCGGGCAGGTGCCGCCCCCGGCACGGCGGGCGTGGCGCCGCGCGGGCGTCGTGGGCTGCGTGGTGTTGGGGCTCTGCGTGGGCGTGGGGCTGGGCGGCGCGCTGCTCAGCCTGGGCCAGAAGCACGCCGTGTCGGTGATCAATGGCTTGTCGCGGCCGGTGGTGGTGCGCATCGGCGCGCAGCACTGGGAGGTGGCGCCCGGTGTACGGGTGGACGGCGTCGTGACGTTGGAGAAGGGCGAAGTACCGCACGGACGGGCGAGCTGGCCCGGTTCGGAGTGGCCCTTCGAGGACGTGGTGCTGCCGACGGCCGGCGACCACATCGTCTACAACGTGCGCGGCGCGGCGACGCTGGAAGGCCAGGGGCCCTCGGCGTCGCGCACGATGGGTCTGTTGAGCCGGCGGCCGCTGCCGGGCAGCGGGTCGCTGCTCTTCCCGGACGAGGCGCTCGTCGTCGCGAAGGCGGACTGGGAATCCACCGTGCTCGGCCACATGGAGGCCGGCCGCTGGCAGCTCGCGGGACAGGTGGCCTCCGCCGTCGCGGAGGTGGAGGCGGGCAACGTCCGAGCGCGCGAGCTGGGGGCCCGCAGCGTCCTGCTCGCGGATGCGCAGACCCACGACCACCGGCCCGGCGACCCGCGCGCGAAGAACACCGCGACCTTCGCCCGGATGCTGATGCACCAGTGGCAGAACGACCTGGGCGCCCAATCCCTGGCGCAGGACCTGATGGCCTCCGCCGGCCTGGGAAAGGAGGCCCTGGAGCGCTACTACGAGCACGAGAACGCGTTCCGGGACCAGCCACTGCCCGCCCTCTACCTGCGGCGGGCCCGCACGCTGGAAGTGCTGTCGTCCCTGGCCCTGCCTGAATACGAGAGCCTGGCGAAGCGCTTCCCGGACTCGCCCGACGTCGGCCGCGCGCTGCTGGAGGCCCGCTGGCGCAAGGAGCTGGAGGACCCGCTGGCGTCGCGCGAGCTGACGTGGGGCCCCACCCGGGACTTCGTGCGGGACACCTCCAGCCGGCTGGAGGCGTTCGCCGCGAAGCATCCGCCGGAGACCGTGGAGCAGTTGGAGCTGTTCGTCCGCATCCACCTGCGCGCGTGGCGCAAGGACGCGGCGACGGCGCTGGTGCACCGCTTTGGTCAGGACCCCCGCCACCGGAGCTGGGACTTCCTGGTGCTGGCCGGGCGGCTGGCGGAGGTCGTCGGGCCCGCGCACACGCCCTACGTGCTGCGCGACTGGATTCCCCCGGCGATGACGCGGCAGCCGGAGCGGATGCTGCTGTTGGATCTGCTCACCGGCCGGCGGATGCCGAAGGAGGAGGAGCGGCTGGCGCTGAAGTCCCCCATCGACCAGACGGTGCTGGGCCTCACGCGGGACACGTTGGAGCAGCCCGCGCGCGCGATGGAGCAGGCCGCGAAGGAGTCCGACGCGGTGCTCTCCCGCATGGAGCCGGAGGTCGTCGCGCTGCTCGCCCTGGAGCTCACGCGCACGGGGGATGCGCGGGGCAAGCGCCTCTTCACCACGTCCTTGCCGCTGCTCTTCGCCCGCGACGCGCTGCTCAAGTACCTGCACTCCGGTGAGGTCACCCCGGCGTTCTCCCGTCTGGCCCCGGACCTGCGCGCTGGCGCGGTGCTGGTCCGCGCCCGCCGTGAGGCGAAGGAGGGCTACACGGTGTTCACCGGCCGGCTGGACGGGTTCGGGGGGCTGGATGCGCTCCAGGGCTTCGCCGTCCGCGCCGCGCCTGTCTGGATGAAGCTCGCCTTCGACGCGTGCATGGACACCAAGGTGCCCCACAAGCACCCCGAGGGCGTCATGGTCATGCTGAAGGGCGACCTCATCCAGCGTTGGAACCAGGAGGAGAACAACCGCGAGGGACGCCGCCCCAACTGCGTGGCGCGGGTGGTGGAGCCCACCGGGCTGCCTCCGCCGAAGGACGCCCCCGCCGCAGGCACCCCCGCCGCAGGCACCCCGGAGGCCGGAAACGCGAACGGCGCCGACCCCTGAAAAGCGGGTCCAGCGCCGTCACGGTGCAGCGAAGGGCGAAGGGGACTTCAGCCCGGCTGGCAGACCTGGCGGAGGATGTCGAGCGACTCCAGCGCCTTGCCCGCGCCAATCACCACGGCGGAGAGCGGGTCCTCGGCGAGGAACACCGGCAGGCCGGTCTCCTCGCGCAGCAGCGTGTCCAGGTTCTTGAGCAGCGCGCCGCCACCGGCCAGCACGATGCCCCTGTCGGCGATGTCACCGGCCAGCTCCGGGGGCGTGCGCTCCAGCGTCAGCTTCACGGCCTCCACGATGCCGTTGACGGGCTCGGCGAGCGCGTCGCGCACCTCGTCGCTGGACACCGTGAGCGTGCGCGGCACGCCGGCCACCAGGTCGCGACCCTTGATCTCCATGGTCATGACCTCGTCCGTCGGGTACGCCGTGCCGATGCCCATCTTGATGAGCTCCGCCGTGCGCTCACCGATGAGCAGGTTGTACTTGCGCTTGACGTACTGGATGATCGCCTCGTCCAGCTTGTCGCCGCCAATGCGCACCGACTTGGCGAACACGATGCCCGCGAGGCTGATGACCGCGACGTCGGACGTGCCACCGCCGATGTCGACAATCATGTTGCCGCTGGGCTCCGTCACCGGCAGGCCCGCGCCAATCGCCGCGGCCATGGGCTGCTCGATGAGGTAGACCTCCCGGGCGCCCGCGTTGGCGGCCGCTTCGCGCACCGCGCGGCGCTCCACCTCCGTGATGCCGGACGGGATGCCGATGATGATGCGGGGGTTCACCAGCGTCTTGCGGTTGTGCGCGCTCTGGATGAAGTAGCGCAGCATCGCGGCGGTGATTTCGAAGTCGGCGATGACGCCGTCCTTCATGGGCCGGATGGCCACGATGTTGCCCGGCGTCCTGCCGAGCATCTCCTTGGCCTCCTTGCCCACCGCGAGGACCTTCTTGCCCCCGCGCGAATCCTGCTGCACCGCCACGACCGAGGGCTCGTTGGAGACGATGCCCTGACCGCGGATGTAGATGAGCGTGTTCGCCGTACCCAGGTCGATGGCGAGGTCGCGCGAAAACAGGGTGTGGAGCCAGTCGAACATACGGGGGCGGAAACTTTCGGAAGGGCCCCGAAACTTCCCAGCCCTTCAGACGGAGTGCGTTGACGAAACTACTACGCGCCGCAATACGGAGGAAGAAAAGCCGGAAGCACCTTGGGGTTCCGCCTGCTGGATAACCAGCCCCAGCGGCCGCTGTGTTCCATTCTCCGCAATCCCGCCGTGCCGCCCGGAGGGTTGAGCGCATCCCCCCCAGGACAGCAGCCGGGCGGGCGTCAGCGCTTCACGGAGTACTTCGCGATGGCGTAGAGGGCGCGCACGCCGTCCTTCCATCCAATCTTCTTACCCTCCTCGTAGGTGCGCCCGTGGTAGCTGATGGGCACCTCGAACACGCGCCAGTTTCCGCGCGCCACCTTGGCGGTGATTTCGGGCTCGAAGCCGAAGCGGTCCTCCTCCACGTGCACGGACCGCAACACCTCCGCACGGAATGCCTTGTAGCAGGTTTCCATGTCGGTGACGTTGAGGCCGCTGGTCATGTTGGAGAGCATGGTCAGCAGGTTGTTCAGCACCGTGTGCCAGTAATAGAGCACCCGGCGCGGCGAACCGATGAAGCGGCTGCCGAAGACGACGTCCGCGTCCCCGTCCAGGATGGGCTGGATGACGCGCGGGATGTCCCGGGGGTCGTATTCCAGGTCCGCGTCCTGCACGAGGATGATGTCCCCGGTGGCCTCGGCGAACCCCCGGCGCAGCGCGGCCCCCTTGCCCTGGTTCTTGTCCTGGAAGAGCACGCGCACTTCGTTGCGGTTCTTCGGGTTTCCCCCCAGCAGCGAGAGCCCCTGTTCGGACAACTGCCGCAGGAATTCACGGCTGCCGTCCTTGGAGCAGTCGTCCACCAGGACGAGCTCCTTCGGGAAGTCCACGGCGATGCAACGGCGGAGGATTTCCGCCAGGGTGGGAATCTCGTTGTAGACGGGGATGACGAGCGAGACGAGCATGGCGACCCGCCCCTATCGCGTTTCGTGGCCCCGGGCGACTCCCTTGCACACAAAATTCAGGGTCCGGCCGCCCTCCGGAGGGCCTCCAGGAGGGCCTCCAGGTCCCCATCCCCGGTGAGGGGGTGGATGAGGGTGGTGCGCAGGTACACCCCGTCCGGCAGCCGCGTCTGCACCAGGTAGAAATTTCCCCGGGTGACCAGCGCCTCCCGCAGGCGGGCCTGGAGGGCATCCCAGCCTTCCTTCGGGATGTGCGCGGGCGTGTGGCGGAAGCAGACGATGTTGCAGTCCGGGGGCACCGCCACCTGGAAGTCCGGGGTGGCCGCGAGCATCGCCGCGAACCTCCGGGCCTGGTCGTAGGACGCGGTGACGGCCTCCTCGAAGACGCGCGTGCCCAGCACGGACAGGCACGCGTACACCTTGAGGGGCATCATCTCCTTGGTGCACTCCAGGGTGCGCAGGCCCACGTCGCTGTAGGGGCGTGGGTCGTCGCCGTGGAAGAGGTAGTGGGCCTCCTGGGAGAAGGCGTCGAAGGAGCGCGCCCCGTCGCGGAAGAGCACCGCCGTCACCAGCGCGGGCATCAAGAGGCCCTTGTGCGCGTCCCACACCACGGAGTCCGCCCGTTCAATGCCCTTCACCTGCGCGCGGTACTTCGGGCTCAGGCTGGCCGCGGCCCCATGCGCGCCGTCCACGTGGAACCACAGGCCGTGCTTTTCGGCGAAGTCCGCGACCGGCTCTAGCGGGTCGAAGGCGCCGGTCGCGGTGGAGCCCGCGCTGGCCACCACCGCGATGGGCTTGCGCCCCTTCTGGACAGCCCCCTGGAGCGCGTCCTCCAGCGCGTCCGGCCGCACGCGGAAGTGCGCGTCCACGTCCACCGGCGTGAGGCCGCCCTCGCCCCAGCCCATGATGCGGACCGCCCGGGCCAGGCAGTAGTGGGCGGAGCGGGGCACCAGCACCGTCAGGGGCGGGCCCGCGTGCGCGCCGCCGTTCCACGCATCGAAGCCGGCCTTCGCCTGCCGCGCGGCGAGCAGCGCGGTGAGGTTGCCCGCGCTGCCCCCGGAGGTGAGCACGCCCCGGGCGCCCTCCGGCAGGCCCAGCTTCGCGGCCATCCACGCGAGCACATGGTGCTCCATCGCGGTGGCCACGGGGCCCATCTCGTACACGGCCATGCCGTTGTTGAGCAGCGAGGACACGGCGTCGCACAGGGCCGCGAGCGGCAGCGGCGCCGTCACCTGGTGGCCCACGTAGCGCGGGTGGTGCAGGTGGTGGGAGCCCTCCAGCACGCGCGCCATGAGGTTCGCGAAGGCCGGGGCCAGTTCGGCGGGAGGCTCCTCCGGGAAGGGCGTGGCGAAGCGCTCCTGGTTCACGGAAGGCGGCGCCCAGGGCAGCACCGGCATCGCGCCCCCCTTCAGCGCGGCCTTCAGGTAGTCCGCCAACTGGTCCATCAGGGCGTGGGCGGTGGTCCGGAAGGCCTCCGGGTCATAGGCGGCTTCCAGGGGCGGAAAGACGGTCGTCATGGCGGGCGCAAGCTAGCGGGTGGCGGCGGGAGGGGGAACGCGCGTTCGGCACTGGCGCCTGTCCCGCGCGAGGATTAACGAAAGGGGGCACCCCGAAACGCCAGGAGGCCTCCCATGACCCAGACGACGGTGACCATCACCTACTGCACGGCTTGAGGCTATGCCCCCAGGGCCGCCCGTGCGGCGGCCGCGCTGAAGGAAGAGCTGGAGTTGGAAGCGGAGCTGAAGAAGGGCTCCTCGGGCATCTATGAAGTCGCCGTGAACGGCCGGGTCGTCATCCGCAAGACGGGTCTGGCGTTCCCCACCGACCAGGAGGTGGTGGACGCGGTGGCCAGGGCCGTGGGTCCGTAGCCGCAAGGCCCCTTTCCGCCCGTGCCTCCCACC
>NZ_RAWI01000920.1 GCF_003612125.1 Corallococcus praedator
GCGCAGGACTTCAGCTGGCAACGCGCGGCCGTTCCGTACCTTGACCTGTACCGCACGCTGCTTTAGACCCCGCGCTGCCTCGCTGAGTGAACCCTGGGGCGCACTCCCTCAGTCAGCGCGGCCCTTCTGCGGCACGACGGGCGCCACGATGTCGAGCGAGGCACCCGGGTCTTCCTCACCCGCGACCGAATCGAGCGTGGTTTCCTTCACCAGTGCCTTTTCTTGGCCTCTGCCGGCCGCACCCTTTGCGGTATCGCTGGCGGTGGCGGGTTCATTCTTGGAATCCAGTGGGGTGCCGGACGAAGAGCCGGCGCGGGGCGTGTGAGCATACATGGCGTTTCCTTCTCGATGAAAGAGCGTCTCCACGCCAGGCGTGGAAGGGAAAACCAATCTCCCGCAGGGCTGATCGGAGCAGTGCCAGACGAAGCCCTGCTCCCGCGTGGGACCCCAAGACCGCTCCGCCCTCGTGG
>NZ_RAWI01000921.1 GCF_003612125.1 Corallococcus praedator
GATACGTATTGTCCGAATTCTGTAAAGTTGGAACTCACAAGAGTTTTATATCAACTTAAAACTGTTTTCCAAATTCATCACAGCTTTGACAAAATTTGCTGCACAAGGTTTTTGTACAGCAAATTGTGTTGTTGGCTATCTGATAATAAAAACGGAAGTTCAGCAAATAAACTGAGCGGGTTTGCAGCTTCGTTCGTATCGATTTTGGGTTTGGCTGACTGTAAGAGCAGGGGTGCATCGAGTTAGAAAGCAAGTGTGTAGCGTCAGCCGCTACAAACGACATGGATAGATAGAGCTGTCTTGAAAACTGAATTGCTGCAACAGGTTTGTAATAGCAGATTCGATCGACTCTACTCATAGAGTAGAAAAGCTTCAGTCATAGATTTTACTCGATTCGCTGTAATCTCAATCGCATCTCCCTTGCATTTCTGAGGATTTCTAATGACGAAAGTTGCCTTGGTGCATGATTA
>NZ_RAWI01000922.1 GCF_003612125.1 Corallococcus praedator
CGCCCACCCCGATTGCCTCCACGACTGCATCTTCCTCGTCTGCGACGACTGCGGGCGCACCACGCACATCGACGACGACGGCGTCAGCGAGGGCCTGCGCGCCGCGGCGCGCGCCACGGGGTTCACCCCCGTCCGCCCGGTGCTCGAGGTCCGCGGCCGCTGCGGGGCGTGCGCTTGAGCCAGCGGGTCCGGCGATGAAGACCGTATTGCTGATCGACGGCGGCGCGCCGCGTGCGTGGGCGCAGCGCCGCGGGCTGTTCTTCGACGCCGACCTCGTCGAGAATCTCGCGCACGCCTGCGTCGAGGACGACGAGCATCTGGTGCGCGTCCTCTATTATGACTGCGCGCCGTTCGACGGCGTCGTCGAGCAGCCGATCTCCAAGGCACAATATGTCTTTCGCGCGCGTCACGGTTTTCTCGACGACGTCGCCAAGCGCGAGCGGTTCGCGGTGCGCCGCGGCGAGTTGGCG
>NZ_RAWI01000923.1 GCF_003612125.1 Corallococcus praedator
GCCCTGAGCGGCGAGAGATTTAAGATTTGAAACGAGGCGATCGCGCACAAACGGATGAATCTGCTGCTCAACCCACAATCGCTCTGCACTGCTGCTAAAAATAATTTGAGCCAGACGGGCGCGATCGAGGCTGCGATCGGGCTGGAGAATGCTGGCACCATAGCGCTCTACAATTTCAGCCAAAATTGGCGAATTCAATTCAACCGCTTCGCGAGCGAAAAGATCAGCGTCCAAAATCGGCATTTGATGCGTGGCTGCTAAGTAGTGAGAAATCGTGGTTTTACCCATCCCGACGCCACCTGTAAGACCAATAACGCGCTGAAGTGGAGCAGGAATCACATTTACCATATTGGTTTCGATCGAGTAACACCATTCAAGCCGCTTGTATCATTTTGCTTCTGATGGCGCAACGTCTGCCCAGCCCTCGATCGCTTCGAGCAAACCCGCCAGCGTGTAGGTCGTTGCTTCAA
>NZ_RAWI01000924.1 GCF_003612125.1 Corallococcus praedator
GCAATAAGGATTAGATACCCTAGTAGTCCAAGCAGAAAATGATGAATGTCATAGGCTAGATAATATATTTAGTCTATAAATGAAAGTGTAAGCATTCCACCTCAAGAGTAATATGGCAACATATAAACTGAAATCATTAGACCGTTTCTGAAACCAGTAGTGAAGTATGTTATTTAATTCGATAATCCGCGAAAAACCTTACCACAATTTGAATAATATTAAATTATTACAAGCGCTGCACGGCTGTCTTTAGTTAATGTCGTGAGATTTGGTTAACTCCTCTAATTAACGAAAACCCTCACTTTATTTATTTACATAAAGTGGTTCGCCACTACATTGGACCTGATAAAAGGGATTAAGACAAGTCATCATGGCCTAAATATTGTGGGCTATAGACGTGCCACACACGCCTTAACAAAGGGATGCAATATTGTGAAATGGAGCTAATCCCCAAAATTGGATATAATAT
>NZ_RAWI01000925.1 GCF_003612125.1 Corallococcus praedator
ATCTACGATCGACTCGCAAAACTTTTTGTTCAAGAAGCGATCGAAGCAGAACAAAATCCGTAGGGGCACGGCAATGCCATTCCCCCAAAACATTGCCGTGCCCTTAAATTTGTCATTTCGATCGCAGCGATCGATCAGTTTGCAGCATGAAAAACAGAGTGAGCGTAAATGGCAAGCTGCGATCGATTCCGAAAGGTCAACCGATTCAGCAGGTGATTGACGTGCGTTTTGACCGTGCCTTCGGTGATAAACAGCGTTTCAGCAATTTCGCGATTTGTCGCGCCATAGCCAATTAGCCGCAACACTTCTTGTTCGCGAGGCGTAAGCTGCACTTGGGGCGATCGCGCTGCTAAAGCTGCCTCAGAAGGAAGTTTGGCAACGAGCTTTTCCATTAATCCTGGCCCCATTTGCGTATAGCCGCGCTGCACAAAGCGGATCGCCTGCGCCAGTTCTTCGGAAGGCATATCTT
>NZ_RAWI01000926.1 GCF_003612125.1 Corallococcus praedator
CAACAGCTCTGCTCCGGCAACCCGCAATACGGGCTTTAGCAGCGATGCCACAGGAGCGGCTCCGATCAATAACGCGGGTGTTTCTACAACCTTGACCACACCTAGCCAAGTTAGCGCCGATACAACGCCCTTGCCGTCTAGACCGCTACAAGCCGTTCCCGCTGGATGGTAAGCAGCAGGCAATGGCAGCAGATGTTTTGGTCATTGGTGGGGGCGCGATCGGTCTAGCGATCGCCCTCGAATTACGTCTACGTGGTGCATCTGTCACCGTTCTTTCCCGTGATTTTGCTCAAGCAGCTAGCCATGCTGCTGCCGGGATGCTGGCTCCCCAAGCAGAAAAGATTCCTCCCGGTGCCATGCGGGAGCTTTGCTTGCTGAGCCGATCGCTCTACTCAGATTGGACACAAAAGCTAGAAGCGCTGACAGGTTTGCCAACCGGGTATTGGGCGTGTGGCATCCTGGCACCGCT
>NZ_RAWI01000927.1 GCF_003612125.1 Corallococcus praedator
CTTCATGCGCGCAGGGATCAAGTGAAGCTCGTCACCTGGAACACCCAATGGTGCCGCGGCCTCGACGGCACGGTGAGCGTGCAGCGCATCGTCGACGGTGCACGCGCGATGGCGGACTTCGACGTGCTGTGTCTGCAGGAGATCGCGCAGGGCTACGCCGACATGCCGGGCGGCCCGGGCGACCAGCCGGCCGAGCTGCAGGCACTGCTGCCCGGCTACCGCCTCTTCTTCGGCGCCGCGGTCGACGAGTTCGACGCCGCCGGCCGCCGCATGCGCTTCGGCAACCTGATCGCCACGCGGCTACCGGTGATGCAGGTGCAGCACCATGCGCTCCCCTGGCCGGCCGATGTCGGCGTGCGCAGCATGCCGCGCATGTGCACGGTGGTCACGGTGCAGAGCCCGACGCTCGGCGCGGTGCGGGTGATGACGACGCACCTCGAGTACTACTCGAAGGTGCAGCGCATGGCGC
>NZ_RAWI01000928.1 GCF_003612125.1 Corallococcus praedator
CTCCAATCACGGCGTCCTGGTCGGGCCGGGGCAGCGAGTGCGCTACAACCGTTGGCGAGCATACGATCAGGCGCTAGTTGGACACCCAGCCGAGCGCCGTCACATTCGCGAAATCATCTTCGGTCATCGCCGTTCAACGCGCTACTTCCAAATCACCAAAGGGGCAACAGACCAGCCTGAGCAAGCCGATAGTTGGTTCATCATGACCAACTTGCCAGGAGACATTTTACGGCTGCCAGGATTGTACACCTTGAGAACTTGGATCGAGTATGGCTTCAAGCAAGTCAAGAATGAACTGGGTTGGGCGGACTTTCGCCTGACCGACTACTCAAGTATTGAGCGGTGGTGGGAAATCATCTTCAGTGCCTACCTGCTCGTGACACTTCATGCTGAGTCTTTCAAGGGCACCTCGAAGAATTAGTTAAAAGAAGTCTTAGTACGAGACAAGCATGAGATCATTGTAGTGAGC
>NZ_RAWI01000929.1 GCF_003612125.1 Corallococcus praedator
CGACAGCACGGTCACGCGCGCCATTGAAGGCGGCGGCGACGCAGCCCGCGCGCTCGCGTATGTCCCGGGCGACGCCTATCGCGACTGGCGCAACTTTCATCCCCGCCATGCGCTGAACGTCGGACGTGCGTGGCGCGAACTCGAAGATCGCTGGATGCAAAGCGCGCCGAGCGCCTGATCGCAGCTGCTCCATGGCTGAACAGACGGCAGACATGTGTTGCATCAACTGTCCCGCCACGCTACATCCCACGCAAAGCCGCCGGTATCCGCAAACGTTAATCAACGCGCTGCAACTCCGTGCAATGCGCCGCAAACGTCGTGGTACGCATATTGCAAAGTCCCGCCGACGTTGAGCCCGCCCCCGCGGGTTTAGCGCCAACACCCCATGCGTCCGAGCCGATTCACACGACGCATCAGACAACGACAATACGGAGACAACATGCAAAACACACGCCTTCGACCCTGCGTC